>NZ_CP183331.1:0-310192 GCF_048541895.1 Caulobacter sp. ErkDOM-E | reverse complement strand
CACCGAGCGCGACGCCTGCGGCGTCGGCCTGGTCTGCGCCATCGACGGCACGCCGCGCCGCGAAGTGGTCGAGCTGGCCATCAAGGCCCTGAAGGCCCTGTGGCACCGGGGCGCGGTCGACGCCGACGGCAAGACCGGCGACGGCGCCGGCATCCTGCTGTCGGTCCCGCAGGACTTCTTCACCGACCAGGTGCGCCGCACCGGCCACGCCCTGCGGGCCGGGTCCATCGCCGTGGGCCAGATCTTCCTGCCGCGCACCGATCTGGGCGCCCAGGAAGCCTGCCGCACCATCGTCGAGGCCGAAGCCCTGCGCTTTGGCTTCTACATCTATGGCTGGCGCCAGGTGCCGGTGAACACCGCCGTGATCGGCGAGAAGGCCAACGCCACCCGTCCGGAAATCGAGCAGATCATGCTGGCCGCCCCGGCCGGCCTGGAGGGCGAGCCGCTCGAGCGCGCCCTGTTCCTGTGCCGCAAGCGCATCGAAAAGCGCGTCCACGCCCAGAATCTGTCGGGCTTCTACATCTGTTCGCTGTCGGCCAAGTCGCTGATCTACAAGGGCATGTTCCTGGCCGAGGCGATCGACGAGTTCTATCCCGACCTCAAGGACGAGCGCTTCGCCGCCAATGTGGCGATCTTCCACCAGCGCTATTCGACCAACACCTTCCCCGAATGGCGTCTGGCCCAGCCCTTCCGGATGCTCGCCCACAACGGCGAGATCAACACCATCAAGGGCAACATCAACTGGATGAAGTCCCACGAGATCAAGATGGCCGCCCAAGCCTTCGGCGAGTTCGGGGATGATGTGAAGCCGGTGATCCAGCCGGGTGGTTCGGACAGCGCCAGCCTGGACAACACCTTCGAGGTGCTGGTCCGCGCCGGCCGCGACGCGCCGATGGCCAAGGCCCTGCTGGTGCCTGAGGCCTCGGGCCCCAGCCTCTCGGACTCGCACCAGGCGCTCTACAGCTACTGCAACGCCGTCATGGAGCCGTGGGACGGTCCGGCCGCCCTGTGCGCCACCGACGGCCGCTGGGTCGTGGCCGGCAAGGACCGCTCGGGCCTGCGTCCGCTGCGCGTGGCCTATACCGACGATGGTCTGGTCATCATGGGCTCGGAAGCCGGCATGTGCGGCGTCGCCGAAGGCCGCATCACCCGCAAGCTGGCCATCGCGCCGGGCCGGATGATCGCCATCGATCTGCTCGAAGGCCGCCTCTATGGCGAAGACGAGATCATCGACGAACTGGCCGGCCGCCACCCCTATACGCAATGGCTGGGCAACATGGTCGATCTCGAAAAGGAGATCGGCCCCGGCCCCGAGCCGCGCAAATATGGTCGCGAGGAACTGACCCGCCGTCAGGCCGCCGCCGGCTTCAGCCTCGAAGACCTGGAGATGATCCTCGCGCCGATGGTCGAGGACGGCAAGGAAGCCGTCGGCTCGATGGGCGACGACAGCCCGCTGGCCGTGCTGTCGGAAAAGTACCGTCCGCTCAGCCACTTCTTCCGCCAGAACTTCAGCCAGGTGACCAACCCGCCGATCGATCCGCTGCGGGAAACGGGCGTCATGAGCCTGAAGACCCGGTTCAAGAACCTGGGCAACATTCTCGCGCAGGACGCCGCCCAGGCCGATGTCTATGTGCTGCAGAGCCCGGTGCTGACCACCGGCATGTACGAGCGCATTCAGGGTCTGCTGGGCGAGAAGAACGTCGTCGTCATCGACTGCACCATGCCCCTGCCCGCCCCCGAGGCCCGGGCCGGCGACGCCCTGCGCGCCAATCTCGACCGCATCCGGGCCGAGGCCGAGGACGCCGTGCTGCGCGGCTGCGGGGCCATCGTGCTGACAGACGAGAACAGCCGCGAGGACCGGGTCGCCCTGCCGATGATCCTGGCCACCGGCGGCGTCCACAGCCACCTCGTGGGCAAGGGCCTGCGCTCCTATGTCTCGATCATCGTCCGCTCGGCCGAGTGCCTCGACACCCACTATTTCGCGGTGCTGGTCGGCGTGGGCGCCACGGCGGTCAACGCCTATCTGGCCCAGGAAAGCTTCCAGGATCGCCTGGAGCGCGGCCTGCTCGGCGACAAGTCGCTCAAGGACGTGTGCCTGAACTTCAAGGGCGCCATCGAGGCGGGCCTGCTGAAGATCATCTCCAAGATGGGCATCAGCGTCATCTCGTCCTATCGCGGCGGCTACAACTTCGAAGCCGTCGGCCTGTCGCGCGCCCTGGCCGCCGAGTTCTTCCCCGGCATGCCGTCGCGCATCTCCGGCATCGGTCTGGCCGGCGTCGAGAGCAAGGCGGTCGAGCTGCACCGCAAGGCCTGGGACAGCGCCGCCGTCACCCTGCCGGTCGGCGGCCTCTACAAGCTGCGCAAGTCGGGCGAGGCCCACGCCTTCGAGGCGCGGCTGATCCATACCCTGCAGAGCGCCTGCGACACCGGCGACTATGAGCTGTATCGCCGCTGGTCCAACGGCCTGCGCACCCAAAAGCCGATCCAGCTGCGCGACCTGCTGGACTGGCGCTCGGACCGCAACCCGATCTCGACCGACGATGTCGAGAGCGTCAACGAGATCCGCAAGCGCTTCGTCACGCCGGGCATGAGCCTCGGCGCCCTGGGCCCCGAAGCCCACGGCATGCTCAACATCGCCATGAACCGCATCGGGGCGAAATCCGTCTCGGGCGAGGGCGGCGAGGACAGCGCCCGCTACAAGCCCCTGCCCAACGGCGACAACCCCAACAGCGCCATCAAGCAGGTGGCCTCGGGGCGGTTTGGCGTCACCGCCGAATATCTCAACCAGTGCGTCGAGCTGGAGATCAAGGTCGCCCAGGGCGCCAAGCCCGGCGAGGGCGGCCAGCTGCCCGGCTTCAAGGTCACCGAGATGATCGCCCGGCTGCGTCACGCGACCCCCGGCGTCATGCTGATCAGCCCGCCGCCGCACCACGATATCTATTCGATCGAGGACCTGGCCCAGCTGATCTATGACCTCAAGCAGATCAACCCGGTCGCCCGGGTGACGGTCAAGCTGGTGGCCATGACCGGCATCGGCGCCATCGCGGCCGGCGTCGCGAAAGCCAAGGCCGACGTGATCCTGGTCGCCGGCGGCGTCGGCGGCACCGGCGCCTCGTCCCAGACCTCGGTGAAATATGCCGGCGGGCCGTGGGAGATGGGCCTGTCGGAAGCCAATCAGGTGCTGACGCTGAACAACCTGCGCCACTCGGTCGTCCTGCGGGCCGACGGCGGCATGCGCACCGGTCGCGACATCGTCATCGCCGCCATGCTGGGCGCCGAGGAGTTCGGCATCGGCACCGCCTCCCTGGTGGCCATGGGCTGCATCATGGTGCGCCAGTGCCACTCCAACACCTGCCCGGTCGGCGTCTGCACCCAGGACGAGGCCCTGCGCGCCAAGTTCACCGGCACGCCGGAAAAGGTCATCAACCTGTTCAGCTTCATCGCTGAGGAGGTCCGCGAGATCCTGGCCGGACTGGGCTTCAAGTCCCTGCAGGACATCGTCGGCCGCACCGACCTGCTGGCCCAGGTCAGCCGCGGCGGCGAGCACCTCGACGACCTCGACCTCAACCCCCTGCTGGTTCGCGCCGACCCCGGCCAGAACAAGCCCTACAACACCGTGGTCGGCCGCAATGAGGTGCCCGACACCCTCGACGCCCAGATCGTCCGCGACGCCGCGCCCCTGCTGGAACGCGGCGAGAAGATGCAGCTGACCTATACGGTCCGCAGCACCGCGCGCTCGATCGGCGCCCGCACGTCCAGCCATATCGTGCGCAAGTACGGCATGAAGGGCCTGCCCGCCGGCCACCTGACCGTCCAGCTCAAGGGCTCGGCCGGCCAGAGCCTGGGGGCCTTCGCGGTCCAGGGCCTGCGCATCGAACTGACCGGCGAGGCCAATGACTATGTCGGCAAGGGCCTATCGGGCGCGACCATCGTCATCAAGCCTTCGCGCACCCTGGCGGCCCCGGAAAGCAACGCCCTGCTGGGCAACACCGTGCTGTTTGGCGCCACCTCGGGCCGGCTGTTCGCGGCGGGCCAGGCGGGCGAACGCTTCGCGGTCCGCAACTCGGGCGCCACCACGGTGGTCGAGGGTTGCGGCGCCAATGGCTGCGAATACATGACCGGCGGCCAGGTGGTGATCCTGGGCCCGACGGGCGGCAATTTCGGGGCCGGCATGACCGGCGGCATGGCCTTTGTTCTCGACCAGCACGGCCGGTTCGAGGCCAACATCAATCCCGAGAGCATCGTCGTCCAGCGGCTGGCCTCGCCCTATTGGGAAGGCGTGCTGCGGTCCCTGGTGGCCGAACATGCCCGCGAGACCGACTCGGCCTTCGCCGAGAGCCTGCTGCGCGACTGGGACCGGGTGCGCGACCTGTTCTGGCAGGTTTGCCCCAAGGAGATGGTCTCGCGCCTGCCGCAGCCGCTGGTGGCGGAAGAGGTCGCGGCCTAGGCGTTTTCCGGGGCGCGAGGACTGGCCCCCTCCTGACCTGCTTCGCAGGTCGTCCTCCCCCGTAGGGGGAAGACGGCTGCGCAGCAGCCCGTAGGGGGCAAGTCTGGCGGACACGACTTCGCAGCCTCGCGCGGAAACCGCCGAGTGGGTGGGAAGGGTCGCGGAGCGTCCGGGCCTCGCCCGGAGGATGGGATAGTTGAATACCGTTTCGACGAAGACGAACGCTCCGCGCAGCCGTTATCCGGTGAGCCCTCGGGGCGCGGGGTTTTAACCCGCTTCCGACGTTAGGCCCCCGACGGGTGGAGGGGCGGCTAACCCCGTCCAGACCGCATGGGCGATTTCAGCCCATGCCTGTTGCGCATCGTACGGGCGTCGCCAAAGGGAGTTCCCGGCGGTCCGGGCCCGGCCTCGACACGTTCGACCCCCGCAAGGACCGCTCCGCTCCGCCAGACCCCATCGGGCCTTCAGACGACGGCCGACGGACGCTTCCCGCTCGACCACCCCTGACGGCCGCAACGGTCGCCGTACGTGCGCCCTTCCCGTGCTGTCAGGTGAGATTGATTATGCGGGCGGTTTCGGCGCGTCTGACAGGCGCGATCAAGTTTTTTACAAGGGCTTGATTAGGCTGGGGTTTGTTCCGGAAAGAACGGGGATTGAGCGCCCTCTATCCCCATCGGCGCCCAACAAACTCTTGTCATCCCGGGCGGCGTAGCCGACCCGGGACCCAGGGGCCGGCGCAGTGCGGTCGCCCCTGGGTCCCGGCGCTCCGCTGCGCTACGGCCGGGATGACAAGCATTTGTGTGGCTGTCGAAGATACCTTCTCGCCCACGAGAGGGAGCCATCCTTAAATCTCACGGCGAGACGATCGCTGGTCTGGAAAGGTCACTCAAGGCCGGCCCTCCGGGCCGCCGCGAAGCGGCCGGTCGCAGACCGGGCCTTGACTGACCTTTCCAGACCAGCACGCTACAGCCTCCGGGAGATTTAAGGATGAGCGGGACGCTGGGCGTCCGCTTGTGGGCGGGGGACGAGATGGCCGACCTACTCTTTGAGATATGGAGCGACGCCGACGAGGGGATAAACCAGATGATCATGGTGCACCCCCAAGGCGACAAGATCAGGCTCGCAACGACGCCGAACGCTGTTTGCATTCATAGCTTCACAGCCCGGTCCAACTTCGAAGCCTTCAGGCAGAAGAATGACTGGCACGGGTTCGACCCGTGGGAGGACGGCGGTTTTTCGGAAGAGCATTTTTTCAGCGAACAAGAAGCTACCGAACAGCGCGAGTATCTTGGTAAGCGGAACGTCGGCTAGGACCGCAAACGACCCTAGTCGGACCTTGCCTTGCCGTCGTCGAGCCTCACCGTTAGCGTATCGATATGTGGAAGATCGTTCTCGGCTGGAATCTCGCTGCTGTCTTTCTGGCGCTGGTTCTGCCGTGGGACGCCAAGTATCTCGCCGCCTTGGCCTGCTTCATCGCTATGATTGGCCACCTGATCATCGTGAGCAGAAAACGCAAAGTCCGCTAGCCACCCTTCTCAGACCTCAAGCCTGCCCGCTTCCCGCGCCAACAGCCTGCACCGCCGCCGCCGCCGCCTTCAAGCCCGACCTGAACCCCCGCCGGCCCCCGCAACCAGCGCCTCGCCCACATACCGCGCCCGGGGCCGGATCAGCCGCCCGGTCTGTCCCTGCTCGATCGCATGGGCCAGCCACCCCGCCGTGCGCGCCACGGCGAACAGGATGAAGGGCGCGTCGGCCGGCAGGGCCAGGGCTCGGGCAAGACCGACCAGGGCGAAATCGATGTTGGGCAGCTGGCCCGTCGCGGCCTCCGTCTCCCGCCGCAGATCCGCCAGCCGGGCGGGCGGCTCGAACGCCGCCAGCAAGGCCCGCGCCCGAGGATCGCCGTCCGGATAGAGCGGATGTCCAAAGCCCGGCGTCGATGATCCCTGCGCCAGGCGCGCCGACACGGCCCTGGCGGGGCCCGTCCGGTCGGCCTCGGCGACGAAGGCCTCGACCCGGGCGGCCATGCCGCCGTGCAGCGGCCCCGACAGGGCGCAGAGCCCGGCCAGGGCGGCGGCTGACAACGACGCTCCCGTCGAGGCCGCCACACGCGCCGCGAAGGTCGAGGCGTTCAGTTCGTGATCGGCCAGCAGCACCAGGGCCATCCGCAGCAGGTCCGCCCCCGCCGCATCGACGCCCCAGGCCCGCGCCAGCCGCTGATGGGCGGGACCTTCTGTCACCTCGCCCGCCGCCGCATCGACCACGGCGTCGAGCAGGCTGGCGGCTTCCATGGCCAGGGCCAGCGGCGCCCGTCCGCGCGCCGGGGCTTCCGCCCCCGCCCGCAACGCCAGGGCGTTGAACAGCCGGGCCCGGGCGGTTTCGCCGGCCACGACATCCCCCGCCCGCGCCGCCTTCAGCGCCGCGCCATGGCCGCCGCGCAGCAGCCGCGCCGTCTGTTCCAGGGTGTGATCTTGCGCCAGCACCGCCGCATCGCGGCCGCGATACCAGAGCCGGCCGCCCGCCACCGTGGTGATCGCCGAGGCCAGCACCGGCTCGCCCCAGGCGATGGCCTCGGCGGCGACGTCGGCGGCGCGACGGCCCCGGGCCTTGCGGGCGTGCAGGGCCGCCACGTCGGAGGCGCGATACAGGCTGCGGCGCGGATCATCCGGATGGGCGGCGGCCTCGATCCGGCCCCGGCTGACATAGGCGTAGAGGGTCTGGGGCCGGATCCCCAGCCGTTCCAGCACCTGTTCCGCGTCGAGCCAGTCATTCGCCATATAGATTGATTATATTGATCAAGATTGACGATCAAGCACGGCGGGCGCGAATTGCCGCCCGAAAGGAGACCTCAACATGTCCGAAGGTCTTGCCCATGGGCTTGAAGGCGTGATCGCCGCCCACACCGTTTTGTCCGACGTCGACGGGGCCCATGGCCGTCTGGTCATCCGCGGCTACGCCGTCGAGGACCTGGCCGGCCACACCCCCTTCGAGCAGGCGGCGCACCTGCTGTTCGACGGCTTTTTCGACGACATGCCGGCCGATCTCGCGCCCGCCCTCGGCGCGGCCCGGGTCAAGGTGTTCGCCGAGGTCGGCGCGCTGGACGAGGCCCTGGCCAGACGCGATCCCGTCGAGGCCATGCGCGCCCTGCTGGCCCGCCTGCCCGACGGCGATGACCTGGCCACCGCCCTGTTGCTGCTGGCCGCGCCGGCCGTCTTCACGCCCGCCGTGCTGCGCGTCGCCGCTGGCCAGACCCCCGTCGCGCCCGACCCGGCCCTGTCGCATGCCGCCGACATCCTGCGGATGACCCGGGGCGAACCGGCCAGCGACGCCGAGACCCGGGCCCTGGACGCCTATCTGGTCACGGTCTGCGACCACGGCCTGAACGCCTCGACCTTCGCGGCGCGGGTGATCGCCTCAACCCGGGCGGGCCTGACCTCGGCGGTGCTGGGCGGGATCTCGGCCCTGAAAGGTCCGCTGCACGGCGGCGCGCCGGGGCCGGTGATCGACATGCTGGACGCCATCGGCACGCCCGAGAACGCCCGGCCCTGGCTGGAAAAGGCCCTGGCGCGCGGCGACCGGCTGATGGGGTTCGGCCACCGCATCTATCGCGTCCGCGACCCCCGCGCCGACGCCCTGAAGGCCGCCGTGCGCAAGCTGTCGGACGCCTCCCGGGCCCTGCCCGGCCGCGTGGCCTTCGCCGAGGCCGTCGAGCAGGCGGCGCTGCAGATCCTGCGCGAGCGCAAGCCCGACCGGCCGCTGGACACCAATGTCGAGTTCTACACCGCCCTGCTGCTGGAGGCCCTGGGCCTGCCGCCGGCCAGCTTCACCTGCGTGTTCGCCATGGGCCGCACGGCCGGCTGGATCGCTCACGCCCGCGAACAGCTGGCCGGCGGCAAGCTGATCCGGCCGCAGTCGGTCTATGTGGGGCCGGGCGTGCGGCAGGCCGCCTGACGCCGGAAGCGAGAACGACTCGCGCGAGTCGTTCTCGCTGGGGCCCGGCCCCGCCGCTTGTTAAGAACGCGGTATGACCCTCTCCGCCCTGTCGCCTGAAACCCAGGCCCTGACCCGTCGCGTCACCGCCCTGTCGGTGGCCGTCGCGGCCGTGCTGATCGTGGTCAAGACCCTGGCCTGGCTGGCCAGCGGCTCGGTGGCGATGCTGGCCTCGCTGTCGGACTCGGGCCTGGACCTGATCGCCTCGCTGATCACCTTCTTCGCGGTGCGCTACGCGGCCGAGCCGCCGGACGCCGAGCACCGCTTCGGGCACGGCAAGGCCGAGGCCTTTTCCAGCCTGATGCAGGGCGGCCTGGTCTTCGCCTCCGGGGCCCTGATCGGCCAGGAAGCCATCCGGGCGATGTTCAATCCGCGTCCGGTCGAGCAGGGCCTGCTGGCCATGGCGGTGATGGGGATCTCGATCGTCCTGACCCTGGGCCTGATCATCGCCCAGTCGAAGGTGCTGAAGTCGACCGGCTCGATCGCCGTCTCGGGCGACCGGGCCCACTATGCCGCCGATCTGGGCTCCAACGCCGTCGCCCTGGTCGGGATCGGCGCGGCCGCCTTCCTCGGCTTCGGCTGGATCGACGCCGCCGCCGGCCTGATCGTCGCCCTGTGGCTGATCTGGGGCGCGATCGGCGTGTTCCGCGAAGCCGCCAGCCAGCTGATGGACCGCGAACTGCCCGACGAGGACCGCAAGCGCATCGTCGCCCTGACCACCGAGGATCCGCGCGTGCTGGGCGTGCACCAGCTGCGCACCCGCGCCTCGGGGCCTTACGTCCACATGCAGATGCACGCCGACCTCGAGGCCGGCATCTCGCTGGCCGAGGCCCACACCATCATGGTCAATGCCGAGAACCGCCTGCTGGAGGCCTTTCCGGCCGCCGACATCATCATCCACCCCGACCCCCGGGGTAAGGCCGAGACCCACGGCGGGCTGTTCGCCGAAGCCCATCACGGCTAGTAAGCGCCAGATCTTTTTCGAGACGAGCCGCCGCTTCATGGACGACACCCTGGCCCAACTGCCCCACGCCTTCGCCGGCAAGACCGTGCTGGTGCTGGGCGATGTGATGCTGGACCGCTTCATCTACGGCGCCGTCGACCGCATCTCGCCCGAGGCCCCGGTGCCGGTCATCGCCGTCGAGCGCGAGACGGCCATGCTGGGCGGCGCCGGCAATGTGGCCCGCAATGTCGCGGCCCTGGGCGGGCGGGCCGTGCTGATCGGCCTGATCGGAAACGACGACGCCGGCCGGGCTCTCACCGCCATGCTGGGCGACGAGGCGGGGGTCGAGGCCCATCTGGTCACCGATCCCGCGCGTCGCACGACCGAAAAGGTCCGCTACATCTCCGGTTCGCACCAGATGCTGCGGGTCGACCGCGAGGATCGCGGCCCCGCTGAACCCGCCGCCCTGCTGGCCGCCTTCAGCCAGCGCCTGGCCGCCGCCGACGTGGTGGTGCTGTCGGACTACGCCAAGGGCGTGCTGACCGACGCTGTCACCCGCCAGGCCATCGACGCCGCCCGCGCCGCCGGCAAGCCGGTGATCGTCGATCCCAAGAGCCGCAACCTTGGCCGCTATGACGGCGCGACCCTGGTCAAGCCCAACCGCAAGGAAGCCGCCGAGGCCACCGGCGTCACCGACGACAGCGACGAAGCCTCCGAAGAGGCCGGCGCGGCGATCCTGGCCATGGCGCCGGGCCTGGACGCGGCCCTGATCACCCGGGGCGGGGCGGGCATGACCCTCAGCATGCGCGACCAGCCGCCCGTGCATCTGCCCGCGACGGCCGTCGAGGTGTTTGACGTTTCCGGCGCCGGCGACACCGTGGCCGCCACCCTGGCTCTGGCCGTCGCGGCCGGCGCCTCGCTGGCCGACGCCGCCCGCCTGGCCAATCTCGCCGCCGGCCTGGTGGTGGCCAAGCTGGGCACCGACGTGGTCACGGCCGCCGAGCTGACCGCCCTGGCCCGCTCGGAAGCGGGCGCGCCGGCCGAGGTCAAGATCGCCGACCTGCCCCACGCCCTGGAGATCGTCGCCGGCTGGCGGGCGCGCGGCCAGACCGTGGGCTTCACCAATGGCTGTTTCGACCTGCTGCACCCCGGCCACGTGTCGCTGCTGGACCAGTCCCGGGCCGCGTGTGACCGCCTGATCGTGGGGCTCAATACCGACGCCTCGGTCTCCAAGCTGAAAGGGCCGACCCGGCCGGTTCAGAAGGAGCACGCCCGCGCCGTCGTCCTGGCCTCGCTGTCGTCGGTGGATCTGGTCGTGCTGTTCGACGAAGACACCCCGCTGAACCTGATCCAGGCCTTCCGCCCCGACGTGCTGGTCAAGGGCGCCGACTATACGGTCGAGACCGTGGTGGGCTCCGACGTGGTGCTGGGCTATGGCGGCCGGGTGCTGCTGGCCGACCTCAAGCAGGGCCAGAGCACCACCGCCCTGATCGGCCGAATGAACGCCAAGGCTTAAGCTTCACTATGACAAAACGCCACGCAAAGGCCTGCTTTGCTTGGGTTAACAGTGTTCAGCAACAGGTTGTTAAGCAAACCGGCGCATCGCTCTGCTGATGCAGCCTGAGCGCAAATGGGCATGAGCGTCGATCGCACCCTTCATCATTTCCCCCTGGACCCCGCCTCGCGACAGGTGCGTCTGGCCCTGGGTGAAAAGCGCCTGCCCTTCGCCGAGGTGCAGGTTCGCTATTGGGAAGGCGCGCCTGACTTTCTGGCCCTGAACCCTTCGGGCGTGACCCCGGTGCTGGTCGAGATCCGCAGCGAGCGCAAGACCGTGGTCTGCGAGACGCGGGCTATCCTCGAGCACATCGAGGAACAGGACCCCGAACCCGCCCTGCTGGGTCGCGACGCCAGCGAGCGCGCCGAGGCCCGCCGCCTGCTGCAGTGGTTCGACCGCAAGTTCGACAATGAGGTCAACGGCTTCCTGCTGCACGAGAAGATGGAAAAGCGCCTGCTGCGGCTGGGCGCGCCCGATCTGTCGGCCCTGCGTCGCGGTCGCGACGCCCTGCGAGCCCACATGGGCTATGTCGATGGTCTGCTGCAGACCCGCGACTGGCTGGCCGGCCGCCGCATGAGCCTGGCCGATTTCGCCGCCGCCGCCCACCTGTCGGTGATCGACTATTTCGGCGATGTGCCCTGGCAGGACTTCCCGACCGCCAAGACCTGGTACATGAAGCTCAAGTCGAGGCCCTGCTTCAGGCCCATCCTGGCCGATCGCTGGCCCGGCCTCGCGCCGGCCGCGCATTATGACGACCTCGACTTCTAGTCATCCGAACCAGCCTCTGAAGGACGAGATCCGCGCCGAGGCCCTGCGGCTGGGCTTTCACGCCTGCGGGTTCGCAGACGCGGCCGCCGCCTGGCCCAACGGCGCCTGGCTGGCCGACTTCGTGGCCGAAGGCTTCCACGGCGAGATGGGCTGGATGGAAGAGACCCTGGAGCGCCGCAGCCATCCCACCGCCATGTGGACCGACGCCCGGTCGGCCGTGGTGCTGGGCATGAACTATGGCCCCGACCACGATCCGCTGACGGCCCTGGAGCATCCCGACCGCGCGGCGATCTCGGTCTACGCCCAGGGCGACGACTATCACGACGTGGTCAAGAAGCGGCTGAAACTGCTGGCCGGCTGGATGCACCGGCGGTTCGGCGAAGAGGTGAAGGTCTTCGTCGACACCGCCCCGCTGATGGAAAAGCCCCTGGCCCAGCGGGCCGGGCTGGGCTGGCAGGGCAAGCACACCAATCTGGTCTCGCGGCCGTTCGGCTCGTGGCTGTTCCTGGGCTCGGTGCTGACGACGCTGGACCTGCCGCCCGACGCGGCCGAGGTGGATCACTGCGGCTCGTGCCGGGCCTGCCTGGACATCTGCCCCACCCAGGCGTTCCCGGAGCCCAACCGCCTCGATGCCCGGCGCTGCATCTCCTATCTGACCATCGAGCTGGCCGGTCCGATCCCGGCCGAGTTCCGGCCCGCCATGGGCAACCGCATCTATGGCTGCGACGACTGCCTGGCGGTCTGCCCGTGGAACAAGTTCGCCCAGGTCTCCAGCGAGGCCAAGTTCCACGCCCGGGAGGCGCTGAAGGGCCCGTCGCTGGCGGCGCTGGCGGGGCTGGATGACCCGGCGTTCCGGGCGCTGTTTTCCAAGAGTCCAGTCAAGCGGATCGGGCGGGATCGCTTCGTGCGCAATGTGCTCTACGCGATCGGCAACAGCGGCGATGCCGGGCTGATGGGCGTGGTCGAGCCCTTGCTGAGCGATCCGGCGCCCGTGGTGCGCGGCGCGGCGGTCTGGGCGGCGCGGCGGCTGGCGCCGGACAGGGCGATGGCGCTGCTATCGGCTATTTCCGAAGATGATGCCGACGTCTTGGCGGAGCGGACGCTTGCCCCCTCCGGGCCGCTTCGCGTCCCTCCTCCCCCGTAGGGGGAAGATGAGGTCGGCGCGCTTCATCTTCCCCCTACGGGGGAGGAGCGCGTCAGCGCGGAGGGGGCGAGTCTTAAAGCTTCAGCAGATCCTCAATCGCGGCCCGAGCCGCCGAGCCCAGCTCCGGATGCGCCAGGGCCATGGCCACATTGGCCCGCAGCAGGCCGATCTTGTCGCCGCAGTCATAGGTGATGCCCTCGTATTCCAGGGCGTGGAACTCCTGGGTCCCCATCAGCTTCAGCATCGAATCCGTCAGCTGGATCTCGTTGCCGGCGCCCTTCTCCTGGCTGGCCAGCAGATCGAAGATCTCGGGCTGCAGGATGTAGCGGCCGCTGATGAACAGGTTGGAGGGCTCAGTCCCCTTGGCCGGCTTTTCGACCATGCCGGTCATGCGGTTCAGGCGGCCATCCTGGCCGTCCAGGGCCACGATGCCGTACTGGTGGGCCTGACCCGCCGGGCAGGGCTCGACCACGACGATATTGCCGCCGACCTGGTCATAGGCCTCGATGGCCTGGGCCAGGGCCGAGGTCTGGGCGTGCATGACCATGTCGGGCAGCAGCACGGCAAAGGGCTCGTCGCCGACGATGTCGCGGGCGCACCACACCGCGTGGCCCAGGCCCAGCGGGGCCATCTGGCGCACGAAGCTCATCTCGCCGGGCCTGGGCAGCTCGGCCAGCAGCTCATCCAGCATCTGCGTCTTGCCCTTGGCGGCCAACGCGGCCTCCAGCTCGACGTGATGGTCGAAATAGTCCTCGATCGCGCCCTTGCCGCGACCGGTGACGAAGATGAAGTGCTCGATGCCCGCCGCGCGGGCCTCGGCCACCACATAGGACAGGATCGGCCGGTCCACGACGTTCAGCAGTTCCTTCGGGGTCGTCTTGGTGCCCGGCAGCACGCGGGTGCCAAAACCGGCGACGGGAAGAACAGCCTTGCGGACGGGTTTCATGAGCGCCTCATCAATCCTCTGGATGGCCGTTTCTAGGGGGCGAAATGGCGAAACGCCACCACCGTTCCGTGAAATCATCACTGGCGAAGATCGTCCGGCAGGCGGAAGATTGATCTTCGCGCGGAGCCTGCTAGCTGAAACGCCAATCGTCTTCGGAGGCTTCCATGCATCGTCGCACCCTGCTCACCCTTCTGACCGCCGGCGCCGCCGTCTCGCTGGCCGGCTGCAGCAACAAGAAGGCCTCGGAGAATCTGCTGGCCGCCGACGCCTTCATGGCCAAGAACGCCAAGGAACCGGGCGTGGTCACCCTGCCCGAGGGCCTGCAGTACAAGATCGTCCGCTCGGGCCCGAACGGCGGCATGCATCCCACTCGCGCCGACGAGGTGAAGGTTCACTATGAGGGCAAGCTGATCGACGGCACGATCTTCGACAGCAGCTACGAGCGCGGCGCGCCCGCCTCGTTCCCGCTGGACGGCCTGGTGCCGGCCTGGGTCATCGCCCTGCAGCGCATGAAGGCCGGCGACGAGTGGATGCTCTATGTGCCGCCGGCCCTGGGCTATGGCGCCGAAGACAAGGGGCCGATCCCCGGCAACAGCGTGATGATCTTCCGGATCGAGCTGATCGACGTGCTGCGCGCGCCGACGGGGACGCCGAAGGGGTAGTGATCGCAAGTCCTCCCCCTAGCGGGGGAGGGCTATCGCATATGATCAAAAACGGTTGTCATCCCGGACGAGCGCGCAGCGCGAAGATCCGGGACCGACGCCTGAACGCCGCGTTCCAAGTCGGTCCCGGATCGGCGCCCGGCTTCGCCAGGCTTGTCCGGGATGACAAACTTTTTGGCGCCTATCCATAAGCGATAGCCCTGCCCTTCAGGGGGAGGACCTTGCTCCCCTACACCGACCGCGGCGGGTAGCCCTTGTCGCGCAGGGCGTCGATGATCTCCTGGGTGTGCTGGGCGTCGCGGGTCTCGATGGTGATGTCGAATTCCGCGCCCTTGGCCGGCACGTCCAGGGCCAGGCGGTTGTGATTGACCTCGATGATATTGGCGCCCATGACGCCGATCACATTGGCCACGGTCGACAGCAGGCCCGGGCGGTCGTCGCCGACGATGCGCAGCGACACCAGCCGCTGGGCGCGGACCAGTTCTCGGGTCAGCACCGAGGCCAGCAGGCGGGTGTCGATATTGCCGCCGCACAGGATCAGGCCGCACTTCTTGCCCCGGAAGCGTTCCGGATAGGCCAGCAGCGCCGCCAGCGAGGCCGCCCCGGCGCCCTCGGCGATGGTCTTCTCGACATTGCAGTACAGCGCCACGGCCTGCTCGATATGCGGCTCTTCCAGCAGCAGAACATCGTCGATCAGCGGGCGGGCGACGCCATAGGTCAGCTCGCCCACGGTCTTGACCGCCACGCCCTCAGCAATGGTCTGGCCGCCGCAATGGGCGGTGATGCCGCGCATCTTGGCGGTGAAGGACGGATACATGGCCGGCTCGCAGCCGATGATGCGGATGTCGGGCTTCAGCGCCTTGGCCGCCGTGGCCACGCCGCTGATCAGGCCGCCGCCGCCGATCGGCACGGGCAGGATCTCGAGATCCGGCGCGTCTTCCAGCATCTCCAGGGCGATAGTGCCCTGGCCAGCCATGATGTCGTAGTCGTCGAACGGGTGGACGAAGGTCAGGCCCTGCTCTTCGCGCAGGCGCAGGGCGTGGGCGTTGGCGTCGTCATAGCTTTCGCCCTCGATGATCACCGTGGCGCCGAAGTCGCGGGTGTGCTGCACCTTCACGAAGGGCGTGGTCTTGGGCATGACGATGGTCACCGGCACGCCCAGCCGGGCGCCGTGATAGGCTAGGCCTTGGGCATGGTTGCCGGCGCTGGCGGCGATGACGCCCTTGGCCTTCTGGGCGTCGGACAGCAGCATCAGCTTGTTGAGCGCGCCGCGCTCCTTGTAGGCGGCCGTGAACTGCAGGTTCTCGAACTTCACCCACACCTCGGCGCCGGTAATCTTCGACAGGGTCTTGGAATAGCGGCACGGGGTGCGCTCGATATGGCCCTTGAGGCGGCCGGCGGCGGCCTGGATGGCGGCGAGGTCGAGAGTCATGGGCTACCTGTCTGGACGCGGAACAATCACTTGGGCGGGGAGCGTCCGGGCGCGTCTAGCACAGTCGACCCGGGCTCCGCACGCCTTGCCGCGCCTCAGGGCGCCCGATCCAGCAGATCGGCGATGGCCGTCCAGGCTTGTGGTTCGGTGAGCATTGGCGCGTGACCGACGCCGGGGACCTCGACCACCGCCATGTCGGGCGCGGCGGCGCACATTCGTTCCACGATCGGCGGGTCGATCAGGTCGGAAATGCCGCCGCGCACCAGCAGCACCGGGCGGTCCTTGGTCAGGGCGCGGAACAACGGATACATGTCCGGGGCCAGGGCCGAAGCGCCGGTCTTGTCAGCAGAGTCCTTCGCGGCCGCCGCAGCCGCCTTGATCGGGGCGGAGATGTCCGGATCGCAGGCCAGGACGAAGCCGCCGTCCTTCTCGTCGAAGACCCGGCGCGCGAAGCGATCCCAGTCGGCTTCGCCATAGGCCGGGAAGGCCGCCTGGTTGATGCGACGGACGTAGTCGACAGCCTCGGGCCAGGTCTCGAAGCGGCTGGCCCCGCCGGCATAGGCGGCAATGCGGGTCAGGCCGACCGGCGACAGTTCGGGACCGACATCGTTGAGCACCACCGCCGCGATGGCTTCCGGCTTGAACGAGGCCAGAACCATGGTGATCAGGCCGCCCATGCTGGTGCCCACGAACACCGCCCGCTCGATGCCGGTGGCGGCCAGCAGGGCCACGATGTCGCCGGCATAGGTCCCGGGGTGATAATTCAGCGGCTGCGGATCCCAGGCCGACAGGCCTCGCCCGCGCACGTCGACGGCCAGAACGCGGCGGCCCGTGGCGGCGATCAGGGGGGCCAGATCCTCGAAGTCGCGGGCGTTGCGGGTCAGGCCGTGGATGCAGATCACCGGCAGGCCGGTGGTCTCACCGACCGGCGCATAGTCGCGGGCGTGCAGCGGCAGGCCTTCGCCGGAGGTCCAGAAGAGGTCGGTGAAGATCACCTTTTTCTCCGCTCTCCCCGGCGAAGGCCGGGGTCCAGATCGAACCCGCACGCGATGCGGGATTGGCGAAAGCCGATGGCGCGAACACCCAAACCCGTCCGGATGGATCTGGACCCCGGCCTTCGCCGGGGAGAGCGGGCTTTTGAGTTAGCCCCCGTACACGAACGGCGAATCGATCTCGCTGAGCAATGGCGCCGCTTCATCCCGCGCATTGGCGCCGATCTGCGCATTGGGGATCGTCCAGTCGATACCGATGGCCGGGTCGTTCCAGCGCACCGCGCCCTCGGCCGCAGGGGTGTAGTAGTCAGTGCACTTGTAGAGCACCTCGCAGTCGTCGGTCAGGGTGCAGTAGCCGTGGGCGAAGCCCTGGGGCACCAGCAGTTGCTGGCGGTTTTCGGCCGACAGCTCGGCGCCCACCCACTGGCCATAGGTCGGCGAGCCTTTGCGGATATCCACGGCCACATCGAAGATCGATCCGACCACGCAGCGCAGCAGCTTGTCCTGAGCGTGGGGCGGCTTCTGATAGTGCAGGCCGCGCTGGATGCCGCGCGTGGTCGAGCGCACATGGTTGTCCTGCACGAAGGGGCGGGTGAAGCCGGCCTCCTCCAGGGCCGACTGACGGAAGGTCTCGGAAAACCAGCCGCGCTCGTCGCCATGGCGGGCGGGCGTGATAAGCAGGACCTCGGGAATCGCCAGGGGGGTGATTTTCATGACCAGAACGCTCCAGGGACAAGTTCGCCACCGATGCCGTCTGGAACCGCCGATGACAAGAGCACGCCGACTGTAAGCGTGATCATCGTCTCGTATGAGAGCGGTCCGACCCTGGAACGCTGCCTGGCGGGGCTGGCCGCCCAGACCTTCACCGATTTCGAGATCCTGCTGGTCGACAACGCCTCGACCGACGGCGCGCCCCAGGCCGCCGTCGCGGCGGATCCGGCGATCCGCTTCCTGCAGCCCGGGGCCAATCTGGGCTTCGCGGCCGGCAACAATCTGGCGGTGACACAGGCAAAAGGCCGCTGGCTGGCCCTGCTCAATCCCGACGCCTATCCCGAGCCCGGCTGGCTGGCCGCCCTGCTGGACGGCGCGGCGCGGCATCCGGGCGTCGAGAGCTTCGCCTCGCTGCAGACCTCGGCCGTCGATCCGGCCGTGCTGGACGGGGCCGGCGACAACATGACCTCGGCCGGGATTCCGTTCCGGGGCGGCTATGGTCGCCGGCTGCCGCCCAACCTGCGCGAGGGCGAGGTGTTCTCGTCTTGCGGCGCGGCCATGCTGATCGACCGGGCGCTGTTCGAAGACCTGGGCGGCTTTGACGAGCGGTTCTTCTGCTACTGCGAGGATGTGGACCTGGGCTATCGCCTGCGCCTGACCGGGCGGACGACCCTGCTGCTGCCGGATGCGCGGGTGGCCCATGTCGGTTCGGCCAGCACGGGCGTGCGCTCGGACTTCGCCATCTTCCACGGCTCGCGCAACCGGGTCTGGACCTTCCTCAAGAACACCCCGCCCCTGCTGCTGTGGCTGACCACGCCGTTGCATGTGGCGGTGACGGCGGCGCTGCTGCTGCTGCACTTGCGCCGGGGCGACGCCGGGCCGGCGGTGCGGGGGATTCGGGCGGCGCTTAAGGGTGCGGACTTTACGGCGGTGATGGCCGACCGCAGAGCGGTTCAGGCGCGGCGCAAGGCGGGTTCGGGCGCCATCCTGCGGGTGATGTCGATCGATCCGGCGGCGTTCATCGGGCGGCGGTTCGTGATCCGGAAGCAGCGCTAGCCCCACAGTCCGCTCTTCCCGGCGAAGGCAGGGACCCAGATTCAGCCTGAGCGGTTGGGGATGATGCGCCTTCTGACCCTGCCAGGGCCTGGCGCGCCCTGGGTTCGATCTGGATCCCGGCCTTCGCCGGGAAGAGCGGATTTTTGTTAGAGGCTAGAGGGATAAATCCTCCACCAACCGCGCCATGAACGCCGCCCCGCGCTGCATCTGGCTGATCTCGACAAATTCGTCCGGCTGGTGGGCCTGATCGATCGAACCCGGCCCGCAGATCACCGTCGAAAACCCCGCGCCCTGGAACTGCCCGGCCTCGGCGGCATAGGGCACCACCCGGCCCGGGCCGTTGTCGCCGGCCATGCGGCGGGCGAAGGCTTCGGCGACGCCGTCGACTTCCGGCGCGAAGGCGGGGGTCAGCGAGCGGCGCTCAACCTTGACCCCGGCCTCAGGCGCGCGGGCTTTCAGCTCGGTGTCCATGGCGGCGGCCCTGGCGAAGAAGTCGGCCAGGATCGCCATCGGATCCATTCCCGGCGGGGTGCGCAGATCGAAGATGAACACGCATTCGCGGGCCAGGATATTGACGGCCGTGCCGCCATTGACCTGGCCGATGGTCAGGGTCGCGCCCTTGGGCGTGAACGGCGAGGCGGGATCGGCCTCGCGCGCCAGTGTCTCGGACAGCTCCACCAGACCCGCCATCAGCTTGATCGCCGCCATGTTGGCCGAGACGCCCAGGTGGGTCAGGCTGGAATGGGCTTCGCGGCCTGACACCGTGACCCGGAACGAGGCGATGCCCTTGTGGCCGCTGACGGCGACCATGTCGGTAGGCTCGCCGACCACCACCAGGGCGGGGCGCGGCAGATCGCGGGCGATGACCGCGATCATGTCGGGCGCGCCCAGGCAGCCGACCTCCTCGTCATAGGAAAAGGCCAGGTGCACGGGCTTGCTAAGCGTCGCGGCCGCCAGGTCCGGCGCGGCGGCCAGGGCCAGGGCCAGGAAGCCCTTCATGTCGCAGGTCCCGCGCCCGTAGAGCCGCCCGTCCCTTTGCGTCAGTACGAACGGATCGGTCGACCACGGCTGGCCGTCGACCGGCACCACATCGGTATGACCTGACAGCACCACCCCGCCCTCGACCGCCGGGCCGATGGTGGCCAGCAGGTTCGACTTGGTCCCGTCGACATTGGGCACCCGCCGGGAAGGCACGTTCAGCTGGGCGAGGTAGTCCTCGACCCACTCGATCAGGGCCAAGTTGGACAGGCGCGAGGTGGTGTCGAACGACACCAACTTGGCCAGAAGGTCGATGGCGCGGTCGGACAGCGCTTCGGAAGAGGATGCCATGGGGCGAGCCTAGACCTGTCTGACCGCCGCTGCCTAGCCGGACACGACCAGATCATGACCCCGCGTCCGCCAGGAGGCATGCCCGTGCGCAAACCCGGCGATTTTCCGCGCGCCGCGAGCGATTTCAGCCTCTCGCGGCCGGGCTCACCGCTTTTCTTCGGCGCGCCAAGCCTCTAGAGGGAGCGGATCATGATCCTGACCCTCTCCTGTCCCGACCAGCGCGGCATCGTCGCCAAGGTGTCCGCCTTCCTGTTCGAGCGCGCCTGCAACATCCTCGACGCGCAACAGTTCGACGACCAGGAGACCGGCCAGTTCTTCATGCGCGTGGTGTTCGACGCCGACGGCGCTGACCATGCCGCCCTGCGGGCCGACTTCACGGTGGTGGCCACCGCCCTGTCGATGAAATGGACCCTGCGCGACCGCACCGATCGCTACCGGGTGATGATCCTGGCCAGCAAGTTCGACCACTGCCTAGCCGACCTCGTCTATCGCTGGAAGATCGGCGAACTGCCGATGGAGATCGCCGCCGTCGTGGCCAACCACCCGGCCGAAACCTACGCCAATGTCGACCTGACGGGCCTGCCCTTCCATCACCTGCCGGTGACCAAGGAGACCAAGTTCGAGCAGGAAGCCGCCCTGTGGCAGCTGATCCAGGACACCCGGACCGACATCGTCGTGCTGGCCCGCTACATGCAGGTGCTGTCAGAGGGGCTGTCGGCCAAGCTGGCCGGGCGCTGCATCAACATCCACCACTCGTTCCTGCCCGGCTTCAAGGGCGCCAAGCCCTATCATCAGGCCCATGCGCGCGGCGTGAAGGTGATCGGGGCCTCGGCCCACTACGTCACCGGCGACCTCGACGAAGGCCCGATCATCGAGCAGGACGTCGAGCGCATCAGCCATCGCGACACGCCCGAGGACCTGATCCGCAAGGGCCGCGACATCGAGCGCCGTGTCCTGGCCCGCGCCCTGCGCTATCAGCTGGAAGACCGGGTGCTGCTGAACGGTCGCAAGACGGTGGTGTTCACCGACTAGTCGCCCGGGAGAAGCGGGTTGCGCGCCGCCGGGCTTCTAAGCTACGGGGCGGGCTTGGTATTCTGAAGGAACCGGCATGTCGCGCAACCTCCGTATCCTGCTCACTGGCGGCTGCGGCTTCATCGGCTCGGCGGTCTGCCGTTATCTGGCCGGCCTGGGCGACGCGGCGATCCTAAATTTCGACGCCATGACCTATGCGGCGTCGGAGACCAGCCTGGCCGACCTGCGCGGCCACAACAGCTATACCTTCGTGAAGGGCGATGTGGCCGACGCCTCGGCCGTGGCCGAGGCCATCGCCGCGTTCAAGCCCACCCACATCATGCACCTGGCGGCAGAGTCGCACGTCGACCGCTCGATCACCGGTCCCGGGGCCTTCATCCAGACCAATGTCATCGGCACCTATGTGATGCTGCAGGCGGCGCTGGAGTACTGGCGCACCCTAGACAGCGAGGCCGCCCAGGCCTTCCGCTTCCACCACATCTCGACCGACGAAGTGTTCGGCAGCCTGGGGGCCGAGGGGCTGTTCTCCGAAACCACGCCCTATGATCCGCGCTCGCCCTATTCGGCATCGAAGGCCTCGTCCGACCACATGGTGCGGGCCTGGCATCACACCTATGGCCTGCCGGTCGTGGTCTCCAACTGTTCCAACAATTACGGGCCGTATCACTTCCCCGAGAAGCTGATCCCGCTGGTCACGCTGAACGCCCTCGAGGGCAAGCCGCTGCCGGTCTATGGCAAGGGCGACAACATCCGCGACTGGCTCTATGTCGACGACCACGCCAAGGCCCTGGTGCTGATCGCCACCAAGGGTGTGGTCGGCGAGAGCTACAATGTCGGCGGCCGCAACGAGCGCACCAATCTGGACGTGGTCGAGGCGATCTGCGACCTGCTGGACGAGCTGCGCCCGCAGCCGGGCCTGAAGCGCCGCGACCTGATCCAGTTCGTCCACGATCGCCCCGGCCACGACGCCCGCTACGCCATCGACGCCACCAAGCTGGAAACCGAACTGGGCTGGAAGGCGGAAGAAAACTTCGACACCGGCCTGCGCAAGACCGTCGAATGGTACCTGGCCCGCGAGGACTGGTGGCGGCCGCTGCGCGAGCGCTATGACGGCCAGCGTCTGGGGCTGAAGACGACCTGATGTCATCCCCCAACAAGGATGGTCCGCGCATTGCGCTGTTTGGCGCCAACGGCCAGCTGGGTCATGACCTGTCGGCCATCGCCGCGTCGCGCGGCCTGGCCTTGGTCGCCCTGCAACGTCCGCAGTTCGATGCGACCGATCTGGCCGGACTGGACGCCGCCCTGGCCGATCTGGACTTCGACGTCGCCATCAACAGCGTCGCCGTCACCCGCGTGGACGACTGCGAGAAGGACCCGGCTCCGGCCGTGGCCATCAACGCCGATTTCGCCCAGGCCCTGGCCAGGACCTGCGCCCGCAAAAAGGCCCGCCTCGTCCAGGTCTCGACCGACTATGTGTTCGGCGGCCAGGCCTCGCGCGAGCCGCTGGACGAGACCGCCGCACCGGCCCCGATCAATGTCTATGGGCAGACCAAGCTGCAGGGTGAAACCCTGGCCCGCCAGGCCCATGACGACGTCATCGTCGCTCGCGTCGCCTCGCTGTTCGGCGTCGCGGGCGCCAGCGGCAAGGGCGGCAATTTCGTCGAGACCATGATCCGGTACGGCCGCGAACGCGGGGCGCTGAAGGTGGTCTCCGACCAGGTGATGTCGCCGACCGGTTCCTGGGACGCGGCAGAGGCCCTTCTGGACCTGATCAAGGTCGAAGCGCCGGCCGGCCTCTATCATGTGGTCAATTCCGGCGCGGCCAGCTGGCATGATTTCGCCGCCGCCGTCATCGACCGCGCTGGGGTCGAGGCGACGGTCTCGCCGATCCCGACCTCCGAGTTTCCGACCCCGGCCCGCCGGCCGCCCTACAGCGTTCTGGCCAACGCCAAGGTCGAAAAGGCGCTGGGCCGATCAATGCCGGCATGGCAAGACGCTTTGGACAGATATCTTGGAGCCAAAGGTCACCGCCAGACGTGACCGGTCGCGCGGGGCAGTAGGGGTACTATTTCATGAAGGGCATCATCCTGGCCGGCGGATCGGGCACGCGCCTGCACCCGGTGACCAAGGGCGTCAGCAAGCAGCTGCTGCCGGTCTACGACAAGCCGATGATCTATTATCCGATCTCGATCCTGATGATGGCGGGCATCCGCGACATCCTGATCATCAGCACGCCCCGCGACCTGCCGCTGTTCCAGGGCCTGCTGGGCGACGGCTCCGATTGGGGCGTCAATTTCGTCTATGCCGAGCAGCCCGAGCCCACGGGCCTGGCCGACGCCTATCGCATCGGCGCTGAATTCGTCGGCAATGGTCCCTCGACCCTGATCCTCGGCGACAACCTGTTCTATGGCGCCGGCATGGGCCGGATGCTGGAGGGCGCGGCGACCCGCGCCCAGAACGGCGCCTCGGTCTTCGCCTATCTGGTCAAGGATCCGGATCGTTACGGGGTCGTCGAGTTCGACGACAACAACCGCGCCGTCAGCATCGAGGAAAAGCCGGTCCATCCGCGCTCCAACTGGGCGGTGACCGGCCTCTACATGTACGACAACAAGGTCGTCGACTATGCCCGCGACCTGAAGCCGTCGGCGCGCGGCGAGCTGGAAATCACCGACATCAACCGCCTCTATCTGGAGAGCGGCGCCCTGTCGGTCGAGCGCATGGGCCGGGGCTTTGCCTGGCTCGACACCGGCACCCACGACAGCCTGCTGGAAGCCTCGGAGTTCGTGCGCGCCATCGAGCATCGCCAGGGCCTGAAGATCGGCTGCTGCGAGGAAGTCGCCTACCAGAACCGCTGGATCAATACCGACCAGCTTCTGGGCCTGGCGCACGACCTGCAGAAGTCGCCCTATGGCGCCTATCTGCGCTCCCTGGCCGAGGGCTGAGCGGCCCTCCACAGGCCCCGGACAGCCGCGCCCGACCGCGCGATTGGCCGTTGTCCGGAGCCCCCGAACGGGCCTAAACATCCAGAAGAATCAGCAGGGTCACGCTGCGGGATGAGCGGTTCCCCAAGCTTCCAAGGCCTGTTAAGAAGGCGCCCGCTCCGACGGAGCGAGAAGCCGGGTCGCTTCGCCCGCCGCCAACCTGTTTGCGAGAGTTTCCGGATTTGTTTGCCGTCAACAGGAATGGCTTCTGAATGAGCCTCTTCGGAAGTTTCAAGGCCGCCGCGCTGGACCTGTACCGCGGCGTGCTCCTGACGCCTCTGTGGTGGCGGGTCAGCGTCGAGCAGACCGTGACGCGCTACCGCCGCAGCCTGCTGGGCCCCGTCTGGATGGCCAGCACCACCCTGGCCACCGCCTTCTCCCTGGCCATCGTGTTCGGTTCGATCTTCGGCGGCGACGCCAAGGACAACCTGTCCTTCATCATGATCGGCGTGGTCGGCTGGTCGATCACCGGCGGCATCCTGCCCGAGATCGCCAACACCTTCGTCAACGCCGCCGGCGTGATGCAGGTGCGCAACCTGCCCCTGAGCTTTCACGCCTTCCAGCAGATGAGCAAGATCTTCATCAACTTCCTCCACCAGGTCGTCGGGCTGTGGCTGGTGCTGATGCTGATGAAGCTGGCGGTGATCCCGCACTGGACCCTGCTGGTCAACCTGCCCATCGCCCTGCTGACGGGCCTGTTCATCAGCATTCCGCTGGGCATGATCTCGGTGCGCTTCCGCGACATCAACTACATGGTCGGCTTTGTCGCCCAGAGCCTGTTCATGCTCACACCCGTGTTTTGGAAGCGCACACAGGTTCCTGCGGATATGCGCTGGATCGTCGATCTCAACCCCTTCGCGCACCTGCTTGATATTGTCAGGTACCCATTGATGGGCGCCGCCGCGCCGGCCCACGATGTCTACGCGTCGCTGGCCTTCCTCGGCGTCGCCGCGCTGTTTACGCTGATCAGCCTGACCCTGGTCCGCACCCGCGTCGTGTTCTGGCTGTAGGCGACATGAACAGTTCCATCGAACTCACCGACGTCACGCTCGACTACAACCTCTACAGCGTGCGCGCCCAGTCGCTGCGCAACACCGTGCTGAACATGGCCGTCGGCGGCCGCCTGATCCAGGCCGGCAAGGACGTGACCTTCGTGCGGGCGCTGTCGAACGTCAGCCTCAAGCTGCAGGAAGGCGACCGCCTGGCCGTGATCGGCCACAACGGTTCGGGCAAGACCTCGCTGTTGAAGATCCTGGCCGGCATCTATTCGCCGACCTCGGGCAAGGTGGATGTGCGCGGGCGGATCAGCTCGATGATCTCGATCTCGGTCGGCCTCGACATCGAGGCCTCGGGTCTGGAGAACATCCGCAACCTGGCCATGATGCAGATGATGTCGGACCGCGAGATCAAGAAGCGCCTGCCCTCGATCGTCGAGTTCTCCGGCCTGGGCGCCTTCGTGCACATGCCGCTGAAGACCTATTCGGCCGGCATGGCCGCGCGCCTGACCTTCTCGGTGGCCACCCAGATGGACGCCGACATCCTGATCATGGACGAGTGGATCAGCGCTGGCGACGCCGACTTCCAGAAGCGGGCCGCAGACCGCCTCAACAGCATGGTCGATTCCGCCAAGATCGTTGTCCTGGCCACCCACGACTATCAACTGGCCGCCAAGGTCTGCAACAAGGTCATGACCATGGAATCCGGCGTGCCGACCTTCCTTGGGACCACCGAGGAATGGCTCGCGAGAAGCAGCGCCGCGTGAGCGAGCGGCTTCCCGCGCCCCGGAAGGCCGTCGAGCCGACCGGATCGCCCGGCCAGTTCAGGGCCCAGGCCGCCGATGCGGAGATGCTGTTTCGTCTGACCCGGGCCGAGCAGCCGCAGTTTGACGACGTGGCCTCGGTTCGCATCAGCGTTCAACTCCGCGCGATCGAGGGCGAGATCCAGACGCCCAGCGTGCTGATCGACTGGGGCGACGGCCTGGCGCTGGCGACGCCGGTGGCGCTGAAGCGGCTTGGCGATGACGCCTATGTCGTCGTGGCCCACACCAATGCCGGCGCCCTGCGCCAGATCGTGCTTCTGCCGTCCGGCGCGCCCTGCCTGTTCGAACTGAGCGGGTTCCGGGTCGATCCCGCAGCCGAGCCCGCAGCCGGCGCCCCGCGACTTTCGGCGCCCCGCCGGCTGCTGCGCGCCGCGCTTCGCGGACTTTCCCCGGGCGTCGCGCGCGGTATCCGCATCATCCTCCGGACTCTAAGCGATCCCAAGAGCACGATCCGTCTGGCGCGTCAGACGATGAGAAATCGCCGCCAGGACCCCTGGCGCGAGTCCTATCAGCACGCCTTTGACGTGGCGCGGCACGCCTTCAGCCCCCACTTCGCCGCCCCGGCCCTGGGTCCGCCGCCCCGCGCCGACGATGCGCCCCGGGTGCTGGCCTTCTACCTGCCGCAGTACCATCCGTTCCCCGAGAACGATCAGTGGTGGGGCAAGGGCTTCACCGAGTGGACCAATGTCAGCAAGGCCACGCCCCAGTTCGTAGGCCACTACCAGCCGCGCCTGCCGGGCGAGCTGGGCTTCTACGACCTGCGGGTGCCCGAGGTGCTGCAGGCCCAGGCGGCGATGGCCCGCAACGCCGGCGTCGACGCCTTCTGCTTCCACTACTACTGGTTCGGCGGAAAACGCCTGCTGGAGCGTCCGCTCGACGCCTTTGTCGCCGACCCGGAAATCGACCTGCCGTTCGCCCTGTGCTGGGCCAACGAGAACTGGACCCGGCGCTGGGACGGCGACGAGCGGGACGTCCTGATGGCCCAGGACCATTCGCCGGAAGACGACCTGGCCCTGCTCGACGACCTAGCCCGCTACATGGCCTCGCCGCGCTATGTGCGGGTGGGCGGCAAGCCGCTGCTGATCGTCTATCGCCCCGACACCCTGCCCGACGCTGCGGCCACGCTGGAGCGCTGGCGCAACCGCGCCCGAGAGCGCGGGATCGGCGAGCTGTTCATCCTCTGCACCAACGCCTTTGGCTTCTCGGCCTGGCGCGACGCCGGCTTTGACGGCCTGGTCGAGTTCCCGCCCCACGCCCTGCAGAAGGGCGAGATCACCGACACGGTCGAGCGCCTGAACCTGGATTTCGCGGGCCGGATCTACGACTACGACACGATCGTCGACGGACGCATCGCGGCCTTGGAGGCGCGCCAGGACGCCCGGATCTATCCCGGCGTCATGCCGTCCTGGGACAACGAGGCCCGCAAGCCGGGCTTCGGCAACATCTTCCACAATGTCACGCCGCAGCGCTTCCACGACTGGGCCGGCGCCGCCCTGGACTGCTCTACGCGCCTGGCCCCGCCCGATGAGCGGCTGGTGTTCGTCAACGCCTGGAACGAGTGGGGCGAAGGGACCTATCTGGAGCCCGACCGCTGGCTGGGCCACGCCTCGGCCCAGGCCCTGCGCAACGCCGTGGCCAGTCGCGCCCCGACGCCCGCGCGCGACCACCCCGCCGTGGCCGCCCCGCAGCAAGGCCCCCGCACGCATGACGCGGTCATGCTGTTCCACATCTTCTATGCCGACCTGATCGACGACCTGGCCCAGCGCCTGGCGCCGCTGCGGGACAGCATGGACGCCATCATCACCTTCCCCGAGCAGTGGCCGACGGCGGCGGTCGACGCCCTGGCCAGGGCCGTGCCGGGCGCTGTCCTGGTCCCCCTGCCCAATCACGGACGCGACGTGGTTCCGTTCCTGAAAGCGCTGAAGATCGCGCGGGCGCGCGGCCACACCGTGTTCTGCAAGGCCCATACGAAGAAGTCGCCGCACCGCTCGGACGGCGCCGCCTGGCGCGATCGCCTGCTGGACGGCCTGATGTCGCCCGAGCGCGCCCAGGCGGCCCTGGCGGCGTTCGCGCAGGACGGACGGCTGGGCCTGCTGGCGCCGGAGAACGCCCGGATGCTGTTCAGCGACCCGGGGGTCATGACCCACAATGCCGAGGGCGTGGACCAGCTCTCCCGCGAACTGAACTTCCGCTATGGTCCCGACACGGCTTTCCCGGCCGGCACCATGTTCTGGGGTCGCATCGCGGCGTTCGAGGCGCTGGTCGGTCACGACCTGACCTTCGAGCCCGAACTGGGACGGGTGGACGGCACCCTGGCCCATGCCTTTGAGCGCAGCGTCGGCTGCCTGGTCGAAACGGCCGGCTTCCGGGTGCAGTGGAGCCTGTAAGGCTCCGAAACCAAAAGGGGCGCGCCAGGCGCGCCCCTTGGTAGTCCTGGATCAGGCGGCCGCGGCGGCCACGGCCTCGGCGGTGATGCCGAACTCCTTGTAGAGACGCTCGAACGGGGCGCTGGCGCCAAAGCCGGTCATGCCGATGAAGGCGCCGTCCTCGCCGATGAAGCGCTCCCAGCCCTGACGGATGCCCGCCTCGACCGCGACGCGCTTGGCCGCCGTGCCGATGACGGCCTTGCGATAGGCGGCCGGTTGCTGCTCGAACAGCTCCCAGCAGGGAACCGAGACCACGCGGGTCGGCTTGCCCTGACCCTGCAGGATGTCGCGCGCGGCGACGGCCACGCCGACCTCGGTGCCGGTCGCGAAGATCGTCACCGCCGCCTCGCCGCCCTCGGCCGCCAGCAGCTCATAGGCGCCCTTGGCCGAAAGGTTCTGTTCGCCCGAAGTGCGGACGCCGGGGGTCTTCTGGCGCGACAGGGCCATGACCGACGGGGTGGTGGTCTGCTGCAGGGCGATCTTCCAGCACTCGGCGGCTTCCACCGCGTCGGCCGGACGGAAGACCAGCAGGTTGGGAATGGCGCGCAAGCTGGCCACATGCTCGACCGGCTGGTGGGTCGGGCCGTCCTCGCCCAGACCGATGGAGTCGTGGGTCATCACGTGGATGACCTTGGCCCCCATCAGGGCGCCCAGACGGATCGCCGCGCGGCTGTAGTCGGCAAACGCCAGGAAGGTGCCCGAATAGGGGATGACGCCGCCGTGCAGGGCCATGCCGTTCATCGCCGCCGCCATGCCGAACTCGCGCACGCCATAGTGGACGTAGCGGCCGGCATAGTCGGGGGTGTCGAACGCCGTCATGCCCTTGACGAAGGTGTTGTTGGAGCCGGTCAGGTCGGCCGAGCCGCCGATCATTTCCGGGATCGCCGGGATCAGGTGGTCCAGGGCCGCGCCCGAATGAACGCGGGTGGCGTTGGCCGGCTTGGTTTCCGCCATCTTGGCGATGTGGGCGTCGACGGCTTCAAAAGCCTTGGCCGGCAGGCCGCCCGACATGGCGCGCGTGAACTCGGCGGCGTGGGCCGAGGCCTTCAGGCCCGCTTCCCAGGCCTTGCGGACCTTGGCGCCGCGACGGCCGACGCTCTTCCAGGCCTTGGCGATGTCGTCGGGCACGGTGAACGGCGCGGCGTCCCAGCCCATGGCGACGCGCGAGGCGGCGATCTCGGGATCAAACAGGGTGTAGCCGTGGCTGTGGGGGTCGCCTTCTTTCGGACCCGCGCCTTTGGAGATCAGCGTCTTGCACGCGATCATGGTCGGGCGGTCCTGCTTGGTCGCCCAGCGCAGGGCGGCGGCGATCTTGCCGTGGTCGTGGCCGTCGACGACCTTGACCGCCCAGCCGGCGGCCTTGAAGCGCATCACCTGGTCGCCGGTCTCGGAGATGGTGGCGACGCCGTCGATGGTGGTGTTGTTGTCGTCGAACAGCACGGTCAGCTTGGACAGCTTCAGGCGGCCGGCGATGCTGATGGCCTCATGGCTGACGCCTTCCATCAGGCAGCCGTCGCCGGCGATCACCCAGGTGCGGTGATCGACGATGTCCTTGCCAAAGCGCGACGCCAGATGCGCCTCGGCCATGGCCATGCCAACGGCAGTGGCCAGGCCCTGGCCCAGCGGGCCAGTGGTGCATTCAACGCCCGGCGTGTGGTGGACTTCCGGGTGGCCGGGGGTCAGCGAACCCCACTGACGGAAGTTTTCGATCTCCTTCATCGTCATGGCCTTGAAGCCGGTCAGATGAAGCAGGGAATAGATCAGCATCGAGCCGTGGCCCGCCGACAGCACGAAGCGGTCGCGGTCGGCCCAGTCGGGCTTGGCGGCGTCGAACTTGAGGAACTTGCTCCACAGCACCGTCGCGACATCGGCCATGCCCATCGGCATGCCCTGGTGTCCGGACTTGGCCTTGTGGACCGCATCCATGGAAAGGACGCGGATCGCGTCGGCCATTTTGATGGGCGAAACGGGCATGGGCGTTCGTCTTTGTTCGTTATGTTTTGCAGGGCTGCGCGGGCGCGAGGTCGCACGATGACCCCCTCGGGTCAAGGTTTGCGGGCCTTGGCGTGACACTTCGGCGACGTATCGGTGCTTTGCAACAACGGGCGGACGGGCTATAGCTTGATCGAGACTTATGCTCATTTTCAGCATAACTAAGGGTCCAGCCTTGGCGAACCTGCCGTTCTTCTCACCCTACCGCCACGGCTTCGTCCGGGTCGCCACCGCTGTACCGAAGGTCAAGCTGGTCGATCCGGCCGCCAATGCCGCCAGCGTGCTGGACCTGGTCGGCCAGGCCGATGCGGCCGGCGTGGCGGTGCTGGTGTTCCCGGAACTGGGCCTGACAGGCTATTCCATAGACGACCTGCTGCAGCAGAACGCCCTGCTGGACGCCGTAGAAGCCGCGATCGAGACCCTGGCCCGGGCCAGCGCCACCCTGGCCCCGCTGTTCGTGGTCGGCGCGCCGCTGCGCGTGGACGGCCGGCTCTACAACACCGCTGTCGCCATCCAGGGCGGCGCGGTGCGGGGGGTGATCCCCAAGAGCTTCCTGCCCAACTATCGCGAATTCTATGAGCGCCGCTGGTTCACGCCGGGCGCCGGCGTGGTCGGCAAGACCGTGACCCTGGCGGGCGAGACCGTGCCGTTCGGGACCGACATCCTGCTGCGGAGCGGCGGCCCGTCGTCGTTCACGATCGGCGTGGAAATCTGCGAGGATGTCTGGACGCCCACCCCGCCCAGCACCGCGCAGGCCATGGCCGGGGCGGAGATCCTGCTGAACCTGTCGGCCAGCAACATCACAATCGGCAAGTCCGAAACCCGCCGCCTGCTGTGCGCCAGCCAGTCGGCCCGGGCCATCGCCGCCTATGTCTATTCGGCCGCCGGAGCCGGCGAGAGCTCAACCGACGTGGCCTGGGACGGCCATGCCGACATTCACGAGATGGGCCAGCTGCTGGCCGAGACCCCGCGCTTTTCGACCACCGCCGTGATGGCCATGGCCGATGTCGACGTCGACCGCATCCGCCAGGAGCGCATGCGGGTGGTCAGCTTTGGCGACGCCGCGACCCTGGCGCCGAGCGCGTTCCGGATCGTTCCGTTCGACTTCACCCCGCCGGCCGGCGATCTGGCCCTGGCCCGCATGGTCGAGCGCTTCCCGTTCACGCCGTCGGATCCCGCGCAGCTGAGCGACAACTGCTACGAAGCCTACAATATCCAGGTCCAGGGCCTGGCCCGCCGGGTCGAGGCCTCGGGCCTGAAAAAGCTGGTGATCGGCATTTCCGGGGGTCTGGATTCCACCCACGCCCTGATCGTCGCGGCCAAGGCGATGGACCAGCTGGGCCTGCCGCGCAGCAACATCCTGGCCTACACCCTGCCCGGCTTCGCGACCTCGGACCGCACCAGATCCAACGCCTGGAAGCTGATGAAGGCGATGGGCGTGTCGGCCGACGAGATCGACATCCGCCCGGCGGCCGAGCAAATGCTGAAGGACCTCGACCACCCCTATTCGCGGGGCGAGCCGGTCTATGACGTGACGTTCGAGAACGTCCAGGCGGGCCTGCGCACCGACTATCTGTTCCGGCTGGCCAACCACAACGGCGCCTTGGTGGTGGGCACCGGCGACCTGTCGGAACTGGCCCTGGGCTGGTGCACCTATGGCGTCGGCGACCAGATGAGCCACTACAACCCCAATTGCGGCGTGGCCAAGACCCTGATCCAGCACCTGATCCGCTTCGTGGCGGCCTCGGGCGATGTCGATGCGGCGACGGCCGATCTGCTGGAGGATATCCTCGATACCGAGATCTCGCCCGAGCTGGTGCCCGGCGAGCAGGTGCAGGCCACCGAGAGCTTCGTCGGCCCCTACGCCCTGCAGGACTTCAATCTCTACTACCTGACCCGCTACGGCATGAGCCCGTCGAAGATCGCCTTCCTGGCCTGGACCGCCTGGCATGACGCCACGGCCGGCGCCTGGCCGGTCGGGACGCCGGACGCCCAGCGCAAGGCCTACGACCTGCCGGAGATCAAGCGCTGGCTGGAGCTGTTCCTGCGCCGGTTCTTCGCCAACCAGTTCAAGCGCTCGGCCATGCCCAACGGCCCGAAGATTTCCTCCGGCGGGGCCCTGTCGCCGCGCGGCGACTGGCGGATGCCGTCCGACGCGACGGCCGACATCTGGCTGGCCGAACTGCACGCCAATACGGCGGTCTAGCGAAACGACGCTAAGCGTCGTTTTCCAGACATGACGCGGAGGCCCGTGTTAGTGGCTTTGCTGGGGTCGGGAAAAGCGTGAGGACAACGTTGGGCGCGATATATCCGGTGATCCTGTGCGGTGGGTCTGGCACCCGTCTTTGGCCCGCTTCCCGTGCGGATCAGCCCAAGCAGTTCCTGAAGCTGATCGGCCAGACTTCTAGTTTCCAGGATACCGTGTTGCGTGTGAAGGACCTTCCCGGCCGCGCCGAGATCGTCATTGTCACCGGCGAGGCAATGGTGGGTTTCGTGCAGGATCAGACCGCCGAGATAGGCGTGTCGGTCACTGTGCTGGTCGAGCCAGAGGCGCGGGACTCAGCCCCCGCCGTCGCGGCCGCCGCCGCCTATGTTGAGCAGCGCGATCCAGACGGCGTGGCGCTGATGCTTGCGGCAGACCATCACATCGTTGAGCCCGAAATTTTCGCCCAGGCCGCAATCACCGCCGCCAGGGCTGCTGACGAAGGCCTGATCGTCACCTTCGGCGTCAAGCCCACGGGGCCCGCGACAGGCTTTGGCTATATTCGGCCCGGAAAGCCGCTGCTGGACGGCTCCGTGAGCGCCGTGGCCGCTTTCGTCGAAAAGCCGGATCGGGCGACGGCGGAGACCTATGTCGCTGAGGGATACTACTGGAACAGCGGCAATTTCGCCTTCAAGGCGGCCGTGCTTCTGGGGGAGCTGGACGTCTTCGAGCCCACCGTTTCAGCGGCCGCTCGCGCCTGTATGGTAGGCCTTCAGATGGACGGCGGCACAGCCCGTCTGGACCGTGCCGCCTTCGCGGGCGCCGCCAAGATATCGCTCGACTATGCGGTGATGGAGCGCACCCAGAAAGCTGCCGTGGCGCCCGCCGCCTTCTCGTGGTCGGACCTCGGCGCGTGGGATGCGATCTGGGACGTCTCGACCACCGACCCTTCGGGCAACGCAGCCGTCGGAGACGTGACGCTGATCGACAGCCGAAACGTTCTGGTGCGCTCGACAGGACCCTTTGTCGGCGCGATCGGCGTCGAGGACCTGGTGATCATCGCCGAGCCGGACGCGATTCTGGTCTGTCGCCGCGACGCAAGCCAGGCCGTCAAGACCTTGGTTGATGGCCTAAAACGCGACGGCCGCTCCATCGCCATCGGCCATGACCGGGACGACCGACCTCGCAGGGTCCTGGCGGCGGCGGCCGATTGGGAAGTGTCCGTTTGGACCCTGGCTCCGCACGAAACCGCCGCCTTGCCCCCCGGCTCGGTTCAAGTGCTGGCTGGCGAGACCTCGCTAGGCGCGCTTCTCAACGTCATTGAGGCGCCAACGATCGTCACCGCCCAAACCGCTGCGACCCTGCTGGTCACCCGGCGGCCGTAACCCCCCGGTCCATCTCCGCGATGGCGCAGACGATGTGATAGAACGAAGAGGCCGGGGCGGCTTCCTCGACAAAGGCGCCGTCGGGCTTGAGCTTGTCGCGCCACAGGCCCGGCACAGGCGTGCGCAGATACTGCAGCAGCCCCTCGGCGCCCTCGGCGGCCACGCCCCACCACTTGTCGTCGCCCGTGACCTCGGCGGCCAGCACGCCGGCCTTGATCCGTTCGGTCTGCGGCCAAAGGCGCGCGCCGGCGTCGTGGGCGGTCATGTCGTCGAGCATGGCGTTCATGCCCACGCCGCGCTCGGGATCGACGCCCTTCGTCTCGGCCAGGTCGATCATCCGCAGGGCGGCGGCGATGGCGTCGGGACGCCCGGCCAGCTTGCCCCAGCGCAGCAGCAGCCAGGCCCACTCGTACTGGTGGCCCGGCTCCCAGATCCGGCCGGCCACGCCCGGGGCGGGGTTCCATTGGTCGTCGAAGAACTCGCGCAGCGCGCCGGTCTCGGCGGAGATGAACTTCGACAGCGCCAGCTCGGCGATCTCGTCGGCCAGGGCGCGCCACTTGGGATCGGCGTCGATGGCGTTCCAGGCCAGGCAGGCCTCGAAGAGGTGCATGTGCGGGTTGGAATGCAGCGGCGGATCGGTCGGGGTCGACTCGTTGAAGCCGCCCAGCGGGTTCTTCAGCGTCGCATAGAGGGTCTCGCGCACCGAGACGGCGACCTCGCGCAGATCGCTGCGCCCCGTCACCGCGCAGGCATTGGCCAGAGCGAACATCGCGAACGCCTGGTCATAGAGGGCCGAGGTGTCGTCCAGGCTGACCCCGCCCGGGCCGACCAGGGCTCGGAACAGGCCGTCGGGCTTGCGATAGACGTCGAGATAATAGCTCAGGCCGTGCTCCACCGCCTGCCGCCACGGGCCGGTCCAGCCCAGGTCCCTGGCGGCGGCGAAGGCGTAGATCTGGCGCGGCAGCACCCGGCCCCGGCGCGGCGAATCCTTGGCCTCACCGGACTGCTCGATGGTCTCGAAAAAGCCGCCACCCTTATGATCGGCCCCGACGGTCCACCACAGCGGGAAGGCGGTCGACAGCGCCCAGCCCTTCAGCCGGTCGCGCAGGCGAGCGGCGTCGGTCAGGGCGCTGTTGGGGGCGTCGGACATCGAGAACTCTCCAGGTGCGGGTGTTTTCTAGTCGCGTTCTTACATCGCCGCCAAGACGATGGCTTGGCGCCCCGCAACGACAGGCGATAAAGCTCGACTTATGGACATCCCACCGCCCCTTCGCGCCGTCTTCCTCGACCGGGATGGCGTGCTCAATATCGATCACGGCTATATCGCCGATCCGACCCGGCTGGAGTGGATCGACGGCGCGCGCGAGGCGGTGGCGGCCATGACCCGGGCAGGCCTGACGGTGATGGTGGTCACCAACCAGTCGGGGATCGGCCGGGGCTATTTCGCGGAAGAGGCCATGCACGCCTTCCACGCCGAGATGCAGGCGCAGCTGGCGCCGCTGGGCGGCCGGATCGACGCCTTCTATTTCGCGCCCCACCACGAAGATGCGGCGATCGAGACCTATCGCGTCGTCGACCATCCGGACCGCAAGCCCAATCCCGGCATGGTGCTGCGGGGCCTGGCCGATTTCAGCCTGGCGCCCGCCGAGGCGGTGATCATCGGCGACCGGTCCAGCGACGTCGAGGCCGGCCGCCGCGCCGGGGTGGCGGGCCATCTGTTCCGGGGCGGCGACCTGCACGCCTTCGTCCTCGCGGTGCTGGGCGACCGGGTTCCGGGCCTGAAATGACCCTGAGGGTCCTGCAGTTCGGGGCCACGGGGCAGGTCGGCCAGGCGCTGATCGCCGCGGCGGCGGGAAGGATCGACCTGAAGACCCTCTCGCGGGCCGAGGTCGACCTGACCGATCCCGCAGCCGTCCGCGCCGCGATCCTGGCGACCGACTGCGACCTGGTCTGGAACGCCGCCGCCTTCACGATGGTCGACAGGGCCGAGAGCGAACCCGAGGCCGCCTTCGCGGTCAACGGGGCCGCGCCCGGGGCCATGGCCGCCGCCTGCGCCGAGCGCGGCCTGCCCTTCATCCATCTGTCGACCGACAGCGTCTTCGACGGCCAGACGACCCGGCCCTATGTCGAAACCGACGCCGCCGAGCCGATCAGCGTCTATGGCCGCTCGAAACTGGCCGGCGAGCAGGCGGTGCTGGCCCAGCCGCGCACGGCGGTGCTGCGGGTCTCGTGGGTGTTCTCCCCTTATGGCCGCAACTACGTCGCGTTCATGCTGGACCTGGGCCGCACGCGCGAGGTGCTGCAGATGGTCGCCGACCAGTATGGCAGCCCCACCGACGGCGAGGCCCTGGCCGGGTTCATGGTCGCCGGCGCCGGGCGCTGGGCGGGCGCTCAGGCCGATGATCCGGCCTTTGGCCTGTTCCACTTCGCCAATGCCGGCGAGACCAGCCGTTTCGACTTCGCCAGGGCCGCCCTCGACCGCGACCCGCTGACCCGGGCGCGACTGGAACCGACGACCCAGAGCGCTTTCGCCGAGGCCGCCGCCCGACCGCCGCGCTCGCCGTTGGACAGCGGCAAGCTGGCCGCGACCTTCGGTTTCACCCCACAGCCCTGGAAGCCGGCCGTCGAGCGGGTGGCCGACCAGCTGGTCCGTAACGGCTTGTGAACTCGCCGATGCTGGCGCGCGACGGCCCGGCGCGATAAACCGGCCCAAAGCCCCACAAAAATCAGCGCAAGAGTCCCATGCAGATCTTCCTCGACAGCACCGACACCAAGGTCATCGCCGACCTGGCCTCCACCGGCCTCGTGGACGGCGTGACCACCAACCCGACCCTGATCGCCAAGTCGGGCCGTCCGATGCTGGAAGTGATCGCCGAGATCTGCGACCTGGTGCCCGGCCCGATCAGCGCCGAAGTCGCCGCCACCACCGCCGACGCCATGATCGCCGAAGGCACGAAGCTGGCCGGCATCGCGCCCAATGTCGTGGTCAAGATCCCGCTGACCCGCGATGGTTTGATCGCCTGCGCCGCCTTCGCCAGCGAGGGCATCTCGACCAATGTCACCCTGTGCTTCTCGCCGACCCAGGCCCTGCTGGCCGCCAAGGCCGGCGCGACCTTCGTCTCGCCGTTCATCGGCCGGCTGGACGACTACGGCTTCGACGGCATGGACCTGATCCGCGACATCCGCACCATCTATGACAATTTCGGCTACGAGACCGAGATCCTGGCCGCCTCGGTGCGCAATGTCGCTCACGTCAAGGACGCGGCCATCGTCGGCGCCGACGTCGTCACCATCCCGCCCGCCGTGTTCAGCGACCTGTTCAAGCACCCGCTGACCGACAAGGGCCTGGAACAGTTCATGAAGGACTGGGCCGGCACCGGACAATCGATCCTTTAGGGCGACCTGATGAACGGCGCCGGACTCGCCCGGCGCCGTTCATATGAACACTGATTATTTCGCTTACGCGAACTGTGTTCGCATTTGCGATCTCGTGCGTTAGGCTGGCAGCAGCCACAGGGGAGACTGTCATGGTCCCGACCGACGCCACCGCCGAGATCCGCCTTGCCGATTCCGCCGAGGCCGCCAGCTTCTCGACCTTTGTTCAGGGCTTCCTGTCGGCCAACGGTTTTCCGTTCGTGATCATCCATGACGCGCCCGAGGTCGCCGGCCACATGCGTCGCGTGGTCTTCGAGGACGCCAGGGTCAGCCGCAAGTTCGCCCAGGAATGGGTGCGGCTGCGCGGAACCCTGGGCCAGGCCTAAAGCCGCGCCGGCGCCTGAGGGTGATCCTTCCAGGCCGGCATGCGGGCCCTGTAGGCGATCGTCTCACGCTCGGCCTGGGCGCGTCGCCTCAGGATCCGGTCGGCGGGGTCGACTTGCCCGCCCCGGATTTACGCCGGCGCATCGGCGCCTTCAGTCCAAACAGATGATGTTCCCCTTCGCCCGGCATGGCCGGCGAGGGATCCACGGCCTTGGTCGGGCGCGGCGGCGGCAGGTCGTCGCGCGCCGGGTCTTCGGACAACAGATGGGCGGTCAGCATCAGGTCGGTCTTGACCGAGGCGAAATCCTCCTTGGCCGTCCAGGCCCGGATCGCGGCCTGGGCGAAGGCTTCGGACAGGTCGGTGACCTCGATCTGCACGGCCGGCTCCTTGCGGATGCGCGCGTCGTTCTCGGCCCGCTCGCGCAGGCGCTTGAGCACCGCCACCAGATCGGTCTTCAGGGGAACCTTGAACAGCACGTCCACGCGGCGCGTGCGGTGGGCCGAATAGTTCAGGATCACATCGCCGAACACCTTGCTGTTGGGGATCATCACCTTGACGTTGTCGGGCGTGGCGATCTCGGTGAACAGCAGGTCCAGCGACTTGACCGTGCCGATGCGCGTCACGGTCTCGATGGTGTCGCCCACCCGATAGGGCCGGAACAGCAGGATCATCACCCCGGCGGCCACGTTCGACAGGGCGCCCTGCAGGGCCAGGCCGATGGCCAGGGACGCCGCGCCGAGGACGGCGATGATCGAGGTGGCCTGAACCCCGACCTGCTGCAGCACCGCCACCAGGCCGACGGCGATCACCGCATAGCGAACCAGCGAGGCGCCGAAGGACGCGAGCGTCGGGTCGGGATTGTTTCGGTGCACCCGGCCCAGGGCGCGGCTGACCACGCGCGCCGCCCAGCCGGCGACCCAGAAGGTCAGGCCCAGGATCAGGGCGGCGACCAGCAGATTGACCGCCACCTGGCCCAGCCAGTCCAGGAAGTGGGCCAGCATGGTCTCGTCGGCCTTCATATTGGCGACGGCGGGCAGGCGGGCGTCGGGTGGAATCACGGTGGGCTTGGTCATGGACCTCTCGATGGCGCCCCCGCGCGGAACGGTCAACGAACAGGGCCCGCAGGCCGTTCCCGACCCCGACCGCGAGGCTCCGCTTCGCGCCGGCGAAACAGTCGGTTACATCAATTGGGTCGAACTCGCCTCGATCCGCCTCTATGAGCGCCGCCCATGAGCATGCCCTTCATCGACCTGGCCGCCCAGCAACGCCGGATCCGCGACAAGATCGACGCCGCCATCGCCGGCGTGCTCGACAGCGGCGCCTATGTGATGGGTCCGCAGGTTCGCGAGTTCGAGGCCAAGCTGGCCGCCTTTGGCGAGGCCAAGCTGGCCCTGTCCTGCGCCAACGGCACCGACGCCATCGCCCTGCCGCTGATGGCCTGGGGCATCGGCAAGGGCGACGCGGTGTTCTGTCCGTCCTTCACCTTCGCCGCGACGCCCGAGGTGGTGCCGTGGGTCGATGCGACGCCGGTGTTTGTCGATATCCTGCCCGACACCTTCAACCTCGACCCCGCCGCGCTGGAGGCCGCGATCGCCGGCGTGAAGGCGCAGGGCAAGCTGACGCCCAAGGTCGTGATCGCCGTCGATCTGTTCGGCCAGCCCGCCGACTATCCGGCCATCAAGGCGATCTGCGACCGCGAGGGGATGAAGCTGATCGCTGACAGCGCCCAGGGCTTTGGCTGCACCCTGAACGGCCATCACCCGCTGCACTGGGCTGATGTGGCCACCACCAGCTTCTTCCCGGCCAAGCCGCTGGGCTGCTATGGCGACGGCGGGGCGGTGCTGACCAACGACCAGGACCTGTGGGACCTGATGGACAGCTACCGCGTCCACGGCAAGGCGGTGGCCCCGGACCTGGTGGGCCGCACCTTCGACCACGACACCAAATATCTGAACACCCGTATCGGCATGAACTCGCGGCTGGACACCATCCAGGCGGCGATCCTGATCGAGAAGCTGGCGATCTTCGCCGAGGAAATCCAGCTGCGTCAGACCGTGGCCGACCGCTATGCGGTGGGCCTTGAAGGCGCGGTCCTGGCGGTTCCCAGGGTGATCGACGGCGGCGTCTCGGTGTGGGCGCAATATGTCATCGAGCACGAGAACCGCGACGGCCTGGCCGCGCATCTGAAGACGCAGGGCATTCCCACGGCGGTCTATTATCCCGTGCCGATGCACATCCAGGCGCCCTATGCGGACTTCCCGCGCGGCGCGGGCGGCCTGCCGGTTACCGAGACCAAGGCCGAGACGGTGCTGGCCCTGCCGATGCACCCTTATCTGGAAGCGGCCGAGCAGCAGAAGATCATCGACGCGATCCGCGCCTTCAACGGCTAGGGTCGGGGCCGGCAGCGGCTAGCCGACTGTCACATCGGGGGGCTATAGGACGGGCGTAGCGTCGCGCCTTCCTCCGGACGTCGTCCAGACCGAGGCTTCCCATGTCGCACGCACAGCAGACACCCCCGCCCCATCCCGGCATGGGCTTCAGGCAGTTCGTCGCCCTGATCGCGGCGATGATGGCGACCAACGCCCTGGCCATTGACTCGATGCTGCCGGCCCTGCCGCAGATCGGCCATGCCCTGGGCGTGGCCAGCGCCAACCAGCATCAGTGGATCATCACCGCCTATCTGCTGGGCTTTGGCGCGGCGCAGCTGTTCTACGGCCCACTGGCCGACCGTTTCGGGCGCAAGCCGGTGCTGATGATCGGCCTGGCCCTCTATGTGCTGTTCGCCGGTCTGTGCGCCTTTTCCACCTCGTTCGAGATGCTGCTGATCGCCCGGGCCCTGTGCGGCGTGGGCGCGGCCGCCACCCGGGTGCTGTCGGTGTCGATCGTCCGCGACTGCTATAGCGGCCGGGAGATGGCCAAGGTGATGTCGCTGTCGTTCATCGTCTTCCTGGCCGTGCCAATCATCGCGCCTTCGGTGGGCCAGGCCATTGTGCTGGTCGCGCCGTGGCCGTGGATCTTCCTGGTCCTGGCGATCTTCGGCCTGCTTGTCATCGCCTGGGCGGCGATCAAGCTGCCCGAGACCCTGCATCCGCAGGACCGTGTTCCGCTGGAGGCTGCGCCCGTGCTCGCGGCCTTCAAGGCCTGCCTGACCAACCGCGTCGCTATCGGCTACACCCTGGCCTCCACCCTGGTGCTGGCCGGCCTGTTCGGCTTCCTCAACTCGGCCCAGCAGGTCTTTGTCGACGTGCTGGGGGCGGGCAAGCTGTTCACCGTCATCTTCGCCGGCATTGCAGGGGGCATCGCCATCGCCTCGCTGGTCAATTCCAGGATCGTCGGCAAGCTGGGCATGCGGCGGGTCTCGCACGTGGCCCTGTGCGGCTACATCGCGTTCGCCGCCGTCCACGCGGTGATCGCCCTGACCGGCCACGAGACCCTGTGGACCTTCGCCATCCTGCAGACCTGCATGATGTTCTGCTTTGGCCTGACGATGTCGAACTTCGGCGCGCTGGCCATGGAGCCCCTGGGCCATCTGGCCGGCACGGCGGCCTCGGTGCAGGGGTTCATCACCACCATTGGCGGCGCGCTGTTCGGCTTCTGGATCGGCCAGCTGTTCGACGGCACCGTGGCGCCCCTGACCCTGGGCTTCACCGGCTTTGGTCTGGCGGGCCTGATCGCCGTGCTGATCACCGAAAAGGGCCGGCTGTTCCACGCCGGGTCCGAGGCCGCCTAGAGCGAAACGCGCGATACAAGAATCGCGCGTTTCGCTCTAGCTTTTTGTTTTCGCATCGTTTTTGCGGAAAACCGGCATCCACTTTTCCGCACGATGCTCTAGGCGGCGACGGCGCGGTCCAGCGCGTCATAGAGTGCGCGGATGTCCAGCGGCTTGGCCAGCCAGTCGGTCATGCCGGCGTCGCGGCAGGCCTGGACCTCCTCGGCCGCCACCCCGGCGCTGAAGCCGATCACCGGCGTGTCGCGATTGAGACCGACGCCCGCCCGCAGTCGCCGGGTCGCCTCGCAGCCGTCCAGGCCGGGCATGTTGACGTCCATCAGCACGATGTCGAACCGTTCGGCGGCAAGATACTTCAATGCCGACAGGCCGTCCGAGGCCGTCGACAAGGTCACGCCCAGCGGTTCAAGCACCAGGGCCAGGGTGCGGCGGTTCACCTCGTGGTCGTCGACGGCCAGGACCCTCAGGGTCGAGATCTGCGGCGCCGCGCCGTCGTCACGCGCCGTGCCGACCACACTCTCCGAGCTACCCTCCGGCAGGGTCAGGGTCAGGCGGAAGATCGCGCCGCGGGGCACGGCCGCCCGGGCGTCCAGCTCACCCCCCATAAGCCGCGCCAGTTCCCGGCTTACGGTCAGGCCCAGGCCCGTGCCGCCATAGGTGCGCGCGGTTTCCTGCGAGGCCTGGCTGTAGGGCGTGAACAGGCGGGCCATGGCCTCGGGCGCGATGCCCGCGCCATTGTCCTGCACCTCGATGACGATCTGCAGCAGGCCGTCCGCCAGCGGCTCCACCGCCAGACGCAGGTCAATGACCCCCTCGTCGCTGAACTTCACGGCGTTGGACAGCAGGTTGTTGAGAATCTGCCTCAGGCGGAACGGATCGCCCTGGACCCAGACTGGCGCCTGATCGCCTGACCCCTGGCGCAGAACCAGCCCCTTGGCGACGGCCTGGGCGGTCCAGAACCGGGTGGCGTCACCCAGCGCCCCCAGCAGGTCGAAATTGCGGGTTTCCAGACTCATGGCCCGGGCCTCGATCTTGGCCTGGTCCAGCATGTCGGTCAGCAGTCCGGTCATCAGATGGCCGGCGTCGACGATCAGGTCTGCGGTGGCGGCCGTCTGCGCCGGGTGCGAGCCCCGACGGATCAGGTGGGCGCCGGCCAGGATCGCGGACAGCGGCGTCCGCAGCTCATGACTGACAATGGCCGCCATGGCCGCTCGGTCAGCCACCGCCGCCTCGGCCTGGATACGGCGCGCATCCGCTTCCTCATGGGCCGCGATCACGGCCTTGCGGGCCTGATGCAGTCGCTGCCAGGTGCTGTGCACCGCTATGGTGAAGAAGACCACCATCGTCGCCAGGATCGCCACCTGGCCATAGGGGGTGCGCCACCACATCGGCAGGGTCGCCAGACTGACCACATAGGGCGCGGCCCCCAGATAGAACAGCGGTCGGCTGTCGACGCCCGAGGCGACATTGTTCAGCAGGCCGCCGGCCAGCAGAAACAGGGCCAGGGCCATCAGAGACGGCTGGTCGCTGTACCAGAGGATCGCCGCGGCTCCGGCGTGGACCGTCGCCATGGTCAGGACAGAGACCAGCATCAGCAGGGCCCAGGCCTCGACGTGACGGGTCGGCATGCGCCCCTTGGCGAAGGGCCTGACCGCGATGAACTCCAGGGCCTGGACCGACAGGCTGGACAGCAGCCACATCCCGATCAGGTCATCACGCGAGGCCAGATGCAGGGCCCAGCTCAACAGGACCATCACACCGAGACGCGTAAAGACCTGCTTGTAACGCTCATCGGCATTGGCGGGCAGATAGGGCAGCAGGGCTGTCAGAAACTTGGACATGAACCGTCTCCCATCCTCTGGCCTAGGGCGAAACTGGCAAAGGAGACGTAAACGCTGGGCCCTAGTCCAGCAGGCGCTCTAGCGTTTTGAGTTCATCGGCCTCCCGGGCCGGCTTGTCCCAGCGGATTCGACTGATGCGCGGAAAGCGCATGGCGACCCCTGACTTGTGCCGGGTCGAGCGTTGCAGGCCCTCGAACGCCACCTCGAACACCAGGCCAAAGCCCTCGTCGGCCCGCACCGAGCGGACCGGTCCGAACCGCTCAACCGTGTTGTCACGCACGAATTTGTCGATCTGCTTGAGCTCGTCATCCGTGAAGCCGAAATAGGCCTTGCCCACCGGGGTCAGGGACCGGTCGCCCCGCTCGTCCTCGCGCCAGACGCCGAAGGTGTAGTCGGAATAGAAGCTCGAGCGCCGGCCGTGGCCGCGTTGGGCGTACATCAGCACCGCGTCGATCAACCGCGGATCGCGCTTCCACTTGAACCACGGCCCCTTGGGGCGACCGGGCTCATAGACGCTGTCGCGGCGCTTGAACATCAGGCCTTCGGCGAGCCGTGCATCCCCCTCGGGCGGCTCTCCGCGCAGGACGGCCAGGGCTTCCCAGGTCTCGAACGGCTGCAGCGGCGACAGGTCGATGCGCGGGCTGGCGATCCTGGCCACGAAGGCCTCCAGCCGTTCTCGGCGCGCTGTGAAGGGCAACGACCGCAGGTCGGTCTCGCCGTCCAGCAGCAGGTCATAGGCGCGGATGCCGGCGGGAAAGGCCGCTAGCTGTTTGGCGTCGACCGTCTTGCGGTTCAGGCGCTGCTGCAGATCGCCGAACGAGGCCAGGGCTCCGTCGCGGATCACCAGCAGCTCGCCGTCCAGCGCGCCGTCGAAATCCAGCGCCGCCAGAACGTCGGGAAAGGTCGCCGAGATGTCGTCGCCGGTGCGCGTATAGAGCCGCCGCTCGCCGCGCTCCGAAACCGCCTGCACGCGGATGCCGTCCCATTTCCACTCGGCCACGTAGTCGGCCGGGTCGAGCCTGGCGAAATCCACGGCCTCGTCGATGGCCTGGGCCAGCATTACCGGCCGGAAGCGACCCGGCGCGTCGGGCGAAGGCCGCTCCGAGCGCCCCTCCAGCCAGGCGAACAGGTCGCCGTAAGGCGGCTCCAGCGCATGCCAGACCTCCTCGATCTGCCCGATCTCGACCTTGCCCAGATTGGCGCAGGCCTGCTTGGCCAGCCGCGCCGAAACCCCCACCCGCAGGCCCCCGGTCATCAGTTTCAGCAGCGCCCAGCGGCCGTCGGGATCCAGGGCGTCCAGCCAGTCCTCGATCAGCCGCTGGACCTCGCCGCGCGAGGCGGTGCGAAGGACCTCGACCACCTCGGAAAGCTCCGGCTCCCGATTGGGGCCCGGCCGCGTGGGCCAGACCAGGGCGACGGTCTCGGCCAGATCGCCGACAAAGTCATAGGACCAGGCGAACAGCTGGGCGTCCATCCGCGCCTCGATCGCCTTGCGGATGAAGGCCGGCTTGGCCGCCGAGAACGACAGGGCCCCGGTCAGGGCCGCTAGGGCGAAACCCCGGTCGGGATCAGGCTGGCCGCGCAGAAAGTCCTCGATCAGGGTCAGCTTGGCGTTGCGCGAGCTGGTCAGGGACAGCCGGTCCAGCAGGTGGGCGAAGGCGCGCATGGACATCGAACGCCTCCCCTCGGCTCCGGTTCAGGTCATCTCGACGGGTCAGGCCGAACGGGCTTCGTCCAGCTGGCCCAGGATCATGATCTTCTGCCAGATCTTGCGGCCCAGGTCCGAGGTCAGGGTCTCGATGTCGTTGACGGCCGAAACAATGACCGGATCATCGCTCTCGCCGGCATAGAGGGCCGCCAGCTTGGCGGTCAGGGCCAGCATCTCGGCGCAATAGTCCAGATAGCGGGCCAGCTGGAAGCGGTTCATCTCGCGCACCGGCGAGGACGGCGTTCGCGGCCCCAGCACCAGGGTCGGGTCCTTGGTCAGCTGGTGCATGTCGATGACGTGGGCGAACGAGCGCAGCTCATGCAGGGCCTTCTGCACCCGACCGCGCTTCCAGCGGGTTTCCAGCGAGACCAGGAACCAGGCTGCGGCGCCCGACAGCAGGATCAGATTGACCGCCGGCTCCAGCCCCTGGGCCAGGCGCAGCGCGTCGGCGCCGCGCAGGGTGGCCAGCCAGTCCAGCCGGGCGATCAGGGCCAGCTCGGCCAGGATCGCGACCAGCACCACGGCCAGAACCAGAAGGCGCAGCCCCAGATAGGGTCGCGATAGCCGCCTGGCCCTCTGGGCGGTGGTCCGCGCCGTCAGGGTCAACTGCTCGCAGACCTGGGCCAGACCGGAGTCGGGAAAGCGCTCGGCGACGCGGATGCGCAGATGGTCCAGCGTGTCGACCACCTTGGCCGCATCCAGCTTTCGCGCGCCGTTGTCCCTGGCCATCGGATCCCCCATTGCGGGCCGACGCTATCATGCCGAGGGCGCTTGCGGTCAATTCAAACACATGTTTGAATTGCGCATCGGAGACCGGCCATGACCTTCCAGCCGCCAGAGCCCTTCACGCTTCACACGCGTCACAGCCCCCTGACCACGCCATGGGAGCCGCTCTATGCCGATATCCGCGAGGACCGCTGGGTGCTGGGGATCGAGATCCGCGAGCCCCACACCAATTCGCGCGGCGCCCCGCATGGCGGCCTGATCGCCGCCCTGGCCGACAACGCCATGGGCCTGTCGTGCGGCGTGATGCTGAAGGCGCTGAACATCCCGTCCAGCGGACTGGTCACGGTCTGCCTGAGCCTGGACTATCTGGGCGCGGCGAAGCTGGGCCAGTGGCTGACGTTCGACACCGACTTCATCAAGCCCGGCAAGAGCCTGTGCTACGCCGACGCCACGGTGCGGGCCGACGGCAAGCCGGTGGCGCGGGCCCATGCGACGTTCAAGGTGGCCGGCGCTTAAGGCCGGCGGACGGACGTTTGGCTCCAGACGCGCCTACAGCCCTGGTGGCGGCGGCGCCAGGATCTCGCGCTTGCCGGCGTGGTTGGCGGCGCCGACCACGCCCTCCTTCTCCATCCGCTCCATCAGGGACGCAGCCCGGTTGTAGCCGATCTGCAGGCGGCGCTGGATGTAGCTGGTCGAGGCCTTGCGGTCGCGGGTGACCACGGCCACGGCGTGGTCGTAGAGGTCGTTGGCCCCGCCCTCGCCGCCAAAGGCGCCTTCGATGGCCTCTTCCTGTTCCTCGTCGCCGCCGGCGGTGACCTCTTCCAGATAGTTGGGCGTGCCCTGGTCGCGCAGGAACCTGGCCACGGCCTCGACCTCGCCGTCGCTGACGAACGGACCGTGCAGGCGCGTGACCCGCCCGCCGCCGGCCATGTAGAGCATGTCGCCCTGACCCAGCAGCTGCTCGGCGCCCTGTTCGCCCAGGATGGTGCGGGCGTCGATCTTGCTGGTCACCTGGAAGCTGATCCGGGTGGGGAAGTTGGCCTTGATGGTGCCGGTGATCACGTCGACCGACGGACGCTGGGTGGCCATGATCAGGTGGATGCCGGCGGCGCGGGCCATCTGGGCCAGGCGCTGGACGGCGCCTTCGATATCCTTGCCGGCCACCATCATCAGGTCGGCGACCTCGTCGATCACCACGACCAGATAGGGCATGGGCTCGGGACGGATCTGCTCGGTCTCGTAGATCGGCCGGCCGGCGTCGTCGAACCCGGTCTGAACGGTGCGCTCGAAATGCTCGCCCTTGTCGAGGGCCTCATTAGCCTTGTCGTTGAAGCCGCCGATGTTGCGCACGCCGATCTTGGACATCCGCCGATAGCGGTCCTCCATCTCGCGCACGGTCCATTTCAGGGCGACGATGGCCTTCTTCGGATCGGTGACGACGGGGGCCAGCAGGTGCGGGATGCCGTCATAGACGGACAGTTCCAGCATCTTGGGGTCGATCATGATGAAGCGGCACTTGTCCGGCGGCAGCTTGTAGAGGATCGACAGGATGATGGCGTTGACCCCCACCGACTTGCCCGAGCCGGTGGTGCCGGCGATCAGCAGGTGGGGCATCTTGGCCAGGTCGGCGATATAGGGCTCGCCGCCGATGGTCTCGCCCAGGGCCATGGGCAGGATCGACGTGGACTTGTCGTAGTCGTTGCTGGACAGCAGGTCGCGCAGATAGACCGTCTCGCGCTTGGAATTGGGCATCTCGATGCCGATGGCGTTGCGGCCCTGGGCCACGGCCACGCGGCACGAGATCACGCTCATCGAGCGGGCAATGTCGTCGGCCAGAGCCACGACCCGGGCGGTCTTGACGCCAGGCGCGGGCACCAGCTCGTACATGGTGACCACGGGACCGGGACGGATCTGGTCGATCTGGCCCTTGACCCCGAACTCGGCCAGCACGCTTTCCAGCAGGCGGGCGTTCTGGCGCAGGGCGGCGGCGTCGACCTCGGACGAGCGCGGCTTGGCCTTGGCCAGCATGGCCAGTTCGGGCAGCTGGAAGCCGCCATCGTCGGTGAAGTTGAAGGCCTTCTGCTGTTCGCGCTGCTCGCGGCCGCTGTCCTTGGGCAGGGTCTTGGGCTTGGCGATGGCCAGCGGACGGTTGTGCGCGGAGTCCGGGAAGTCGTCGTCTTCGTCGGCGATGACCGGCGGCGCGGGCGGCGTGTAAGCCTGCTCGGGCGGTTCGACTTCCGGACGGGCCGGACGGCGCGGCGGGATCGGGGTCTCGGCTGGGGCCTTGCGAGCCCGCTTGGGCGGCGGCGCGGCGACCGGCTCGGGCTCGGCGCGTTCGCGCGGCTGCAGGGCGCCGCCGACGGCGTGGGCGATGGCCTCGGGATCGAAACGGCGGAAGCCGATGGCGTAGCCCAGCGCGATGGCGGCGCCGATGGCCAGCAGGATGGCGGCGATCAGTCGGGCGCCAGGCACGCGGGCGAAATCGAAGATGGCGGCGATCAGGTGCAGCAGGCCGTCGCCCCAGAACCCGCCCAGGCCCTTTTCCAGCGGCCAGGCGGCCGGCGGGGCCGGCGCCGACAGCAGACCGGCCAGGGCCAGCAGGCCCAGGGTCCCGATTCCGGCGCGCTGACGCAGGTCGCGCCGCTCGGCGGCCGGATCAGCCTGCGATACGCGGGTGACGCCAAACACCAGCATCAGCAGGGCCGCGCCCCAACCGGCCAGGCCCAAGGACTGGATCATGATATCGGCCACGGCCGCGCCCGCCCCGCCCAGGGCGTTGGTCGGGCTTTGGCCCGTGGCGGCGTTCAGGCTGGGATCGGCGGCGTTATAGGTGGCGACGGCCAGCAGCAGGCCGGCGCCCACCACGGTGACCAGACCGCCGCGGAACCGCGCCGACCAGGGCTGGGCCCAGCCGTAGCGGATCGCATCCCAGAAGAGCTCCGCCGTTGTACGCCGCGCCGCTCGCGCCATGAAACACCCCAAGCACCAAGTCCAGCCGGGATGTTGTGCGCCAAGAGGGTTAAGGGGCGTTTACGCTGATCGTCATCGAGACGATTCAGATGGTCGCGGGTCTTGCGCCGGGGAGAGCGGGTTGGATCATCCCGCCTCGCCTGCGAGACGGCGCTATCCTTACATCTCACGGCGAGATGATCGCCGGAGCGGAAGGGGCAGGAGTAAAGACATGACCATCGACTACACGACGCTGGACTCGCCCCTGCCCCATCCGGGCGAACTGTTGCGCGAGGACTATCTGCCCGCCTTCAACCTGACCGCTGGCGCCCTGGCCAAAGCGATAGGTTTGAAGGATCGCAGCCGTATCGAACAGCTGGTGCGCGAGCAGCGCTCAATCACGGCTGACACCGCCCTACGCCTGGGCAAGGCTTTCGGAACCTCGGCAGAATACTGGATGAACCTCCAAGCCCAGCACGACCTTTCCCGCGATGCGACCGCCAGCCGGGACGCCCTGGCGGCTATCCAGCCGCTGGCCGCGGCGTAGATCGGTCGGGATCTGAGCCCGAGAAAGCGGACATTCTGATCGTCTGGGGAGGCGGGTGAGCGGTCATTGTTGTCGAACGCCAACGAGCGCATGTCGCTAACCTTTGAAAGGTAGAGACACGCCTAAATAGTCGTATCACCAAGCTGCAACCTATGTTGCTCGCCAGTTCGGCAGCGCAGGATGCCGCGAGTCCAAATCTATGCAAGCCAGGAGCGAGAAGTTGATGATCCAACTAAATTGGCAGTGCCCATTTGTGCTGGCTGCCGTGCTTCTATTGCTCCCAGAACTTTCGGTCGCTGATGGCTTAGCGCGCGCTGCCCAGGTCATCACCTCGACGGACGTTCCGACACCTGCTGAAGCTCAGGCGCAGGGGCACTATGGAACTGTTGGGGTGGCGGGCGTGATCGATGAATCGGGATCGATCGTAGACCTGACTGTCTCGCAGTCCTCTCGCTCTCCTATTCTTGATGCTGCAGCTCTCTCCGGCGTGTCGAAGTGGAAATTTACGCCAGCGCTTGATCCCAACGGTCAACCGGTAAGTAAGAAATTCCGAACTGAGGTAGAGTTCGATCCACTAGATTTGGCCGATCTACCATTATACACATGTCAGAAAGTTACAGTAGAAACAGTTTGGTATATGCAGGCTTTCCCTGAAAAAGGTAACAATGAAAGTAGGATGTACTCATTATTGCGAGGGATGGGCGCGATCCTTGGTCGCGGCGAAATTCCTTCTGATCCCGCGCAATTCAAGAAGGTTTGGGACAAAACTATCGATGCCTGCCGCACATTGCCGCGCGCGCCCTTCGTTAAAAAGTTTGTCGAACAAGCTCGGTAGATACGCCGCTGGCTAAACTTGAACGTTCGCAACGGGTCGAAAACGGCCTGCGCCGTTCCCAAGCGCCCCCTAAGCCGCCTCAAACCTCAGCGGGCCGCCCCAGAAGCTCTCGACCAGACCGTTCTGCGGCCCCGGCTCGCCGGTGGTCAGGAAAACCCGGCTGCCGCCCGTCCCCGGATCCAGCTCCGGATGACGCTCCAGATAGAGCTCCAGCGCGTCCGCCGTCGCGGCGGGCTGCTGGATCAGCGGTGTGCCGGCCGGCAGGGCGGCGCGGAAGATGTCGGCGATGATCTCGTAGTGGGTGCAGCCCAGCACCACCCGGTCCGGATGGCGACCGATGCGGGTCTTCAGGGCCTGGACATGGGCCTCGACGGCCTTGGCCAGTTCGACGGCGCCGGCGTCGGCCTCGATCATCGGAACCAGGTCGCCGCAGGGCTGGGAGAACACCGCCAGGTCCTGTTTACGCTTGTCGATCTCGATCTCGTAGACGCGCGAGCGGGCCGTGGCGGGGGTGGAGAACACGCCCAGCACGTCCAGCTGTTCGACCTTGTCGCCGCGCCGCTCGGCCTCGTGCTCCCACGGCAGGCCGGTGGCCGCCTCGATGGTCGGCACGATGATGCCCAGGATGTTGACGGGGCGGCCCAGTTGCTTGCGATAGCCCGGCAGCCAAGTCTGCTGCAGACGGCGCAGAGCGATGGCGCTGGCGGTGTTGCAGGCCAGAACGACCAGACTGGCCCCGGTCTCGAACAGGCGCTCGCAGCCGGCGCGCGTGAGATCGACGATCTCCTCGCCGGTGCGCACGCCATAGGGCGCGTTGGCCTGGTCGGCCAGATAGGTGAAATCCGCCTGCGGGAGGCGTTGCACGAGAGCGCGGTGGACGGAAAGACCGCCAACCCCTGAGTCAAAGACGCCGATGGACATGGCGCTGGTTTAGCCTTGCCCGCGCGTTTCGTCCACGCTGCCACGCTGCCGCTTTTCGGCCGAGGTCAAAGGTTACGGTCCTGTCATGTGACGGCGGCCCGGGGCTGGCCTAGGGTCGCCGCCAACACTTCCACCGGAGATCATCCGTGCAACGTCGTACCTTCCTCGCATCAGCCGCCGCCACCGGCGTCGCCGCGACCCTCAATCCGAGTTTCGCCATGGCCGCCGACGGCAATCCCATGCTCGCCAAGTGGACGGGCCCCTATGGCGGCGTGCCGGCCTTCGACAAGGTCAAGGTCGCCGACTTCAAGCCGGCCCTGGAAGCGGCCATGGCCAAGAACCTGGCCGAGATCGACGCCATCACCGCCAACACCGCCGCGCCGACCTTCGACAACACCATCGCCGCCCTGGAAGACAGCGGCCGGACCCTGTCGGACCTCTACTGCTATTACGGCATCTGGGGCGGCAATATGAGCACGCCGGAGTTCCAGACGGTCGAGGAGGAGATGGACCCCAAGCTGGCCAGCTTCGGCGACAAGATCACCCAGAACGCCGCGCTCTTCAAACGCATCGAGACGATCTACAATTCGCCGGACAAGGCCAAGCTGACCTCCGAGCAGCAGCGCGTGCTATGGATCTACTACACCAACTTCGTGCGGGCCGGCGCCAAGCTCGACCCCGCCGCCAAGGCCCGGGTCGCGGCGATCAACACCGAGATGGCCGGCTATTTCACCAAGTTCAGCCAGAACCTGCTGGCCGACGAAAACACCTATATCGAGCTGACGCAGGCCGATCTAGTCGGCCTGCCCGACTCACTGAAAGGCAATGCAGCGTCCAATGCCGCGCAGCGCAAGCTGGCGGGCAAGTCCATCATCGTCAACACGCGCTCCAGCGTGGACCCCTACCTGACCTATTCGCCGGTGCGCGCCACCCGCGAGAAGGTCTGGAAAGCCTTCGTCAATCGCGGCGATGGCGGCGGCGCCACCGACAACAACGCCCTGATCGCCAAGATCCTCAAGCTGCGCGTCGAGCGCGCCAAGCTGCTGGGCTTCAAGACCCACGCCCACTGGCGCCTGGAAAACGCCATGGCCAAGACGCCTGAACGGGCCATGGCCCTGATGGAGGCGGTGTGGACCCCGGCCATTGCCCAGGTGGCCATCGATGTGGCGGCCATGCAGGCCATCGTCGATGCGGAAAAGGGCGGCTTCAAGATCGAGCCGTGGGACTATCGCTACTATGCCGAGAAGGTCCGCAAGGCCAAGTACGACCTCGATATGAACGAGGTGAAGCCGTACATGCAGCTGGAAAAGCTGCGCGAGGCGATGTTCTGGGCCTCGGGCGAGGTCTATGGCTTCCAGTACAGCAAGGTCGAAGGCCTGCCGGTCTATCACGAGGACATCACCGTCTATGAGGTGACCCGCGCCGGCAAGCATGTGGGCCTGTGGTACTTTGATCCCTATGCCCGCGAGGGCAAGCGCTCGGGCGCGTGGATGAACGCCTATCGCACCCAAGAGCGGTTCAAGGGCGAGATCACCACGCTGGTGTCCAACAATTCCAACTTCATCAAGGGCGCGCCCGGCGAGCCGGTGCTGATCTCGTGGGATGACGCCACCACCCTGTTCCACGAATTTGGCCACGCCATCCATGGCCTGAACGCCAACGCCACCTATCCGACCGTGTCGGGCACCAACGTGGCGCGCGACTATGTGGAGTTCCCCAGCCAGCTGAACGAGCACTGGCTGCCGACCCCGCAGGTGCTGAGCAAGTTCTGCGTCCACTACAAGACCGGCGAGCCGATCCCCCAGGCCCTGGTCGACAAGATCAAGGCCGCCGACAAGTTCAACCAGGGCTTCGCCACCACCGAATACCTGGCCAGCGCCCTGATCGACATGAAGCTGCACCTGGCCGGCGACGTCGACATCGATCCGGACAAGTTCGAGCGCGACGAGCTGACGAAGCTGGGCATGCCCAGGGAGATCGTCATGCGCCACCGCACGCCGCAGTTCGGTCACGTCTTCTCCGGCGACGGCTATTCGGCCGGCTATTACAGCTATCTGTGGGCCGACACCCTGACCGCCGATGTCGCCGAGGCCTTCCAGGAGGCTCCCGGCGGCTTCTACGACAAGCCGACCGGCCAGCGGCTGATCGACACCATCATGTCCAAGGGCAATTCGGTCGATCCGGTCGACCAGTTCAAGGCCTTCCGCGGCCGCGACGTGAAGATCGGCGCCCTGATGCGCGATCGTGGCTTCCCGGTGCCGCCGGGGGCTTAAGCGCCGCTCTCACCTCCAAAAAGCTTGTCATCCCGGAAGCCTCGCAGAGGCTATCCGGGACCCAGGGGCAGCCGCAACGCGTTGGCCCTGGGTCCCGGCTCTCCCCCCGGCCTTCGCCGGGGTGCGGCCGGGATGACAAGGTTTAAAGAGACGACATGACGTTCGTAAAACCATCTTTCGTCGCGCTTGCGACCGCCGCCCTGCTCTTAACGGCGACCGTCCAAGCCCAGACCGTCGACCTGGGGCCCGCCCCCGACGGTCCCGGCAGCGCGGTGGTCGAGGAACTGCTGGTGGTCGCCCGCGCCCCTGGTCCTGCGATCTGGCTGGTCGAGAAGGGCGGCGCGAAGCTCTATGTCGTCGGCGCGGCCGCGCCCCTGCCCCATCAGATGGCCTGGAAAAGTCCCCGCCTGGAACGGGCCCTCGATCAGGCCGACCTGTTACTGGCCCCGCCCAAGGCCTCGGTCGGTCCGGGCCAGATCGCCGGTTTCGTGCTCAAGGGCGGCGCGGGCCTGCGTCAGGGTCTGGGCGACAGGCTGGAAGACGAGCTGCCGCCGGACCTGAAGGCCCGCTTCATCTCGGGCCGCACCCGAGCCAAGAAGAGCGCCGGCGAGTACAAGAACTGGACGCCGGCCATTGCGGGATTCCTGCTGCTGTCAGACTTCCGCCAGGCCGCCGGGCTGTCCGAAGCCAAGCCGGTCAGCACGATCGAGCGCATGGCCAGGGCCCGCAAGGTCAGGATCAAGGCCATGGGCCAGTACCGCATGAGCGCGGTGGTCAGCGCCGCCGGCAAGCTGTCGAAGGACGCCCAGCTGGCCTGCCTGACGGATGCCCTCGACGAGCTGGAATATGAAGGCGGCCGGCCCACCACCATCGGTTCGGACTGGGCGCGCGGCGATCTGGCCAGTGTCCGCGCCCGCTATTCCGCCAGCGCCGCCCAGCGCTGCCTGCTGCGTTCGCCCGGGGGCGGCAAGCTTCTGGAGCAGCAGATCGGGCAGTCGGCCAGTGCGTTGACGAGCGCCCTGAACCGGCCCGGCGTCACGGTGGCGGTGGTCGATCTGGCCTTTCTGCTGCCCGCCAACGGGGTGCTGGACCGGCTGAAGGCGAGCGGGGCGACGGTGACGTCGCCGCCGGATTAGAGCTTATAAATTCTGTCATCCCGGCCGCAGCGAAGCGGAGAGCCGGGACCGCCGGAAGCTCGGCGCTTGTGGCGGTCCCGGATAGCCTCTGCGAGGCTTCCGGGATGACAAGAGTTGGGGCTTCGGACCCTACCCCATCCGCCCAATCAACCGCGCCAGCCGCGCCACGCCATCTTCAATCTGAGCCGCGTCGGGCAGCGAATAGCTGAGCCGCAGGGCGTTGGCGGTCGGAACCTCGGCGAAGAACGGCTCGCCGGGCACGAAGGCGACGCGCTCCTCGGCCAGGGCCCGTTCCAGCACGACCTTGCCGTCCATGCCCTCGGGCAGCCAGACCCAGACAAACATGCCGCCCTGCGGCCGCGACCAGGTGACGCCGGGCGGCATGTGGCGGTCCAGGGCAGCCATGATGGTGCGGGCGTTGGCGCCATAGGCCGATCGCAGCATGCCCAGATGCTGGTCATAGCCCTCGACCACGGCGCGATGGGCGACCATCTGGTTGATGGTCGAGAGATGCAGGTCGGCGCCCTGTTTCAGCAGCACCAGCTTCTCGATCACCGCGCGGGGCCCGCAGACCCAGCCGATGCGCAGGGCCGGCGACAGGGTCTTGGAGAAGGTGCCGCAGAACAGGGTGCGGGCCGCCTCGATCCCGCCCGACCGGGCGATGTCGAGCGACAGCAGGGTCGGCAGGGCCTCGCCGCTGAAGCGCAGCTCGCGATAGGCGGCGTCCTCGATCAGGGTCATGTCAAGATCGCCGGCCAGGTCCAGCAGGGTCTCGCGCTCGGCCAGGGTCAGGCTCTGGCCGGTGGGATTGGCGAAGTCGGGGACGAAATAGCCCAGGGCCCCGGTCGCCCGCTCGCGCGTCGCGGCGTCCAGCCCCTCGACCAGTCCGGCTTCCGGCAGATCCAGATAGGCCGGCTCATAGCCGTTGAAGGCCTGCAGCGCGCCCAGATAGGTGGGCCGGGCCACCATCACCGTGTCGCCCCGGGTCAGGAACAGCTTGCCCAGCAGGTCCAGGGCCTGCTGCGAGCCGGCGGTCAGCATGATGTTGCCGGCGTCGCACGGCATGCCGTCGCGGGTCATGCGCTCGGCGATCCAGTCGCGCAGGGGCAGATAGCCCTCGCTGACCGAATATTGCAGGGCCTGGGCCGCCAGTTTCGGATCGGCCAGGATGGCGTCATAGCCGGCCTGGATGCGTTGGGTGGGAAAGAGGCCCGGATTTGGGATGCCGCCGGCGAACGACAGGATGTCGGGCTGATCCAGCAGCTTCAGAAGTTCGCGGATCTCGCTGGCGCGGACGCGGCTCATGCGCTCGCTGAAACGCGTGGCCCAGTCGGGAGTGGTGATGGTCATGTCGTTGAATGTCCGTAGATTTCGCTGACGGCTTGGCCGTCCATGAGCCGCACGCGCGGCGTCTCGCCCGATCAGGTCAGGAGCGTCATACGGAGCGGATAAGGTCCTGCGCGCGACGGAGCCCAAAGCCCCGGCGACCGCTCTGGGTCGTGGTCATGGGCAAAGCCTAGCGCGATCATTCCGCGAAGGGAACGCCCCCGGCGCCCCTGGACAAGGTTTAAGCGTCGATCGCTTGACGACGGAGGCGCACGGCGGGAACCCTGCGAGGCGTCATCAACGGGGAAGCGTCACATGAAGCTCTGGATTTCCGTCGCCGCCCTGGTGCTGACCGCCACGGCCGCCCGCGCCGAGGTCACCGACGCCACCCCCGGCGGTTTCCAGGTTCGGCACGAGGTCGAGATCGCCGCTCCGGCCGCCCGGGTCTGGGCTGCCCTCGTCCAACCCTCCACCTGGTGGGACAGCCGCCACACCTGGTCGGGTTCGGCGGCCAACCTGTCGCTGGCCCCGGCCTCGGGCGGCTGCTTCTGCGAAAGGCTGCCGGACGGCGGCTCGGTGCTGCACATGAGCACCGTCAACGCCTCGCCCAACCAGAAGCTGGTGCTGTTCGGGGCGCTGGGTCCGCTGCAAAGCAGCGGCGCGGCCGGCCATCTGAGCTTTGGGCTGGCGGACACGGCCGGCAAGACCACCCTGACCGTCACCTATGACGTCGGCGGCTACATGAAGGGCGGTCTCAATGCGATCGCCGCGCCGGTCGATGGCGTGATCGGCCAGCAGGTCGCGCGGCTCAAGCGCCAGGTCGAGACCGGAAACCCATAACGGATTAAGCGCTGAACTCATTGTCATCCCGGACAAGCGCGTAGCGCGCAGATCCGGGACCGACGCCTGAACGCTGCGCTCCGGATCGGTCCCGGCTCTACAGGCCGCTACGCGGCCTTCCGGCCGGGATGACACAGGAAAGCCCCAACAAAAAAGGGCGGCCACGAGGGCCGCCCTTTTCCGGACTTTGGGGTCGGGGGAAAGGTTTAGCCGGCCTGGGCCATATCGCCTTCGGTGGCGCCCAGCAGGGCCATTTGCAGGCGCGAGCGGTCGCGGCGGGCCGCTTCCAGGGCGCCTTCGGACAGGGCGGCTTCGGAGGTGAGGCGCTCGATCTGGGCCTGCAGCTCGCCGAGCTTTTCCTCGTTCTGGCGGCGCGCGGTATCCTGGGCCTCCTGCATGACTTCCAGGCGGACGCGCAGCTGGTTGGCGCGCTCCTCGGCCCGTTGCAGGGTCTTGTCGTGGGCGACGGCGGCCTTGGCCAGCTGGTCGGCGCGCTCGATGGCGGCGGCGCGGGCGGTGTCGACGCCGGCGTGACGCTGACGCAGGCCTTCGCCCTCGTCTTCCAGCGAGCGGATGCGGTCGAGGGCGCGTTCCAGGGCGACGTTCAGATCACCGGCCCGGCGTTCGACGGCCTGCTGCTGGGCGCTGGACTCGGCCAGGCGCTGCGAGATCTGGCCGTTCATTTCTTCCAGCTTGTCGGCGCGGCCGGTCGCGGTTTCCAGACGGGTCTGCAGGGCCGAGATCTCGGCGCGGCCGGCCTCGACCTGGCTTTCCAGGCCGCGAATGGTGCGGCCGCTATCGGCCTGGTGCACGGCCAGGGCGTTTTCAGCGGCCTGGATGCGCGCGCGTTCGGCGGCGATCTGGGCTTCCAGATCGGTTTCGATGCGCGACAGGCGGGCGATGTCGATGCCGGCCTGGTCGATGCGCTTCTTCAGGGTCGCCACTTCCTCGACGAGGAGGGCGTTTTCCTGGTTGGCGCGGGCCAGCGAGGCCTCGGCCTCGCCGCGGCGGGTGTCGATGTCCTGGCTCTGGGTGCGCAGGGTGTCGACGTCCTGAACCAGATGTTCGATGCGGGCGGTAGCGTCGCGCAGCGAGGCGTCGAGATTGCCGACCTTGAGATCGGACTGCAGCAGGCCGTTGCGCAGGCGATCGATCTCGAGGGCATTGTCCTCAAGGGTGGAGTCCTGGGCCTGGATGCGGGCGTCGGATTCGCCCAGCGCCGTGCGGGTGACGGCCAGCTTGGCGGTGAGCTCGCGCTCCTCGGTCTGGGCCAGGGCGACCTGGCGCAGGGCCTGTTCGTAATTCGTGCGCAGGGCGATCAGTTCAGCGTGCTCGGCGCGGCGGGCTTCGAACTCTTCGGCGACCGGCTGGCGGATCTCGGCCAGCAGAGGCTCGATGGCCCGCAGGTGCTCTACGACGCGGCTGATGCTGTCGAGGCCGCCATGGATGGTCTCATAACGGACGCCGATGGCCTGGGTGGATTCGATCAGCCGCTCAGCGAATTCCGGCCGCCCGGCGTCTTCGACCAGCATGGCCGGCTTGACGGTCTTCGTGTCACGCACGTTCTTCGACAGAAGCCGCATCTCGCCCATCCCCTTGATCAACCCAAGGCCCCGTGAGCGCCGACGGCACGATAGCCGCCAAGCCCCGAATCCCTTGCCCAGAAGTTAACAAAATAGTCGAAGGTCAAGGCGAATGTCGAGGGCGCTAGCGTCGCACCCGCGCTGAACCTTGCCCTCTCGGTTCGCCTGCGACGCGAAAGCCGCCGCGCCGACCGGCAAGGTCAGACGCGACGGCTCACAGGATCGTCCGGGGACGGCGTTCAGGCCGCCGCCTGCTCCGCCGTTTGGGCCGGCTCCAGGCGGATCAGGTAGTCAAAGGCCGACAGCGAGGCCTTGGACCCCTCGCCCATGGCGATGATGATCTGCTTGTAGGGCGTGGTGGTCGCATCGCCGGCGGCGAACACGCCGGGGATCGAGGTTTCGCCGCGATAATCCACTTCGATCTCGCCGCGATTGGAGAGGGCGACGCCGCTGTCCTTCAGCCATTCGGTGTTGGGCACCAGGCCGATCTGCACGAACACGCCTTCCAGGTCGATGCGGTGGGTCTCGTCGCTGCCCCGGTCCTTGTAGGTCAGGCCGTTGACCTTGGCGCCGTCGCCGTGGATCTCGGTGGTCATGGCCGAGGTGACGACGGCCACATTGGGCAGGCTGGCCAGCTTGCGCTGCAGCACCGCGTCGGCCCGCAGCTGGTTGTCGAACTCGATCAGGGTCACGTGGGCGACGATGCCGGCCAGGTCGATGGCCGCCTCGACGCCGCTGTTGCCGCCGCCGATCACCGCCACGCGCTTGCCCTTGTACAGCGGGCCGTCGCAGTGCGGGCAATAGGCCACGCCACGGTTCTTGTACTCGGTTTCGCCGGGCACATTGACGTTGCGCCAGCGGGCGCCGGTCGAGAGGATCACGCTGCGCGACTTCAGGATGGCGCCGTTCTCCAGCTTGACCTCGATCAGGCCGCCCGGGGTCTTGGCCGGAACCAGACCCACGGCCTTCTGCAGGTTCATGATGTCGACGTCATAGTCCTTGACGTGCTGCTCCAGGCCCGAGACCAGCTTGGGACCCTCGGTGTGCGAGACCGAGATGAAGTTCTCGATGGCCATGGTGTCCAGCACCTGGCCGCCGAAGCGCTCGGCCGCGACGCCGGTGCGGATGCCCTTGCGGGCGGCATAGATCGCCGCTGCGGCCCCGGCGGGGCCGCCGCCGATCACCAGAACATCGAACGCGGCCTTGGTCTTGATCTTCTCGGCCGCGCGGGCGACGGCGCCGGTGTCCAGCTTGGCCAGGATCTGTTCCAGGTCCATGCGGCCCTGGCCGAAGGGCTGGCCGTTCAGCAGGATGGTCGGCACGGCCATGACCTGGCGCTGCTCGACCTCATCCTTGAACAGGGCGCCGTCGATGGCGACGTGGGTGATGTTGGGGTTCAGGGCGGCCATGGTGTTGAGCGCCTGGACCACGTCCGGACAGTTCTGGCAGCTCTGCGAGAAGTAGGTCTCGAAGTGGAACGGGCCCTCCAAAGCGCGAACTTGGTCCAGCACCTCGGCGTCGACCTTGGGCGGATGGCCGCCCACGTGCAGCAGGGCCAGCACCAGCGAGGTGAACTCGTGGCCCAGCGGCAGGCCGGCGAACCGGACGCCAACCTTGTCTTGGGGCGCATCGCCCGCCGCGCGGGTGATGGCGAACGACGGCTTGCGCGCATCGTTTCCGGCCAGGTTGAGGCTGACCTTGTCAGAGGTCCCGGCCACGTCTTTGAGCAGCGCCAGCATCTCTTTCGAGCCCGCGTCCTCGCCCAGCGAGGCGACCAGTTCGATCGGCTGGCGCAGGTTCTGCAGATAGGCGTTCAGCTGGGTCTTCAGACCTTCGTCCAACATGGCGGGCTCCGAATGCGAGGCGCAATTGTCCTGTGATCAGGAAACGCGCGAAATTTTGGGAAGGGGGCGCCGCCGCCGGCTCCGTGGGGAGACGATCAGCGGACGACGGCGCCGTATCACCAACCCTTGCGGGCCGGCAGGTAGGCTTAGGCTTTAGATCTTGCCGACGAGGTCGAGCGAAGGCTTCAGGGTCTTTTCGCCTTCTTCCCACTTGGCCGGGCAGACTTCGCCCGGGTGGGCGGCGACGTACTGGGCGGCCTTGACCTTGCGCAGCAGTTCCAGGGCGTCACGGCCGATGCCGCCGGCGGTGATTTCGACAATCTGGATCTTGCCGTCCGGGTCGACGACGAAGGTGCCGCGGTCCGCCAGGCCGACTTCCTCGATCATCACGTCGAAGTTGCGGGTGATCGTGCCGGTCGGGTCGCCGACCATGGTGTAGGCGATCTTGCCCACGGCTTCCGAGGTGTCGTGCCAGGCCTTGTGGGCGAAGTGGGTGTCGGTCGACACCGAATAGATCTCGACGCCCAGCTTCTGGAACTCGGCGTAGTTGTCGGCCAGGTCTTCCAGCTCCGTCGGGCAGACGAAGGTGAAGTCAGCCGGATAGAAGAACACGACCGACCACTTGCCCTTCAGGTCGGCGTCGCTGACGGTAATGAACTTGCCGTTCTTGAGGGCTTCGGCCGTGAAGGGTTTGATGGTGGTGTTAATCAGGGACATGGCGTGCTCCGTAAATGGGTGAAGCCTGTCTATCCAGCGCCGCTCGATAGGTCCAATCGATTAAATCATTCCCGTGGATAGGTTCTTTCTATACGCCTCGCCCTGAAGGCTCTATAGGGACGGCATGCTGCCCACCCTGCGCCAACTGCAATATCTGAAGCTTCTGTCGGAGCACGGCTCGTTCAGCCGCGCCGCCGAGAGCGCCCATGTCACCCAGCCCACCCTGTCGGCGGGGATCCAGGAACTGGAAAAGATCCTCGGGGCGCCCGTGGTCGACCGGGCGCGCTCGGGCGTGATCCTGACCGCCGCCGGCCAGGAGGCCGTGCGCCGGGCCCAGGACATCCTGACCCGCACCGAGGATCTGGTGCAGGCGGCGCGCGGCGCGGGCCTGCCGCTGGCCGGCCGGTTCCGGCTGGGCGTTATCCCGACCATCGCCCCCTACCTGCTGCCGCGCGCCCTGCCCGTGCTGCGTGACCGCTTCCCCAAGCTGCGGCTGTTCCTGCGCGAGGACCTGACCCAGCGCCTGATCGCCAGCCTCAAGGCCGGCGCCCTGGACGCCGCCCTGATCGCCCTGCCCTATGACATGTCGGGCCTGGACTGGGCCCATGTCGAGGATGACGAACTGCTGGCCGCCGCCCCCGCCAACCATCCGATGGCCGCTTCGGTCCGGGTCGATCCCGACAGCCTGGCCGGCGATGACCTGATCCTGCTGGAGGACGGCCACTGCCTGCGCGACCACGCCCTGGCCGCCTGCGGGCTGGAGGCCCCCAAGGCGTTTGGCGACGAGGAAAGCTTCGCCGCCACCTCCCTGCCGACCCTGGTGCAGATGATCGGCTCGGGCCTGGGCATCTCGTTCCTGCCGGCCATGGCGGTGCAGGCGGGCCTGACCGACAACGCCGCCGTCACCGTGCGGCCGCTGGATCACGCCCACTCCAGTCGCGAGATCGTGGTGGCCTGGCGGGCGGGCTCCACCCGCGCGGCCGAGGGGCGCCTGCTGGCCGAAACGCTGCAGGCCGTCTGATCGCGGCGTCAGGGCCGGTCGAGCGGCCTAAAACGCGATAATCAGATATATCTAAATACGCTCTTGCCTTTCGACCGATCCGATATATCTATTGTTTCGATATAACGAAATAGGATCGAAACGACATGTTTGGACGACACCATCACCACCACGGCGGCCGCGATGGCGGCCACCACAGCCGTCACCCCTTCGGCTTTCACGGCCATGACCACCACGGACGCGGACCGGGCCGGGGCGGCGGTCGCATGGGCCGGTTCTTCGACCACGGCGACCTGCGCTTCGTGGTTCTCAAGCTGATCGCCCAGCAGCCCAGCCACGGCTATGAGCTGATCAAGGCCATCGAAACGGCGGCCGGCGGCGCCTATACCCCCAGCCCGGGCGTGGTCTATCCCACCCTGACCCTGCTGGAAGAGCTGGGCTACATCACCGTCACCGAGGCCGGCGGCGGCAAGAAGCTGCACACCATCACCCCCGAGGGCGAAGCCTTCCTCGAAGCCAACGCCCAGCCGGTGAAGAGCCTGTTCGAGCGCATGGCCGAGGCCGCCGCCCGCAGCGCCGCCTTCTCGCCGCAGATCCTGCGGGCCCGGGAAAACCTCAAGACCGCCCTGCGTCTGCGGCTGACCGCCGGCCAGCTGTCGGCCGAGCAGGTCGAGAAGATCGCCAAGGCCCTGGACGACGCGGCCGGCGTCATCGAGCGCATCTGATGGAGACCCTGATGCAGAGCCATGCCCGCCTGACCACCGACAAGGGCGCCCGCTACATGACCCAACTGGCCAAGCACTGGAGCCACAAGTTCGTGGTCACCTTCGACGAGACCACCGCCCGCATTCCCCTGCCGATCGGGGACTGCCGGATGCTGGCCGACGAGACCGGCCTGGACATCACTGTCGAGACCTCCGGCCTCGACGGCCTGGCCCGACTGGAAGACGTGGTCGCCGAGCATCTGCTGCGCTTTGCTTTCCGTGAAGGCGTGGAGAAGCTGGCCTGGACCCGCGCCTGGGACGCCGGGCGGATCGATCCGCCGGCGCTGCGGGTGGGGCTGAAGGGTTAGTGAACGCCTCGGCGCCCTCTTCCGCTCTCCCCGGCGAAAGCCGGGGTCCAGATCGAACCCCGAGCGGTCATCGGTTTGGCTAGGTCGGAAGGCGCGTCATCCCCAGACGCTCAGGCTGAATCTGGGCCCCGGCCTTCGCCGGGGAGAGCGGATTCAGAAAATCAGCAATCGAACTCAGTGCAGCCCGCGCAGCAGGTCCAGCCGGCGCATCGCCTTGCCGGGCAGTTCCGACATCCGGCCCAGCGGCAGGGACTCGGCCATGTGGCGCACGCCATAGGCGGCCTGGCGCACGAAGGTGGCGGGTGAGGGCGAGCCCAGGAAGCCGAACACCACGGTCTGCTGGGCGTTGGAGAGTTCACGCTTGAAGCGGTAGTCGCCGGCCCCGAGGTCGAGACGGTCGTAAGGCGTGCCGTCCATGCTTCTCAGAATGTCCTGGAACAGCATCAGGCCGGGCGAATAGCGTTCGAGCGCGGCATTGTGGGCGATCAGCCAGCCATGGACGGTGTGGGCGCCCCGCAGGTGCAGGTGCACGGCGGCCAGCTTGCCGCCCAGGTGCAGGGTGTAGAGCCCGCCGCCGAAGACGGGGTCGCGGGTCGCGAACAGGGCGTTGACCAGGTCCATGACCCAGGGCGTCCTGAAATAGTCAGTCTGGCCGGTGGCGATCAGCTGGGCGCGTTTCCAGGCGATCAGCTGGTCGAAATCGGCGCGCGACTCCGACATCGCGGTGAAGACGGCCGGGCCGACCTCGCGCTCGACCTTGCGGCGTTTCTTGTCGATGTCCTTGAGCACGCCCGAGCCGGCGGCCCTGCGTCCGGCTTCATAGGCGGCGTAGCCGTCCGGGATCTCGACAATCCAGGACTCGGTCTGGCCGCGACCGTGGCGGGCCAGGGTCTCGTCGTCAGCCTGCATGTGGCAGAAATCGAGGCGATGGACGTGCAGGGCGGTCAGCAGCTGGCGCGGATCCATCGCGACGCCGGGGGCCGAGACCAGGGCCTGATAGTCGCACATCGGGGCGCCGACCGGCATGCCGACATCGGCGCGAACCCGGGCGGGCAGGAAGCCGATGGCCTGGCCGTCTTCGGCGCGCAGGATGGCGACCTTGATCTCGCCGGCCTTCTTGCCGGTCGCCGCGCGGGCCCGGGCCACGGCCTGGGTCCAGCGCGGCGACAGGAAGGGCGAGTCCAGGCGCGCCTGACCCACCTGCAGGCTCGACCAGCGGTCGATGTCTGTGAGGCTCAGCTCCAGCGCGGGAACGACTTCAATCTTCAAGGACGATGGGCTCTGGGCGACTCACGACCGATCTGGTCGGCCGCGAGTCTGACCCAGATAGCTTTCCCTAGTGTTGACGAAACCCCGTTTTGGGTAGGGCCGTTTTACTGAATTAATCCATCAGCTTGCGCGACAGATACACATATTCCAGGGCCTGGCGGCGGGCGGTTTCGGCCAGGTTGGCCGAGGCCGCGTGCCCGCCGTCGATGTTCTCGTAATAGAGGACGGGGTAGCCCAGCGCTTCCAGACGCGCCGCCGCCTTGCGGGCGTGGGCGGGGTGGACGCGGTCGTCCTTGGTCGAGGTCTCGATGAAGACTTCCGGATAGTTCTGGCCGGCTTTCAGGTTCGAATAGGGGTCATACCGCTCGATCACGGCCCGCTCCGACGGTATGGCCGGGTCGCCATACTCGCCAACCCACGAGGCCCCGGCCCCGATCTGGCTGTAGCGGATCATGTCGAACAACGGCACCTGCACGACGATGGCGTTGTAGAGCTCGGGCCGCTGGGTCAGAGCCACGCCCATCAACAGGCCGCCGTTGCTGCCGCCCATGATCCCCAGCCGCCGGGGCGAGGTGATCCTGCGGTCGATCAGGTCCTGGCTGACGGCGAAGAAGTCGTCATAGACCTTCTGGCGGTTCTCCTTGAGGCCCGCCGAATGCCAGGCCGGGCCGAACTCACCGCCGCCGCGGATATTGGCGACCACGTATGTGCCGCCGCGCTCCAGCCACAGCTTGCCCATCACGCCTGAATAGCCGGGCGTCATCGACACCTGGAAGCCGCCATAGGCGTAGAGCAGGGTGGGGGCGCTACCGTCGTATTTCACGCCCTTGGGCCGCACGACGAAGTAGGGGATCTTCGTCCCGTCGGTGCTGGTGGCCTCGAACTGCTCGACCACATGGGTTGAAGCGTCAAAACGGGCCGGAGAGGCCTTGACCTGTTCCAGCTTCAGGCTGCCGGCGTCAGCCAGCCAGAAGGTCGAGGGCGTCAGATAGCCGGTGACGGTGACGAACAGGCGCTCGTCCGTCTCGGCGCTGGAGCCCAGGCCGATCGCGGAATTGGCCGGCAGGGCCAGGTCCTGCGACGTCCAGCCCTCGGCGCCATGGGTCAGCACCCGGGCCGCGCCCTTGACGTTGTCCAGCAGGGCCACGACCAGCCTGGTGCGGGTGGTGGTGACCTGCTCCACCGACTGTTTCGCCGTCGGACGCAGAACGAGGGTCGCCTTGGCGCTGGTCGGGGCGGCCTTCAGGGCGGCCAGGTCGAAGCTGATCAGGTCGCCGGTCTTGAAGCCCTTGTCGGCCCAGTCCTGCTCCAGCAACACCACCATCTGGCCGGCGACATAGGCCTGGATCGAGCTTTTCAGCGGCAGGTCCAGCTTGACCGCGCCCTTGTCGGTCAGCAGGTGCTTTTCGCTCTCGAAGAAGGTCACGCCGCGATAGGCGATCACCGCCTGGGTGACGCCATCGGCGTCGCGCAGCACGAAGGGGCTGACCGACACGTCGGTCTCGGTCCCGCGATAGACCTCCTGCGCCGCCGACAGCGGCTGGCCGCGTTTGACGGTCTTCAGCACATAGGCATAGCCCGACTTGGTGACCTGACCGGGCTCCCACTCGCGACCGACCAGCAGGGTATCCCGATCCAGCCAGCTATAGTCCTGCTTGCCCTCGGGCAGGGTGAAGCCGCCCGCCACGAAGCTCTTGGTCGTGGTGTCAAACTCGCGAACCGTCACGGCGTCCTTGCCGCCGTCCGACAGGGTGATCAGGCAGCGCGTCTCTTCCGGCGGGAGACACGAAGCGCCCTTGAACACCCAGTTGGCGCTCTCGGCTTTCGACAGGGCGTCGATGTCGAGGATCGTCTCCCAGACCGGCTCGGCCGTGCGGTAGCTGTCCAGCGTGGTCGTGCGCCACAGGCCGCGCACATGGGTCGCGTCCTGCCAGAAGTTGCGCAGGGACCCGTCGCCGGTGAACGACACGCTGGGCACCCGGTCCTTGGCGTTGAGGATCGCCAGGGCCTGGGCTTCCAGGCCGGCATAGCGGGCGTCGCCCTGCAGCACCGGCAGGGTCTTGCCGTTCTGGGCCCTGGCCCAGTCCATGGCCCGGGTCCCTTCGATCTCCTCCATCCACAGATAGGGATCGTTCTTGCCCAGTTCCGACAACGGCGTGCGCGCCTCGGCAGGGACCGGGGCGGTGGGTTCGGCGGCGTGAGATGCGGTCATCAGGCTCATGGACGCTAACAGGGCAAGGACAAGGCGACGCATGGACTTAGTGATCCATCAGCTGACGTGACAGGTAGGTGTAGTGCAGCGCCCAGCGGCGGGCGTTGGACTTGGGGTCCGCGCCATTGGCGTGGCCGCCGTCGGTATTTTCGAAATACAGGTTATCCACCTTCAGATCGTCCAGCCTTGCCGCGAACTTGCGGGCGTGGCCGGGATGGACGCGGTCGTCCTTGGTCGAGGTGGTGATATAGGCCAGCGGGTATTTCACCCCGGCCTTCAGGTTCTGATAGGGCGAATAGGCCTCGATGAAGGCCCGCTCTGCCGGAATGGCCGGGTCGCCATATTCGCCGATCCACGAGGCGCCGGCCGGCAGGACGGTGTAGCGGATCATGTCCAGCAGCGGGCTTTCGACCACCACCGCGTTCCACAGGTCGGGCCGCTGGGTCAGGGCCACGCCCATCAGCAGGCCGCCGTTGGAGCGGCCATAGGCGCCCAGGTGGCGGGGCGAGGTGATCTTCTTGGCGATCATGTCCTCGGCCACGGCGTAGTAGTCGTCGAAGGCCCGCTGACGATTGGCCTTCAGGGCCGCGTCGTGCCAGGCCGGACCAAACTCGCCGCCCCCCCGGATATTGGCGACCGCATAGCTGCCGCCCTTCTCCAGCCACAGCTTGCCGATCAGCGGGTCATAGACCGGCAGCTTGGACAGGTTGAAGCCGCCGTAGGCGTGCAGCAGCGTGGGGTTGGAGCCGTCGTGCTTGTGGCCCTTGGGATGGATCAGGAAATAGGGAACCTTGGTGCCGTCCTTCGACGTGGCGACCTTCTGCTCGACCTCGAGGTTGCCGCCCTCGAACTGGGCGGGCAGGGCCTTGACGGTTTCGGACGCGCCGCTGACCGCGTCGGCCAGTTTCAGCTGGGTCGGGGTGGTGAAGCCCTCGACGCTGTAGAAGATCTGATCGCCTTCGTCGGCGTGCGAGCCCAGCGACACTGACGCGTTGGGCAGGCCGGGCAGAGCGGCCTTGGTCCAGGTCGCGCCATTGGCGCGGAAGGTGAACACCCCGCCGCGCACATTGTCGTAGATCGCCGCGACCACCGCGTGGTCGGTGACGGTCACCTGATCCACGGCCTGCACCAAAGATGGGGCGAAGACCACGCTGGTCGACAGGCCCGCGTCAGGCGTCACGGCGACGATGGAGCCGGCCTTGGCGCCCAGGCCGTCCTCGTTCAGCTCGACGATCAGCCTGCCATTCAGCAGGCCGGCGATGTTGGCTTTCTGCGGAATGGCCAGGGGTGCGACCTTGCCGCCCGACCAGACATTGTGCTCGGTGTGGAAGAAGTCGGTGGCGCGGTCGATCAGCACCACCCGGTTGCCCGCCGCGTCGCGCAGCACATTGGGACGGGCCGAGACGTCGCTCTTCTGGCCCCTGAAAACCTCGACGGCGTCGGCCAGGGCCTGACCGCGCTTCAGGGTCTTGATGACCATGCCATAGCCGCTGTCGGTGGTCGTGCCCTCGCCCCAGTCGCGCGTCAGGATCAGGGTGTCGGCGTCCAGCCATTCAACGGTCTGCTTGCCTTCGGGCAGGACGAAGCCGCCGTCCATGAAGGCCTTGGTCGTGAGGTCGAACTCGCGGACCTCGACCGCGTCCTTGCCGCCGTTGGAGAGGTTCACCAGGCAGCGGTCATGGGTTTTGGGCCGGCAGTCGGCCCCCTTCCAGATCCAGTTCTTGCCCTCGGCTTTCGCCAGGGCGTCGATGTCCAGCACCGTCTCCCAGACCGGCGCGGCGGTCTTGTAGGAGGCCAGTGTCGTGCGCCGCCAGATCCCGCGCACATGGGTGGCGTCCTGCCAGAAGTTGAAGACGCTGGTCCCGATGAAGTTGGGCGCCGCGATGCGGTCTCTGGCCGACAGGATCGTCAGGGCCTGCGCCTGCAGGCCCGCGAAGCGCGGATCGCCCGACAGGAGCGGCAGGGTCCTGTCGTTCTCCGCGTTCACCCAGGCCAGGGAGTCGGGGCTTTCCACCGCCTCCAGCGCCAGGTGGGGATCGCTGTCCTGCGCCAGCGCGGCGCCGTGGGACAGCAGGGTCAGGGCCAGGGCCCCGGCGGAACAGGTGCGAAGCAGGGTCATGGGCCGGGACGGTATCGAAAAATCTGACGCGCGCCAGAGCCTGCCAAGCATGACAGCCCAAAGTGGAAGCCGGCTTGGACGCCCGTCATCCGCCAGACCAAAAAATCCGAAGTCAGACCCCGTCGTCGGGAATGTTCAGCAGCTTGCCGCACGCCTTGCAGTGCACGGCGTCCGGATCGTGCCGCCGCAGGCCGCAGTCCGGGCAGGGATGGATGACCTTGTGCGGCCGCAGGATCGACTGGATCAGGCCGATGAACAGCGAGACCCCGCCCAGCATGGTGGCGATCGACAAGAGCTTTCCCCACACGCCGGGCAGGGTGACGTCGCCATAGCCGGTGGTGGTCAGGCTGGTGACCGTGAAATACAGCGCATCGACATAGCCGGCCACGCCGTCATGCCGCCCCGCGAAGCTGGAATAGACAAAGCCGGTGATCACGAACACGAAGGTCAGCAGGGAGGCGGCCGCCTTGGCGATCTCTTCCACTCGCGTATTGTCATAGCGCTGGCCCACGGTGCGCCAGAAGAACTCGCTGTGCACCAGCGTCCACAGCCGCACCACCCGCAGGAAGCCCAGGTTTAGCAGCCAGGCGGGGAACAGCAGGGTGGCCAGCACGAACAGGTCCACCCAGACGATGGGCTTCTTCAGCCAGGCCTTCAGGTCGCCATGGGCGATGGCCCGCGCGGCCATGTCCAGCGCCAGGAAGGCCGCCACCGCATAGTCCAGCACATAGTAGGTCAGGCCGTGATCGCGCATGGCCGGCGCGGCGATGAAGAAGGCGATGATCAGCAGATCGACGATGATGATCGCATAGCGGAACGTCACCGCCGTAGGCGAGGCCCCATGATAGAGGGCGCGAAGCCGGGCGCGGAGGCGGAAACCCTCTTGGTTTTTGGTCTTCAAGCGCCGCCCCTTCCGGTCACACTGTCAGGTCAAATGATCGCGGCGCGCGCCGGGCTCTGACTTGGCGGCGGTTTTCCACTATATAGCCCCACCATGAGCCGCACCTTCGTCAAGATGAACGGCCTCGGCAACGACTTCGTCGTCATCGAGACCGCCAGCCAGTCCTTCGAACCCACGCCCGAGGCGATCCGCGCCATCGCCAACCGCGGCGACGGCGGCGTTGGCTGCGACCAGGTGATCGCCATCGATCCGCCCCGCAGCGCGGGCGCCTCGGCCTATGTGCGGTTCTGGAATTCCGACGGCGACGCGGTCGGCGCCTGCGGCAACGGTACGCGCTGCGTGGCCTGGCTGCTGATGCAGTCGTCGGGCAAGGATTCGGTGGCCTTCGACACCGACGGCGGCCGCCTGTCGGGCCAGATGGCCGGCGACAAGCGGGTCACGGTCGACATGGGCCAGCCGGGCCTGGACTGGACCCAGATCCCCCTGTCCGAAGAGATGAACACCGAGCGGGTCGAGCTGCAGGTCGGTCCGATCGACGCGCCGCTGGTCCACACCCCGGTCTGTGTCTCGATGGGCAATCCGCATGTGGTGTTCTTCGTCGACGCGCCGGTCAGCGACGCCTTCGCCACCGGGACCGGTTCGCTGGTCGAGCATCACCCGCTGTTCCCGCAAGGCGTCAATGTCGGCTTCGCCCACATCGCGGCGCGCGACCACATCAAGCTGAAGGTCTGGGAACGCGGCGCGGGCCTGACCCTGGCCTGCGGCACCGGCGCCTGCGCCGCCCAGGTGGCCGCCGTGCGCCGGGGCCTGACTGACCGCATCGCCACCGTCGAGTTCGAGAGCGGCAGCCTGGTCATCGAATGGCGCGAGGCCGACGGCCACGTGATCATGACCGGCCCCATCACCCTGGACTACACCGGCAAGCTGCCGGAGAAGGTCGCCGCATGAGCCTCCACCCTGCCCTCGAGGCCGGCAAGACCGCCGTCATCACCGGCGCCGCCGACGGCATCGGCCTGGCCGCCGCGAAGATCTTCCGCGAGTTGGGCCTCAATGTGGTCATGGCCGACGTCACCGGCCGCAAGCTGAAACAGGAAGCCGAGGCTATCGGCGCGATCGCCGTGCCCACCGACGTCGCCGACCGCGCGGCGGTCGAGGCCCTGAAGGCCGTCGCCCTGGAAAAGTTCGGCGCGGTCGATGTGCTGATGAACAATGCCGGGGTCGGCGGCGGCGGCGACGCCTTTGCCGGCGACGACGCCTGGAGCCGCATCCTCGACGTCAATCTGTGGGGCGTGATCAACGGCTTGCAGGTGTTTGGAGAAGAGATGGCCCTGTCGGGTCGCCCCGGCCTGATCATCAACACCGGCTCCAAGCAGGGCATCACCCAGCCGCCCGGCGACACGGCCTATAATGTCTCCAAGGCGGCGGTGAAGGCCCTGACCGAAGGCCTGGCCCACACCCTGCGCCAGACCGAAGACTGCCAGGTCACCGCTCACCTGCTGATCCCCGGCTACACCTTCACCGGCATGACCAAGCGCGGTCCGGGCGGCAAGCCCGACGCGGCCTGGACGCCCGAGCAGGTGGTCCACTTCATGCTGGCCCGCATCGAGGCCGGCGACTTCTACATCCTGTGCCCGGACAACGACGTCACCCGCGCCGTCGACGAGAAGCGCATGGCCTGGGCCATGGGCGACATCATCGAAAACCGCCCGGCCCTGTCGCGCTGGCATCCCGACTGGAAGGACGCCTTTGCGGCGTTCATGGACCGGCCGTGACCACCTACACCGTCATCTCGCGCCCGCCGACGCCCAAGCCCGCTGTTGGCGAGGAAGGCGGACCTGCGGTGGTCTCGTCCGGTCCGGACGGCGTTGACGTCGTCACCTTCGGCTGCAGGTTGAACGCCTATGAGTCAGAGGCTATCCGGGCCCGCGCTTCCGCCGACGGCCTGTCGGACGCTGTGGTGTTCAACACCTGCGCCGTCACCAACGAGGCCGTGCGCCAGGCGCGGCAGGCGATCCGCAAGGCGCGGCGCGAGCGGCCCGACGCCCGGCTGATCGTCACCGGCTGCGCCGCCCAGATCGACCCCGCCGCCTTCGCCGCCATGCCGGAAGTGGATCTGGTGCTGGGCAACGCCGAAAAGGCCGCGCCGGGCGCCCTGCTCGACACCTCCACCCGGGTGCGGGTCAACGACATCATGTCGATCAAGGAGACCGCCGGTCACCTGATCGCCGGCCTCAAGGACCGCGCCCGGGCCTATGTCGAGGTCCAGAACGGCTGCGACCACCGCTGCACCTTCTGCATCATCCCGTTCGGACGCGGCAATTCGCGCTCGGCCCCGGCCGGTGAGGTGGTCGACCAAGTCCGCCGCCTGGCCGCCGAGGGCTATAACGAGGTGGTGCTGACCGGCGTTGATGTGACCTCGTGGGGAACCGATCTGCCGGGCCAGCCGACGCTGGGCCAGCTGGTCGGCCGGATCCTCAAGCTCGTCCCCGAGTTGCCGCGCCTGCGCCTGTCGTCGATCGACGCGGCCGAGATCGATCCGGATCTGTTCAAGCTGCTCGAGACCGAGCCGCGCCTGATGCCCTATCTGCATCTGAGCCTGCAGGCCGGCGACAACATGATCCTCAAGCGCATGAAGCGTCGCCATAACCGCGAGGATGCCCTCAAGCTGGTCTCCGAGGTGCGCCGCGTGCGCCCCGACACCGCCTTCGGCGCCGACCTGATCGCCGGCTTCCCGACCGAGAGCGAAGAGGCCTTCGAAAACACCCTGAAGCTGGTGGAAGAAGCGGGTCTGGCCTTCCTGCACGTCTTCCCCTACAGCGCCCGCCCCGGCACGCCGGCCGCGCGGATGCCGCCGGTCAAGGGCCCGGTGATCAAGGACCGCGCCCGCCGTCTGCGTGAAGCGGGCCAGGCGGGTCTGGAGCGCCACCTGCAGCGCCAGGTCGGCCGGGTGCTGTCGGGCCTGGTCGAGCGCGACGGCGTGGCCCGGGCCGAGGACTTCACCGAGATCGCCTTTGCGGGCGAAGCGGCTTCGGGCCAGATCCTGGCCTTCCGCGTCACCGGCCACGACGGGGCGCGGGTGATCGCCGAGCTGGCGGCATGAGCCTGAGCGGCGGCTGCCAGTGCGGCGCCGTCCGCTTCCGCGTCGACGGCGAACCCGGCCGCGCCTCGATCTGCCATTGCCGCATGTGCCAGAAGGCCTTCGCCGGCCCGTTCGGGGCGCTGGTGACGGTCGAGGTGGCTAACCTGACCTGGACGCGCGGCGCGCCGACCCATTTCCAGAGTTCGGATCAGATCAAGCGCGGCTTCTGCGCCGCCTGCGGTACGCCCCTGTCCTTCGCGTGGAGCGCTGACAAGATCGACCTGGCGGTTTTCGCCTTTGACGACCCGTCAGCGGTTGAGCCTGGGGTTCAGCTGGCCGTCGAGAGTCGGCCGGCCTGGATGGATCATCTGGCGCAGATGCCGGTGCGGCCGCCGATGGGGCCGGGCGGTGCGGTGGCGTCGCGCCAGCACCCTGACCACGACACCTAGGGGCCGCCACTTGTTCCCGAAGTGGGAATTCGTCGTCGCGACCTTCAACCTCAGGGCAAAAGGATTCCTGCGGGCCTTCTGCAGGGTCCACGTCCTCCGCCACAGCCATGAAAAAACCGGGCCGGACAGGGTCCGACCCGGTTCTTCTTCAGATCGCCCGGCGGACCGGGCGAGCGCTTAGGCGCCTGCGCCGGGCGCACCCGGAAGGGCGGGCGCGTTGCGGGTCTTCCACAGCGACCAGCCGACGCCGGCCGCCAGGATGGCGAAGGTAATCGACAGCGACAGGGCGGCAGGGAACTTCTCCCAGCCCAGGGCGTCGGCGACGAAGATCTTGCCGCCGATGAACACCAGCAGCACGGCCAGGGCCTGCTTGAGATAGGCGAAGCGGTGCAGCACCGCCGCCAGGGCGAAGTACAGCGCCCGCAGGCCCAGGATCGCCATGATGTTGGAGGTGTAGACAATATAGGGATCGGTGGTGATGGCGAAGATGGCCGGCACCGAGTCAACGGCGAAGACCAGGTCGGCCAGCTCGACCAGCACCAGGGCCAGGAACAGCGGGGTGGCCAGGCGGGCGGCCTTGCCGGTGCGCGAGTCGATGCCCTTAACGAAGAAGCGGTCGCCTTCCAGCTTGTCGCTGATCGGCATGACGCGGCGCAGCCATTTCAGGGCGGGGTTATTGGTCAGGTCCATGGGCTTATCGCCCGCGAACAGCATCTTCACGCCGGTCAGGATCAGGAAGGCGGCGAAAATGTACAGCACCCAGCCGAACTGGCTGACCAGGGCCGCGCCGACGCCGATCATGATGGCCCGCAGCACGATCACGCCCAGCACGCCCCAGAACAGCACCCGGTGCTGCAGGGCCGGCGGGATGGCGAAGAAGCCGAAGATCAGGGCGATGACGAAGACATTGTCGATCGCCAGGCTTTTTTCGATCACGAAGCCGGTCAGATATTCGACCCCGGCGGTCGCGCCCAGCTGCATCCAGACCAGGCCGCCGAAGCCCAGTCCCAGGCTGATATAGACCGCCGACATCAGCAGGCTTTCGCGCACGCCGATCTCGCGGGTCTTGCGGTGCAGGACGCCGAGGTCAAAGGCCAGCAGGGCCACGACGGCCAGCATGAAGCCCGCCCACATCCAGAGCGGTTTGCCGATCACCGGCAGGGTCAGAAAATCCATGGTCTTGTTCAGGCCTTTAGGCCCGCCGGATCTCAAGCGCTAAGGCTGATCACGGCGGGCGGGTTTTGCGGAAACGCGGTAGAACTTGCGCCCTCTTCGACCGGACGGTTGCGCCAGGATCGAAAGAGAAGTTCCTTAAATCAGTTACTTAGAGGTCTAGCCCTAGACTCGAATGTCCAGCAGGCCCCGGTTCAGGGGGCGCGGCGCCGGCGCGTGTTCGATGCGGTCCGCCGGCGTCACCGGCTTGGCGGTCGGCTGGCTGGCGTGGGACGCCGCCTGCACCAGGACCTGCTGGGCCAGTTGCAGCGAGACCCAGGGTGTTGGGGGAGCATAGCCGCCGACTCTCATCGCCGGCCCGCCGTGGTGATCAGGTCGAACTGGATCGGATCCAGCGACAGCAGGGCGCAGATCCCCAGCAGGACGTCGCGCTCCTCGGCGTCGAGCCCGCCGTCGGCGGTTGCGACGGCGCAGGCGCAGTTGACGACCACCCGGGCGACGTCATCGCGACCGCGCAGGCGGCGGATCGCCAGCTCGGCCTCAAGCCGGGCGGCTTCCGGATCCTGTTCGAAGCGCTGGTCCAGGGCCTCGAAGACTTCCAGGGCGTCGTCGATCCCGAAGACCGTCAGGGCCGCCAGGCCGCGCATGCGCTCCAGCATGCGGCCGCGCTCGTCCGGCGTGACCCAGCCGTCGGCCTGGGCCACCAGGGCGCAGGCGGCCACCAGGGCGTCCAGCTGATCCAGCTGGGCCGGCGTCCAGGCGTCGGTGAAGCGCGCGCGTGTGGCGTGAATGGGGTTGAAAGACATCTGTGCTCTCCTCTGTTGGGAGGGCGCGCCCGATACCGGGCTTGCTGGGCTCTTGGGGGGGAACAGCCCGTTGGACCCGGCATCGAGCGCACCCGATGCGGTCCGACATCACGATCGCGCCATTCGGCTGCGAGGTTCGTCAGAGGGGCCCGGCCCGCAACAGACAGATTGTAGGCGTGGGCCGGGCGCGCAAGAGGCGCAGCGGATTTTTTCGCACGACCCGTCGTTTTTTTTCTGCGCGGCCGTCCTTCGAACAGGCGCTCAGTCCGCAGCCTTGTCCTCACCGCCCACAAACCCCGGCAGGCTCCAGCCCAGCTTGATCGCCGCCGCCCGCAGGCCGAAGGCCGCGACGAAGCCCGCCAGACCTGCCGGCCAGAAGCCCAGGCCCAGCAGGTCCAGCACCGTGAACACCGACGCCCCCAGCAGGGCGGCGGTGATGTAGATCTCCCGGCGCAGCAGCAAGTTGGGCTCTTCGGCCAGCACGTCGCGGATCACGCCGCCGAAGGCGGTGGTCAGCACGCCCATGACCACGGCCGTGAACGGATGAACGCCCAGGCTCAGGGCCTTGGCGGCGCCGACCACGGAAAAGGCGGCCATGCCCAGGGCGTCCAGCCACAGCAGGGCGCGAAACCGCCAGCCGCGCTTGCCCAGCAGCCACACCACGGTCGCAGCCGCCAGGCACGCCAGGATATAGCCGGGCCGCTGCACCCAGAATACCGGCGCCCCGATCAGCAGATCGCGCAGGGTGCCGCCCCCAACGCCGGTGATCGCCGCGAAGAAGCCGAACGTGATGATGTCGTGCTTGCGCCGCGCCGCCGCCAGCGCGCCTGTGGCCCCGAACACGGCGGCGGCGGCGTAGTCCAGCCAGAAGAGGGTCGTCGCCAGAGGGTCCATGGTCGGGTCGAGAAGCGGGTCCATGGCCGTTCATGCCACGGCCGGCTCTGCAGCGGAAACCATGGGCCGGTAATATCTGATTTACACTTTCGCCCGTTCCCCTAAAGGAGCGCTGATGAACGACAAGCCCGCGCAGAAACAAGGCTGGTTCCAGCGCCTCACGTCTGGCCTGACCCGGTCTTCCCAGGCGATGACCGAGCAGGTCACCGGGGTCTTCACCAAGAAGCCCCTGGACCAGGAACAGCTGGACGCCCTGGAAGAGATGCTGATCGAGGCTGACCTGGGACCCCAGATCGCCGCGCGCATCACCGACGCCTTCGGCAAGGCGCGGTTTGGCAAGTCGTCGACCGAAATCGAAGTCAAGGAAGCCCTGGCCGAGCTGGTCGCCGCCGAACTGGCCGACCGCGAGGGCCGTTTCGATCCGCTGGGCGGGCCGCGTCCCTATGTGGTGCTGTTCATCGGCGTCAACGGCTCGGGCAAGACCACCACGCTTGGCAAGATCGCCGCCGACCTGACCGAGAAGGGCGCCCGCGTCCTGATCGCCGCCGGCGACACCTTCCGCGCCGCCGCCGTCGAGCAGCTGAAGGTCTGGGCCGACCGGGCCGGGGCCGACTTCATGTCCAAGCCCACCGGCTCCGACGCCGCCGCCCTGGCCTATGAGGCCGTCGAACGGGCCAAGGCCGAGCACTATGACGTGGTGCTGATCGACACCGCCGGCCGCCTGCAGAACAAGCAGGGCCTGATGGACGAGCTGCTCAAGGTGATCCGGGTCGTCAAGAAGGTCGATCCCGACTATCCGCACGAAACCCTGCTGGTGCTGGACGCCACAGTCGGCCGCAACGCCCTGGCCCAGGAAAAGATCTTCGGCAACCAGGTCGGCGTCTCCGGGATTGTCATGACCAAGCTGGACGGCACCGCGCGCGGCGGGGTGCTGGTGCCGGTGGCCCAGGCCAGCGACAGCCCGATCAAGCTGATCGGCGTGGGCGAGGGAGTCGAGGATCTGCAACCCTTCGACGCCCGCGCCTTTTCGCGCTCGCTGGTCGGGCTGGAGGACTAGGCCATGGACCAACAGCAGACCCACAAGAAGCGCGCCGCCTGGGTGCGCACCGCCGTCGACTACGGCGCGCCGATCGCCTTCGCCATCGCCTATTTCACCACCAAGGACTTCCAGACCGCCACCTGGGTGCTGGTCGCCGCCTCAGGCGTGGCCCTGGTCGTCGGCTATGCCGTCGAGCGTCGCGTAGCCCTGTTGCCGCTGTTCTCCGGCGTCATGGCTCTGATCTTCGGGGCCCTGGGCCTGATCTTCCACAGCGACGTGTTCGTGAAGATCAAGGTCACCGTCGTCAACGGGGCCCTGGCGGGCTTCATGATCGGCGGCGCCCTGATGAACCGCGCGCCGCTGAAGGCCCTGATGGGCGAGGCCATGCAGCTGCCCGACGCGGCCTGGCGCACCCTGACCCTGCGCTACGGCGCCTATTTCGCCTCGGCCGCCATACTGAACGAAATCGTCCGCCTGACCCAGGACACGGAGAACTGGGTGAAGTTCCGGGTCGCCCTGCTGCCGCTGGCGATCATCTTCTCCCTGACCCAGGTGCCGTTCATGATGAAGCACATGGCCAAGGGCGACGAGCCGGCCCCGCCCGAGCCGCCAGACGCAGGCTTCTAGGCGCCGGCTTCCAGGCGCCGACCCGCCGGTTTTCCGCGCACCGGAGCGAAGGCCGTGGCGGCTTGCGCCGCCCACGGAGTATTGTCGTTAAATCGACGTGTAACGATGATAGTCTCTGTCCGTCGGCTGAAAAGACGAAGGCGAGCCCATGTCCAAGACGAAGGTCGAGAAGAGCGGCGGTTTGCTGGAGCGATCGCCCAGCCATCTGTTGCACAGGGTGCTGCAGCTGGCGCTCGACATCTACGCCGAGGAATGTGGCGCGGCCGGCGTCACTCAGCGCCAGTTCGCCGTGCTATCGGCCGTGGCCCAGAACGAGGGCGTCACCCAGACGGCCCTGGTCAAGGCCACCGGCATCGACCGCTCGACCCTGGCCGACATGGTCGCCCGGATGATCGCCAAGGGCCATCTGGAACGTCAGCGCTCTGATCAGGACGCCCGCGCCAACAGCGTGCGCCTGTCGCCCTCGGGCCGGGCCATGCTGGAAGAGGTCGCGCCGATGGTCACCATGGCCGACGCGCGGATCCTGGCCCTGCTGAAGCCCGGCAAGCGCGAGGGCTTCCTGGACCTGCTGGCCGACATGGCCGGCGCGGATCTGCATCCGGCGGTCGACATCGAGCCGGCCAAGCTCAAGAAGGCCAAGGCCGAGAAACCGAAAAAAGACAAGAAGCCCAAGAAGGACAAGGCCGCCAAGAAGGCGGCCTGAGGGTTTTCTAGACCACGATGTTGAGCAGAGAGCCCGGGCGCAGAACCTTCTGCGGCTGGGCGTCCGGCTGCGTGAACGGCCGGGCCGGCGCCTGGCGCTGCGGCTGGGCCTGGGCTTGAGCCTGCATCTGCACCGAAGCGGCGGCCTGGGCCGGGCGCGTGGGCGCAGCGTCGCCCAAGGCCGCCTGGAAGAAGGCCGAACGCGTCGCCGCGCCGCCCGACGCGGGCGTCGAGGCGGGTCTGGCGGGGGCCGAAGGCCAGCCGGCGGGACGGACGGTGCTCATGACTCGAAGTCTAACATGGTTAACTGAAAGTCTGCGAGCATGGTCAACGTCGGGTTAACGCCAAAGCGCCGCGACGTGTCAGCGCACCTAACCCAACCCCGCTCTCCCCGGCGAAGGCCGGGGTCCAGTTTCATCCTGAGCGGTTGGGGATGACGCGCCTTCGGCATCGCCAGATCGACCACATCCCTGGGCTCGATCTGGATCCCGGCCTTCGCCGGGAAGAGCGGACTAGCGCGCCTTCGCCAGCAGATCCTCGGCCGCGTCGGGCGTCAGGGGGCCGGTGTGCTTGGCCAGGATCATGCCGTCGGAGCCGACCAGATAGGTCTCGGGCACGCCGGTGACGCCGAACTCAAGGCCTGCGGCGCCGCTGCGATCCACCAGCCGAGCGGCGAAGGGGTCGCCCAGGCGGGTCAGGAAGGCCTGGGTGTTGGGCGGGGCGTCCTTGTAGGCGACGCCGATGATCTTCACGCCCTGGGCGTTCAGCGCCATCAGCTGCGGATGCTCGATCTCGCAGGGCGCGCACCAGGAGGCGAAGAAATTGACCAGCACCGGGCCGCCCTGGGTGACATCCTTGAGGGCGGTCGGCTGCCCGCTGGACAGCTCTGGCAGGGTCAGGGCCGGCATCGGCTTGCCGACCATGGCGTGGGGCGAGACCTTGGGGTCGCGCTTGAGGGCGTAGCCGGCGAACAGCAGCGCCAGGGCCGCCAGTACGATCAGCGGCGTGAAGGCCAGCCAGCGCTTCAAGGCCCGACATCCTTGGCGGCGTCCAGCTGCGCCTGCAGGCGCTCCAGCTCGACCTTCCAGCGGCGGGCCTGGGCCAGGCTGTCGAGGATCATCCAGCCAAAGGCGACGGCCGTGATCCCGAAGGCGGGCCAGACATAGATCGCGTATTTTCCGGCGTCGAAATCCATCTCAGCTCCCCGCCTCTAGGTTTCAGCGATCCGCAGCGCCAGGGCGCGGGCCTTGCGCCGCCAGACCAGGGCGCGGATCCGCACCAGCCACAGCGACCCGAAGGCTGACAGATAGGCCAGGGTCATCAGGGCCCAGGGCCACAGATAGACGGCCGGCAGCCGGTCTTCAGGCTGGGCGAACAGGGTCGAGGACCCCTGGTGCAGGGTGTTCCACCAGTCGACCGAGAACTTGACCACCGGCAGGTTGATCAGGCCGACCAGGGCGAGGATGGCGGCGGCGCGGGCGGCCTTCTGCTCGTCCTCCAGCGCGCCGCGCAGGGCCAGGTAGCCCAGATAGAACAGGAACAGCACCAGCACCGAGGTCATCCGGGCGTCCCACTGCCACCAGGTCCCCCACATCGGCTTGCCCCACAGCGAGCCGGTGACCAGGGCCAGGGCCGTGAACACCGCGCCCAGCGGCGCGCAGGCGCGAGCGGCGGCGTCGGCCAGGGCGTGGCGGAAGATCAGGGCCAGCAGGCTGGAAACGCCCAGGAACAGATAGACCATCATGCTCATGATGGCGGCGGGCACGTGGATGAACATCATCCGCACCGTGTCGCCCTGCTGGTAGTCCTCGGGGACCGTGAAGGTCAGATACAGGCCAATGACCGCCAGCACGGCGGCGATGGCCCCGAACATCGGCGCGGCCCACCGCGAGAAGGCCATGAACCGCTCGGGGTTGGTCAGGAAATCAAACGGGTGTCGGGCGTCCATGGATTGCTGATTAGAGCTCCCGATGAACGCCCGCAATTAGTATCGACCCTTATCAGCGTCCAGAACCCGACGTTCGCAGGCGCTCGTGGCAAGCCCGGAGCGAACGTCGGGTTCGAAAAGGACGCTAGCAAGCCTATATTTTCTAGTGTGCTTTTGGATTTGAAGTTCGCTCGGAGCCAGATCCAAGCGCTTGGCGAACTTCAGATCCAGCACACTAGCCGGCCTTGTGCTTCATGATGGTCTTGCGTCCTTCCCGGTGCTCCCCCTTCGGCGCACCGTCGTGGCGGATGTCGAGGTGTTTGACGATCATGCGCGGGCCGCCGCCGTGCGGGCCCAGGGCGTCGAAGGCCTTTTGCTGGCTGGGCGACAGGGCCGCATAGAAGGCCTTGGTCGCCGAGGCGCGCTTCTGGAAGGTCTCGGCCATTTTCGTCATGTGGGCGGCCTGCCGGTCGAGGCGCTCGGGCGTGGTCAAAGGCTTGTCGTCGCCCTCGTCCTTGCTGTCCCACTTCATGGCGTCAGCCATCTTCTGCGGCGCGGTGGCCTCGACATAGGCCTTCAGGGCGCCGTCCTGGTCGGGGCGCAGCTGCAGCACGTCGCGCAGGTGCTTGGCATGGGCTTCCGGATCGGCGGGCTTGCCGTGATGCCTCATCGCCATGTCGTGGCCGCCCATCATCATGGCGTCCAGGGGCGGCAGCGGCGGCAAGGGCGGCAGCGCGGGGGGTGGCGGAGGCGGCGGCGGCGGCATCTGGGCCATGGCGGCCCCCGCAGCGGCGGTGATGGCGAGAACGGCGCTGGCGGCCAGGGCCAGGCGGCGCGTGGACTTCTGCATGATGGTTTCTCCCTCGGAACCAGATCTGGCGAGAGCTTGGCCATCGGCTTGTGGCGCGAAAATGTCAGTTTGAATGAACAATATTACAGGTTTGACGGGGAGGGGCAGACCCTTCACCGCCAACAGCCCTGTCATCCCGGCCGCAGCGAAGCGGAGAGCCGGGACCGCCGGAAGCGCCGAGCTCGCCGCGGTCCCGGATAGCCTCTGCGAGGCTTCCGGGATGACAGAATGACCTAGTCCAGCGCATTCCTGCACGCCGCCGCCATGGCCAGGGGGCTTAAGGCCACCGCCGCCGTGCAATAGGCCAGCATCAGAAACAGGCCGCCCGTCCACGGCAGGCCGCCGGCCAAAGCGTCCAGGGCGCCGGCCCCGAAGATCACCGGCGGCACATAGAGCGGCAGCACGATCACCGCCACCAGCAGGCCGCCGCGCCGGCTGCCCAGGGCCAGGCTGGCGCCCAGCCCGCCCAGAAAGGCGAAGGCCAGGCCGCCGAACAGGCCGCACAGCACCAGCAGCGGAATGATCTTGGGATCGGCGCCCAGGGCCAGGGCCGCGACGGGCGCCGCCAGGGCCAGGGGCGCGCCCGAGGCCAGCCACTGGGCCAGGCACTTGGCGACGGCCACCGCTTCCAGCGAAGCCGGACCCAGGCTCAGGAGGTCCAGCGCCCCGTCCTCGAAATCGCGTTCGAACAGGCGCTCCAGCGACAGCAGGGCCGACAGGGCCAGGGCCAGCCAGGCGATCCCCGGGGCGATGGCGGCCAGTTTTTCCGGCGCGCGGCCGGTGGCCATCGGCAGCAGGGTGACCACGCCGGCATAGAAGGCCAGGGCCAGCAGCGGCCCGCCGCCCTTGCCCCAGGCCAGGGCCAGTTCGCGGCGCAGCAGGATCAGGAAGGTGGTCATGCGCCCACCTCCGCCCCAATGGGGACCACGCGCGCGGCCACCGGCAGGGGATCGTGCACGGCGGCCAGGATCATGCCGCCGCCCACCAGGTGCTCGGCCATCAGGGCCCCGAAGGTCAGGCGATGGGTGGAGTCCAGCGGCGCCATCGGCTCGTCCAGCAGCCACAGGGTGCGCGGACTGGCGACCAGCCGGGCCAGGGCCAGGCGGCGACGCTGGCCGGCCGACAGGCGGCGAACCTCCAGATCCAGCAGGCGCACCAGATCAAACCGCTCGGCAGCCTGGCGGGCCGTGGCCGGCGAGCCGCCGCACCACAGGGTCTGGAACCGCAGCTCTTCCCAGGCCGTGCGCGTGGATTTCAGGCCGTCCTGGTGGCCGACCATGTGCAGATGCTCGGCGCGGGCGGTCTCCGGCTCGTGATCCTCGAAGACGATCTGGCCGGCTTCAGGCCGCAGCAGGCCGGCCACGGCGCGCAGCAGGCTGGTCTTGCCGGCCCCGTTGCGACCGGTCAATTCCACGGCTTCGCCCGCGTCAATCCGCAGATTGAAGCCCGAAAACAGTCGTCGTTCGCCGCGAGACACGGCCAAATCTTTAATGAGAACAGTTCTCAACATGCCAAGACCTTGTCCCGCGCATGGACGTTGAACATTAGCAGCGCTAAGAAGCCCTCGGCCGTCCCCCTCCAGCTTGTCAGGGGACGCGGCGCGGGGATGGACGCTGTGGGTCCGCCTCGATCGCGCGATCCCGGGAGTGGTTTTCGGGCGGCCGTGGACAGAGAAGGGATCTCCCGAATGGCGTCTGTTGACAGCCTTAAAGCCCGCCGCGAACTGATCGTCGGTGGCAAGACCTACGTCTATTACAGCCTTCGCGCCGCTGAGGAAGCCGGTCTGACCGGTGTTTCTTCCTTGCCGGTCTCGATGAAGGTGCTTCTCGAGAACCTGCTGCGCAACGAAGACGGCGTGTCCGTCGACGAACCCGACCTGAAGGCAGTGGCCGCATGGCTGCAGAACAAGGGCGCCGTCGAGCACGAAATCAGCTTCCGTCCCGCCCGCGTGCTGATGCAGGACTTCACCGGCGTTCCCGCCGTGGTCGACCTGGCCGCCATGCGCGACGCCATGGTCGCTCTCGGCGCCGACCCGGCCAAGATCAACCCGCTCAACCCCGTCGACCTGGTCATCGACCACTCGGTGATGGTCGACAATTTCGGCGACGCCAAGGCTTACGACGCCAACGTGGCCCGCGAATATGAGCGCAATATCGAGCGCTATCGCTTCCTGCGCTGGGGCTCGTCGGCCTTCAACAACTTCCGCGTCGTGCCCCCCGGCACCGGCATCTGTCACCAGGTGAACCTGGAATATCTGGCCCAGACCGTCTGGACCAATGAGGTCGAAGGCGAAAACTTCGCCTATCCCGACACCGTCGTCGGCACCGACAGCCACACCACCATGGTCAACGGCCTGTCGGTTCTGGGCTGGGGCGTGGGCGGCATCGAGGCTGAAGCGGCCATGCTGGGCCAGCCGATCCCGATGCTGATCCCCGAAGTCGTCGGCTTCAAGCTGACCGGCGCCATGCCGGAAGGCGCGACGGCCACTGACCTGGTGCTCACCGTCACCCAGATGCTGCGCAAGAAGGGCGTGGTCGGCAAGTTCGTCGAATTCTACGGCGACGCCCTGGCCAACCTGACCCTGGAAGACCAGGCGACCATCGCCAACATGGCTCCGGAATATGGCGCGACCTGCGGCTTCTTCCCGATCTCGGCCGCGACCATCGCCTATCTGAAGGGCACCGGCCGCGAGGCCGCCCGCGTCGCCCTGGTGGAAGCCTATGCCAAGGAACAGGGTCTGTGGTGGGAGCCGGGCACGCCCGAGCCGACCTTCACCGACACCCTGGAACTGGACCTGTCGGTCGTCCTGCCGTCGCTGGCCGGCCCCAAGCGCCCGCAAGACCGGGTTCTGCTGACCGACGCCGCGTCCAAGTTCGCCGAGTCGCTGGCCGGTGAATTCGGCAAGGCCGAAAACCCCGAGCTGCGCGCCCCGGTCGAAGGCGAGAACTTCGACGTCGGTCACGGCGACGTGGTCATCGCGGCCATCACCTCGTGCACCAACACCTCCAACCCCTCGGTGCTGATCGCCGCCGGCCTGCTGGCCAAGAACGCGGTCGCCAAGGGTCTGAAGGTCAAGCCGTGGGTGAAGACCTCGCTGGCCCCCGGCTCGCAGGTGGTCACCGACTATCTGCTCAAGGCCGGCCTGACCAAGCACCTCGACGCCCTGGGCTTCAACCTGGTGGGTTACGGCTGCACCACCTGCATCGGCAATTCGGGCCCGCTGCCGGAAGCCATCAGCAAGACCATTGCTGACCACGATCTGGTCGCCTGCTCGGTGCTGTCGGGCAACCGCAACTTCGAAGGCCGCGTGAACCCCGACGTTCGCGCCAACTACCTGGCCTCGCCGCCGCTGGTGGTGGCCTACGCCCTGGCCGGTTCGATGAAGATCGATCTGGCCACCCAGCCGCTGGGCCAGGACAAGAAGGGCAACGACGTCTTCCTGAAGGACATCTGGCCTTCGAACGAAGACATCGCCGTCCTGCAGCGCAAGTCGGTCACCGAAAAGATGTTCGCCAGCCGTTACGGCGACGTCTTCAAGGGCGACAAGAACTGGCAGGGCATCAAGATCACCGGCGGCCAGACCTACGCCTGGGAAGGTGACTCGACCTACGTCCAGAACCCGCCCTACTTCCCCAACATGTCGATGACCCCGACTCCGGTCACCGACATCGTGGAAGCCCGCGTCCTGGCCGTGTTCGGCGACTCGATCACCACCGACCACATCAGCCCGGCCGGTTCGATCAAGACCTCCAGCCCGGCCGGCCAGTACCTGGTCGACAACGGCGTGCAGCCCATCGACTTCAACGGTTACGGCGCGCGTCGCGGCAACCACCAGGTCATGATGCGCGGCACCTTCGCCAATATCCGCATCCGCAACCGCATCACCCCGGACATCGAAGGGGGCGTCACCAAGCACTTCCCGTCGGGCCAGGTGATGTCGATCTACGACGCGGCCATGAAGTACCAGGAAGAGGGTCGCCCCTCGGTGGTCTTCGCCGGCAAGGAATACGGCACCGGCTCGTCGCGTGACTGGGCCGCCAAGGGCACCAAGCTGCTGGGCGTCCGCGCGGTGATCACCGAAAGCTTCGAGCGCATTCACCGCTCGAACCTGGTCGGCATGGGCGTTCTGCCGCTGCAGTTCATCCAGGACGGCTGGCAGAAGCTGGAATTGACCGGCGAGGAGATCGTCTCGATCCGCGGCCTCACCGATCTGGCCCCGCGCAAGCAGCTGATCGTCGAGCTCTATCGCCCGACCGACGGCCGCATCGCCCGCTTCCCGGTCCGTTGCCGCATCGACACCCCGACCGAGCTTGAATATTTCAAGAACGGCGGCGTCCTGAACTACGTGCTGCGCAACCTGGCCAAGGCCGACTAACGCAGCGCCGGCATCAAGGAAACGGCCCGCCGGAGCGATCCGGCGGGCCGTTTTCGTTTGTGGCGCGAACTTTCGCAAAAGAACTTGGCCTTCACGGCCTCGTGAACGGCCTAGACCCGCGATCTTGGCTTAAGTGGCGCGCAATGCGTAAGGCCGCCCTTTCCCTGTTCTGTCTGGCTCTCTCGGGCCTTGCCGCCACCTCCGCCTGGGCCGCCAAGGCCCCGGTGGTCCGGCTGCCCGTGGTTGTCGAGCTGTTCACGGCCCAGGGCTGCTCGTCCTGCGGCAAGGCCAACCAGCTGGCCGCCGACCTGGCCCAGCGCGACGACGTTCTGGCCCTGACCTATTCGGTCGACTACTGGGACTATCTGGGCTGGAAGGACACCTTCGCCAAGCCGGTCTTCGCCGAGCGCCAGCGGGCCTATGTCAAGAAATTCGCCCTGCGCGACGTGCCCACGCCCCAGATGGTGGTCGGCGGCCGCGTCCAGGCCTCGGGCGCCAAGGCCGAAGCCGTCGAAGACCTGATCAAGACCGCCGCCAAGGCCCCGTCCAATCCGCCGGACATGGAATTTGTCGGCAAGACCCGCGTCGCGGTCGGCTCGGGCCCCGCCCCGCGCGGCGGCGGCGAGGTGTGGCTGGTGCGGTTTGATCCGCGCGAGCAGGAGATCGCCGTCAAGCGCGGCGACAACAAGGGCCAGACCCTGGTCCACCGCAATGTGGTGCGCGAGCTGGTTCGGCTGGGACCGTGGTCCGGCCGTCCCAAGCTGTACCGCCTGCCGGCGGCCGCAGACGCCGAGCTGCAGACGGTGATCATCGTCCAGGGCGCCAAGGGCGGCCGCATCATCGGCGTGCTCGACACCGCCGAGCGCTGATCTAGGCCCCGCACAGCAAAAACCCGCGCGACCGAGGGGGCAATCGCGCGGGCTCTTTTGGAGAGGGCTTGTTCGTCAGCAAACCGGTTCGAAACCGGAGAGGGCTGGGGGGGCTGTTCAGGGCCCCGATCCCGAAGCCGGTCGGCTGACCCTTGCTTTATCGGGTCCGAAACAGGCGCGACCACGACCAAACCAAGGTCCTTTCAAGGCGGCAGGCCAGGCCTGCGGCCTGGCGACGAGGCAGCAAAAAGCCCGCGCGGTAGGGGGGAAGGACCGCGCGGACTCATTGGGGGGATGGTTAGCTCTGTCGGCCGACCGGCCCGCGATCAAGGGGGGCTGGGGGGGCTGTTCAGGATCCAGGACCGTGAGATGTCCGATCAGCCGACACCGATAAACTGGCCGACCAAACAGGCGGCCGAAGGTCGAAAATAAGGTCCTTTCGCGGCGCGTCGTGACCGTCATGTAGCAATTTCCCGAGGCGTGACCGCCACGCCACGCTCGCCAAACCGGGCGGACTGGGGTTAGGATTCGTCCGATGGCGTTGGATCCGCAGTTTCCGTCCGCCCCCTCGCCCGGTGGCGTGACCTTCTTCGAGCGGCGCGAGCTCGATACGCTCATGCGCCTGTATGGCCGCATGGTCGCCGCCGGCGAATGGCGCGACTACGGCATCGCCGGCCTGTCCGACTGCGCGGTGTTCTCGATCTTCCGCCACGCGGCCGAGGCCCCGCTCTATCGCGTCGAGAAGCGCCCGGCCCTGGCCCGCAAGCAGGGCGCCTGGGCGGTGATCGGCCAGGGGGGCATGATCCTCAAGCGCGGCCACGAACTGGCCCAGGTGCTGAAGCTGTTCGAGAAGGGCAAGTTCTCGGTGGTCGACTGAGGGCTAGAACGTAAACGCCAGCTTGGCGCCCACGAACCGGCCGTCATTGTCATAGCCGCGCGCCGTGCCCATGCCGCTAAAGTCGGCGCTGGGCTTGAGGCCGCACAGCACCCCGGCCGAGGCCACGGGGCCGTCGCCCGCGATGCGGCTTTCCACCGAGGTCCTGGCGATCCCTCGGGGCAGTTGCACGGGGGCGTTGGCGTAGCGCACCGGCACAGACAGATCCGGCCTGGAGTTCTGCATCGCCGCGTCCCGCGTCAGCGACATCATCGGGGCCCTGGCCGGGATCGCATAGGGCTTGAGGCCCACCGCCTCGGCGTGAGCGCCGCCGGTGGTGGCGATCAGGATCAGGCCGGCCAGAAGGGTCAAGGCGCGCATCAACAAGTCCTCAGAACTGTCCCCGCCGCCAGCATGGTCCCGACCGCCCGGCCCGTCGAGGCCCGCCCACGAAAAAGCCCCGGCGGTGTCCCGCCGGGGCTTCGTCGTTTCAGACTTCACTCAAGCCTAGTTGCGGTTGCCGAACAGCGACAGCAGGAACTGGAAGAGATTGACGAAGTTGATGTACAGGCTCAGCGCGCCGAAATTGGTGGCCACGCTCTGGGCTGCGGTGTCGCCGCCCAGTTCGTAATAGGTCATCTTCAGGCGCTGGGTGTCATAGGCGATCAGGCCCGAGAAGATCAGCACGCCCAGGACGTTGATCGCGAAGACCAGGGCCGGGCTCTTGAAGAAGATGCTGACGATCGAGGCGATGACCAGGCCGAAGACGCCCATGATCAGGAAGCTGCCGAAACCGGTCAGGTCCTTCTTGGTGCTGTAGCCGAACAGGCTGAGACCGCCGAAGGCCGCCGCCGTGACGAAGAAGGTCGAGGCGACCGACTCGCCGGTGTAACGCAGGAACACCGAGCCCAGCGACGCGCCGATCAGCGAGACGATGGTCCAGTACAGGGCGCCGGCGGTCTGGGGCTTGGGGTTGCGCAGGGCGAAGCCGGCGACCAGAAGCAGGACCAGCGGCGCGAAGGCCACGATCATGTAGATGGGCGTCACGCCGATCAGACGACCGCCCTCGACCACGAACATGAGGTCGCGGACCGCCGGAACGGAAGACGTGATGTAGGCGAGAGCGCCCGACAGGACGAGGCCCAACGCCACTTTGTTGTAGACGCCGAGCATGAAGCTGCGCAGGCCGGCGTCAACCGACATGTCGGCGCGATCCACCGGGATCGAGCGCGCATAGCCGCGGTTGAGGTCGTTCATCGAGGGAAAGCCCTTCTGATTGATCGCGTCCGAAATGGACGCCATACCAATATTGGCATGGGCGGGGCTTCGCGCAAGGGACGGCTGTTGCAGGCCGCGCCGGACCGCGTAATTAGGCCAGAGCAAACAAAAAAGGGCGGACGCGCGAATGGATTATTCGGAACTGGGACGGACCGGCGTGATGGTCTCGCGCTGCTGCCTGGGCACCATGACCTGGGGCTCGCAGAACAGCGAAGAGGAGGCCCACGCCCAGATGGACTACGCGCTCGAGCGCGGGGTCAATTTCTGGGACACGGCCGAGATGTATTCCAGCCCGCCCGATCCCAAGACCCAGGGCAATACCGAGCGCCACATCGGCGCGTGGCTGAAAAAGACCGGCAAGCGCGACCAGATCGTCCTGGCCTCCAAGGTGGCCGGTCGCGGCAGCGCCTTTGGCGGCCTGACCTGGATGCGCGCCGACGGCGCCTCCACCCGGCACACCCGGGCCCAGATCGACGAGGCGGTTGAAAACTCTCTCAAGCGCCTGAACACCGACTATCTGGACCTCTACCAGCTGCACTGGCCCGACCGTCCGGTGCGGGTGTTCGGCGGCCAGACCTTCAAGGATTATGAGCAGGACTACGAGACCTTCGGCGACATCCTCGAGGCCCTCGACGCCCACGTGAAGAAGGGGACGATCCGCGCCATCGGCGTCTCCAACGAGTTCCCGTGGGGCGTGATGCGCTTCCTGGCCGAAAGCGAAGGTCGCGGCCTGCCGCGCATCGCCTCGATCCAGAACGCCTATCACCTGGCCAACCGCACGTTCGAATACGGCCTGGCCGAGATCGCCATGCGCGAACAGGTCGGGCTGCTGGCCTATTCGCCGCTGGCTCAAGGCGCCCTGACCGGCAAATATCTGGACGGCGCCCTGCCCGAGGGTTCGCGCAAGGCGCTCTATAACCGCATGCAGCGCTATGAGGGCCCGGGGGCGGAAGCCGCGATCCGCGCCTATGTCGACCTGGCCGGCAAGTTCGGGATCGATCCGGCTACGCTGGCTCTGAAGTTCTGCGACGCGCGCCAGTTCGTGACCTCGACGATCATCGGCGCCACCTCGATGGACCAGCTGAAGGTCGCCATCGACGCCTTCGACCTGACCTGGACCGACGAACTGGAAAAGGCCGTCAACGCCATCCACGCCGCCCAGCCCAACCCCTGCCCCTGACATCCATGCTGCGCCTGTTCACCGCCATCGCCGTGCCGCCCGAAATCGGCCAGGGCCTGCTGACCCGTCAGCACGGCATCGAGCACGCGCGCTGGCGGCCACAGGAGGCCTTTCACATCACGCTGAAGTTCATCGGCGATGTTCAGGAGCCGGTGGCCGCCGAACTGGACGAGGCCCTGGCCCAGATCGAGGCCCCGGCCTTTGATCTGGAGCTGGTCGGCGTCGGCCATTTCGGCGAGGGCGTCGAAATCCACGCCGTCTGGGCCGGCGTGGGGGAAAGCCGCGACCTGCGCGGACTGGCCAAGGCCAACGAACGGGCCGCGCGCGAAGTCGGCCTGAAACCCGAGGCGCGGCTCTACACCCCGCATGTCACCCTGGCCTATCTCAAGCGTCCGGCCGTTCCCGAGGTCGGCGCCTGGGTCCAGGCCAACAACCTGCTGCATTCGCCGCCGTTCCGCGTGGAGCGCTTCGGGCTCTATTCCAGCTGGCTGGGCGGCGAGGGCTCGGCCTATCGGCTGGAGCGGGAGTATCCGCTGGGCTGAGACCACGGGGATTGCGATCGCGCCGTCCCCGGATAGGCGCGGGGATTTGAAACCTTCTCCCAGAGGGAGAAGGAGGGGCCCGCGCCGCAGGCGTGGGAGGATGAGGGGTTTGCGAAGCCCTTCCGGACAGGGCAAGATCCCAGGTGCGACAACGGTTTAGGGTGTAACCCCTCACCCTCCCACGCAAGCGTGGGTCCCTCCCTCTCCCTCTGGGAGAGGGTCGATAGAACGGGGACTTGCGCGGGCGTGCAGCAAACTTATCCGACGCGCTGAAACCTCCCGTATTCTGTCCTCACCTCGTCGCGAGGAAAGGGCGCAAGGCCAGCGACCATTGCGGCGGCGGGGGGTGATCGAGCGGGGCTGGGGTCGAGGGGGATACTCGACCGGTCCGGGGATCCTGGCGTTGCAGGACCCGCCCGCCGTCGGCGTGGATGGGGATCAAGGCGAGTGTTGGTCAGAATTGGCCCCACGCCCCCCGACCTTCGTTCTGCCGGGGAAACCCGACAGGCGAGTTCCGGTAAGGCCCCAACTGGGCCACCCGCTGGGACGCTGACGGATAACGATGACGCGGAGCGGACGGCTTCGTCGAAACGGTATTTCTACTTCTTCATCCGGACGTGGTCCGGACGCTCCGCGACCCTTCCCACCAACTCGGCGGTTTCCGCGCGAGGCTGAGAATCCGTGTCCCCTAAACCGCCGCGTGATCCTTCAGCACCCCCAGCGGAACAATCGCCAGCATCTCCTCGTGCGACGCCTCCAGCACCACCGGCGGGGCCAGGCCCGCGTCGAGGGCGTCTTTCCAGCGGCCGGCGCACAGGCACCAGCGGTCGCCGGCCTTCAGGCCCGGGAAGGCAAATTCGGGGCGGGGGGTGGAGAGGTCGTTGCCGGCGGCCTTAGAGAAGGCCAGGAATTCGTCGGTCATCACGGCGCAGACCGTATGGAGGCCCAGATCGTGCGGACCGGTCTCGCAGCAGCCGTTGCGGTAAAAGCCCGTCACCGGGTTCAGGGAGCAGGGGATCAGTTCCCCGCCCAGAACATTGCGGGCGTTCTCGTCATAGCGCGTGGTCATGCGGCGATCCTATCCCGCTTCGCCCGATCCGTGACCAAGATTAGCGCGCGTCGAACGTCTTTGCTTTTGCCGTGGCCCGCGCGTGATTAAGAAGGCTGTATAAGAAAAGACCGCAGGGAATTTTGCATGTCCACCGTCGCCAGGCCGCGCCGCAGCGCTCTCTATATGCCCGCCTCGAACGCCAAGGCGGTCGAGAAGGCGCGCACCCTGGACGCCGACGTGATCATTCTCGACCTCGAGGACGCCGTCGCCCCCGAGATGAAGGAAGCGGCCCGCGACGCGGCCGTGGCGGCCGTCAAGGCCGGCGGGTTCGGGTCCCGCGAGGTGGTGATCCGCACCAATGGCCTCGACACCCCCTGGGGCGCCGAAGATCTCGCGGCCGCCGCCGAGGCCGGCCCCGACGCGGTGCTGGTGCCCAAGATCAACGACGCCGGCGATGTGCGGGTTTACAACGCCGCCCTGCATGCTGCGCCGCCAGCAACGCGGCTGTGGACCATGATCGAGACCGGCAAGGCCGCCTTCCACCTGTGGGAGATCGCCGCCGCCAGCCGGTCCACGCGGCTGTCGACCTTCGTGATGGGGGTCAATGACTTCGCCAAGGAGATGCGGGCCCGCCAGACGCCGGACCGCGCGCCGTTCCTGCCGCTGCTGACCCTGTCGGTCGCCGCCGCCCGGGCCCATGGCCTGACCATCCTGGACGGGGTGCACAACGACATCGAGGATCTGGAGGCGCTGGAGGCGGTCTGCGTCCAGGGCGTCGACTTCGGCTTTGACGGCAAGACCCTGATCCACCCCAAGCATCTTGAGATCTGCAACCGGGTGTTCTCGCCGTCCGCCGACGAGATCGCCTGGAGCCAAGCGGTGATCGCCGCCTTCAAGGCGCCCGAAAATGCGGGCAGAGGGGCCTTGCGGGTCGACGGCAAGATGGCCGAGCGCCTGCATCTGGCCCAGGCCGAGCGCCTGGTCCTGGTCGCGGACGCCATCGCCGCCAGGGTCGGTTAGGATCTGTTGATGCGGGCTCTGGCTCTTCTTTTCGCGCTGTTCGCCGGGCCGGTTCTGGCTCAGGAGTCGCCGGTGGCGACCGCGCCGCAAACGGTGGCCCCTGCCCTATCGGCGGATCCCTTGCCGACCCCGCCGGATCCGGCGGCCGGCCAGTCGGTCCCCGTCGCCCTTGATCCGCTGGGCGACCTGATCACCCAGACCGGTACGACCGACGAGGAAGACGCCCAGCCGACCGCTCAGGCGCCCTATCACAAGCCCACCATCCTGCCGATTCCCACGCCGGAACCGCCCTCTGTCTCCTTCCCGCCGGACGGCGACCATGCCGTGCCGCAGGGCAGCTATGTGCCCGCCGAGCGGATCTACGAGATGCGGGTCAAAGGCTCGATCGTCGCCGCCCAGGGCCTGCAAGGTCCGCTGGATGGCGGCTGGAAGGTGTCGGGGCCTGACGGATCGACCCTCTACACGCTGCAGATCGTCGACCCGGCCGGCGGCTATGGCCCGGTCGAAGGCGCCTGGCGCGACGTGCGCCGGTCCGGCGCGGTCGGATCGACCGGCCTGATCGACAGCGTCGAGCGGTCTGGCTCCGACCTGGTCGTGCGCTTCAGCCCCAGGGGCGGTCCGTCCACCGTGCTGAGCCTCAGCCCGGCCGGCGCGACCCGCTGGAGCGGCAACCTCCATGAGGCCGGCGTCGACCAGACGGTGATCGCCGATCGCGAGGCCCCGCCCAGCCTGCCGCCGGGCTATGTGATCCAGGGCCGCGGACCGGTGATCTGGGGCGCGCCCCGCGCCGCCCCGGCCCGCTCGACCCCGGCTCGGGCGGCGGTCTGCTCGACCAAGGGCAAGACCGGCAAGGCGCTGAAGGCCGCCAAGGCCAAGTGCGCCACCGCCGCCAAGAAGAGCGGCGCGAAAGGCAAGGCCGTGGCCAAGGGCAAGAAAGGCTCCAAGGCCAAGGCGACCCCGGCTCGCAAGGGCAAGGCGACGGCGAGCAAGAAGAAAGCCCCGGCCAAGAAGACGCCGCAGCTTCGCTAGAGGTTCAGGGCTGTCTTCGCCGCCACCACCGCCGCCTCAAGGGCGGTCGGCGCGAAGGCCTCGGCGGGACTGTGGCCCCAGACCGGCCCCGGCCAGGCCGGATCGCCGAGCCGGCGGCCGAGGACGTGGACGTGCAGCTGCGGGGTGACATTGCCCAGGGCGCCGACATTCAGCTTGTCGACCGCCAGGCCCAGCGCCGCGCCGACGGCGCGAACCGCGTCGCCGGCCAGGACGATCTCGTCCATCAGGGCGATGCGGTCGGCCGGCGACAGGTCCTCGATCTCGCGCAGACCCGGCCGGCGCGGGATCAGCACGATCCACGGATAGCGGGCGTCCCGTTGCAGCCGGGCCTCGCACAGACGCAGGTCGCCCAGCGCCTGCGAGGTGGCGACAAAGGCCGGGTCCAGACCGAACTCAGCCACGTTTCGGGACCGCCGCCCAATAGTCGAAGTCGAGGATGACGTGCTCGTTATAGACCCCCGCCTCGTCCTTGCCCGGGAAGTCGTCGCAGGGCCGGTCCTTCGTCGCCACCAGCCGCAGCCGCAGGGCCCCGACGCCGTCTCCAAGGTCGGCCTTGTCCAGCACCTCGCTCCAGGCGAACACCGTGGCCCCGGCGAAGTAGGGGCTGACATGGCGGCCGCCATTGATCGCCAGGATCAGGCCGGCGTTCTGCAGGCCGTTGAACGACAGGGCCTTGGCGGTCGAGATCACCACGCCGCCATAGACCAGCCGCCGGCCCGACGGGTCCTTGGCGCGCTCGAACTGATTGAAGTGGACCTTGGCGGTGTTCTGCCACAGCCGGGTGGCCATGGCGTGCTCGGCCTCCTCGATGGCCATGCCGTCGACATGGTCGATCCGCTCGCCGATCGCGTAGTCCTCGAAAGCGTGCGGCGCGCCGCCCAGGGCGTAATCGTATTTCGAGAAGTCCAGGGTCGCGGGGATGATCAGGTCTGCGGCCGCCACGGCGTCGGCCAGTTTCGGCGTCGCCTGCTCGGGGATCTCGGCCTCGGCGTCCTTCTTGCGGACCATGACCCAACGCACATAGCTCAGCACGCGCTCGCCGCGCTGGTTGGTCCCGGTGGTCCGCACATAGACGACGCCGGTCTTGCGGTTGGAATTTTCCTTCAGCCCGATGACCTCGGACTCGGCCATCAGGGTGTCGCCCGGATAGACCGGGGCCAGGAACAGGCCCTCGGCATAGCCGAGATTGGCCACGGCGTTGAGGCTGATGTCGGGCACGGTCTTGCCGAACACGATGTGGAAGGCGATCAGCGGATCCACCGGCGCGGCGGGCAGGCCGCTGGCCCGCGCCACCTCGTCGGACGAAAACAGCGAAAAGCGCGGCCCGTAGAAGGCGGTGTAAAGCGCCACATCGCCCGCTGTAACCGTGCGCGGCGTGGCGTGGACCAGCACCTGGCCCAGCCGGAAGTCCTCGAAATAGTTCCCGGGGTCGGTCTTGCTCATCCCTGCGCGTCCTTATCGTTGTTCAGACAGTCTTGCCGCAGTGCAGCGAAACGGGAAAGGGGGCTTGAGGCTTGGCCGCTCCGGGCGTAGACCGCCGCGAGAATTTTCATCCACAGTCCTGACGGAGACCCTATGGCTCGCGCGAAGATCGCCCTTATCGGCGCCGGCATGATCGGCGGCACCCTGGCTCACATCGCGGCTCGCGAAGAGCTTGGCGACATCGTCCTGTTCGACATCAGCGAAGGCACGCCGCAGGGCAAGGCCCTCGACCTGGCCGAAGCCTCGGCGGTGTTTGGCAAGGACATCAGCCTCAAGGGCGCCAACGACTATGCCGACATCGCCGGCGCCGACGTCTGCATCGTCACCGCCGGCGTGCCGCGCAAGCCGGGCATGAGCCGCGATGACCTGCTGGGCATCAACCTGAAGGTCATGAAGGCCGTCGGCGAAGGCATCAAGGCTCACGCCCCCAACGCCTTCGTCATCTGCATCACCAACCCGCTCGACGCGATGGTCTGGGCGCTGCAGCAGTTCTCGGGCCTGCCCAAGGAAAAGGTCATCGGCATGGCCGGCGTCCTGGATTCGGCGCGCTTCGCCTACTTCCTGGCCGAAAAGACCGGCGTGTCGGTCGAAGACATCCATGCCTGGACCCTGGGCGGCCACGGCGACGACATGGTCCCGATGGTCCGTCACTCGACGGTCGGCGGCCTGCCGCTGCCGGAACTGGTCAAGCAAGGCTGGATGACCCAGGAAGAGCTCGACGGCATCGTCAAGCGCACCCGCGGCGGCGGCGGCGAGATCGTCGCCCTGCTGAAGACCGGCTCGGCCTTCTATGCTCCGGCTGAAAGCGCCATCGCCATGGCTACCAGCTATCTGAAGGACAAGAAGCGCGTCCTGCCGTGCGCCACCTTCCTGACCGGCCAGTACGGCCTGGACGGCCTCTATGTCGGCGTGCCGGTCGTCATCGGCGCCGGCGGCGCTGAAAAGATCGTCGAGTTCGAAACCAACGACGAAGAGAAGGCGATGTTCGCCGCCTCGGTCGCCTCGGTTAAGGGCCTGATGGAAGCCTGCAAGGCCATCGACCCCTCGCTGGTCTAGGCTTTGACTTGAGTCTGAATGACGAAGGGCGGCTCCTCGCGGAGCCGCCCTTTTTCATGGCCGATAGCGACTAGTGCGCCGCGTCGCCCGGCTCGGCGGAGATGTCTTCCAGCGTCTTGCCGACCTGCTTGGCGCCATAGTCCTTGGCCACGTCGCCCAGCGAGAGAATGCCCGTCAGGGCGCCGGCGTCGTTGAGCACCACAAGGCGACGGATCTGGTGGCTGGCCATCTTGGCGGTGGCGTCGGCCAGGACGTCGTCTTCCTTGACGCTATGGACCTCGCCCTCGGTCATGGCCTCGGAGATCGGCGAGTCGAAGCTGCGGCCTTCGGCGACCACGCGCAGAACGATATCGCGGTCGGTGACCAGGCCCACCACCTTGCCGCTGTCGACGACAGGAATCGCACCGGTTTCGACATGGGCCATCATCTGGGCCACCTTGCGGACCGTATCGGTCGGGGCGGCGGTGGTGACCTGACCGGTCATGGCGTCGCTGACTTTCATGGGGGTAACCTCGTGGTTTGAACTCGAACTGTCTAAACCCCCGCCGATCGCCAGGCGTTCCGCGCTTCCTCTCAGGAGGCGTCCGCCCTATCTGTGCGCCACACCTTCCAGCGGAGCTTCCATGACCCTTTCCATGCACCAGGCCAGCGTTCCCGTCTTCGTCCAGGGCCTGAAGGGTCTGAAGGGCGTGCTGACCAAGGCGTCCGCCCAGGTCGAAGCCAAGGGCTGGGACGCCGACGCCCTGCTGAAGGCCCGGCTGTATCCCGACATGTTCCCGCTTCTGCGCCAGGTGCAGATCGCCACCGACTTCGCCAAGGGCTGCTGCGCGCGCCTGGCCGGTGAAGACGTGCCGGCCTGGGACGACACCGAAACCGGCTTTGCCGACCTGATCGCCCGGGTCGACCGCGCCATCGCCTATGTCGAAGGTCTGGACGCCAGCAAGTTCGAAGGCGCCGAGGACCGCGACATCACGCTGACGCGTCGCGGTGAAACCAGTGTGGTCAAGGGCCTGGCCTATTTCCAGACCCAGGCGCAGCCGAACTTCTTCTTCCACCTGACCACCGCCTACGCGATCCTGCGCAAGAACGGGGTTGAAGTCGGCAAGCGCGACTATCTCGGGACCGTCTAGGGTTTTCGGAAAACGTGGATGGCCCCGACCCCGCTGATATCGATCGGGGCCATCGCGACCTCCAGTCCCGCCGCTTGCGCGAACGGGACCGGGTCGGCGAGGTAATAGGTCAGCCGCTCGTGGCTGTGCGTCGCCGCGGCGCCAGGGGCGGCTTTGGTCACGAAGTCCAGCACCAGATCCATCCGTCCGAGCTTGGGATTGAAGCCATGCTCCAGGATGTACAGCGCGACGTGACCGCCGCCCTCGAGGGCGTGCAGGAAGACAGGCTTGTCGGACGGCGGCGGCGCCTCTCGCATCCGGTCTTCCAAGGGCAGGTGAAATGCCGCCAGTCCGCCGGGCTTCAGATGTCGCGCCACGCCCTTGAACGTATTCCTCCAGGACGCGCCGGCCGGCACGTGGGCCAGGGTGAAATAGGTGCACAGCACCAGGTCGAAGGTCTCGCCCAGCGACAGCGAGGCCATGTCGCCCAGCTTGAACCGAAGGCGGGCGGCCGTTTCAGGGTCCAGGGCCTTTCGCTTGGCCTCGGCCTGGTCGAGCATGGCGGGCGCGATGTCGAGGCCCAGAACGGAATGCCCGCGCTTGGCCAGCTCCAACGCTATCCGGCCCGTTCCGGCCCCGAGCTCCAGGATTTGGCTGGGGCCTTTGGCAAGCCCGGCATAGACGTCCAGATCGCCTGACAGCGTCTTGTCGGCGGCGGTCAGCAGATCGTAGTGAACCGCCGAGAGGCCCTTGCTGGAATAGTACGGCCGGGTGGTCGGGGCCATTCGTTCGCCTTGAGCGGTGATCGGGATCGGAGCGTGAACCTGAACGACGGATCGCTGACTTGTCCAGACGCGGCGTCTCGATGGCCGGCTTTGACTCTTCGCCATTTTCTGTGCATAAGCGCGCCCTTCCGGCGCTTCATCAGCAGCGCCTCTACCGTCACGACCCCAGCCCGCTAGCGCGGGATCCATCTGGACGAGGACGGCGAGGACCCCCATCGACGTGATCGTCCATGGGGGCTGATTGCGTTTGGAGATTTGGGTTCAAACAGGGTTCGACATGTTCGACGGCCTTACAGAGCGGCTCTCCGGCGTATTCGACCGCCTCGGCGGTCGCGGCGTGCTGTCCGAAAAGGATATCGACGAGGCGCTGCGCGAGGTCCGCGTCGCCCTGCTGGAAGCCGACGTCGCCCTGCCGGTGGTCAAGGACTTCATCTCCAAGGCCAAGGAACTGGCCTCGGGCGAGGCCGTCATCCGCTCGGTCAAGCCGGCCGACCAGGTGGTCAAGATCGTCTATGACGGTCTGGTCGACATGCTGGGCGGCGAAGAGCCCACCGGCCTGAACCTGGCCCTGAACCCGCCGTCGGTGATCCTGATGACCGGCCTGCAGGGCTCGGGCAAGACCACCACGACCGGCAAGCTGGCCCTGCGTCTGTCCAAGACCGAGCGCAAGAAGGTGCTGGTCGCCTCGCTCGACACCCGCCGTCCGGCCGCCATGGAACAGCTGGCCATGCTGGCCAAGCAGGTCGAGGTCGAGAGCCTGCCGATCGTCGCCGGCCAGAGCGCCGTCGACATCGCCAAGCGCGCCATGAGCGCCGCGCGCCTCGGCGGTTATGACGTCCTGATCCTCGACACCGCCGGCCGCACCACGCTGGACGAGGCGATGATGAGCGAAGCGGCGGAAATCGCCCGCATCGCCCAGCCGTCCGAAACCCTGCTGGTCGCCGACAGCCTGACCGGCCAGGACGCGGTCCGCACCGCCAAGGCCTTCCACGAACGCCTGCCCCTGACCGGCCTGATCCTGACCCGCGCCGACGGCGACGGCCGGGGCGGCGCGGCGCTGTCGATGCGCCACGTCACCGGCCTGCCGATCAAGTTCCTGGGCGCCGGCGAAAAGGTCGACGCGCTAGACGTGTTCGACGCCCGCCGCGTGGCCGGCCGCATCCTGGGTCAGGGCGATGTCGTCGCCCTGGTCGAGCGCGCCGCCGCCGATCTGGACCATGCCGAAGCCGAGCGCATGGCCAAGAAGCTGGCCAAGGGCCAGTTCGACCTCAACGACCTGTCGTCGCAGCTGTCGCAGATGCAGAAGATGGGCGGCATGCAGGGCATCATGGGCCTGCTGCCCGGCGTCCAGAAGGCCAAGAAGCAGATCGCCGAAAGCGGCATCGACGACAAGGTGTTCCTGCGCCAGCAGGCGATCATCAGCTCGATGACCAAGCTGGAGCGCAGGAAGCCCGACATCCTGGCCGCCTCGCGCAAGCGCCGCATCGCGGCCGGCGCCGGGGTCGACGTGGCCGAGGTCAATCGTCTGCTGAAGCAGCACCGCCAGATGGCCGACATGTTCAAGGCCATGTCCAAGGACGGCGGCAAGAGCCTGGCCCGGATGGCCGGCATGATGGGCGGCGGCGACATGTCGCGCCTGAAAGCCATGGGGGGCGGCAAGCAGGCCGCGCCCGATCAACAGAATTCCGCGGGAGGCCTGCCGGGTCTTCCCGGTCTCGGCGGTGGCGGCGACGCCAAGCCGAACCTCCTTTCCGGCCTGGGCGGCGGTCTGCCGCCCGGTTTCAACCCGTTCAAGAAATAGAACTCGAACTCAAGGACTACCGATATGCTGAAGATCCGTCTCGCCCGTGGCGGCGCCAAGAAGCGCCCGTACTACTCGATCGTCGTTGCTGACAGCCACTCGCCGCGCGATGGCCGTTTCATCGAAAAGGTCGGCACCTACAACCCGCTGCTCAAGAAGGACGACGCCGCTCGCGTCACCCTGAAGATCGAGTCGATCCAGGCCTGGATCGCCAAGGGCGCCCAGCCGACCGACCGCGTCGCGCGCTTCCTGGCCGCTCAGGGCATCGGCTCGTGGACCCACGGCAACAACCCTGAAAAGGGCGCGCCGGGCAAGAAGGCCCAGGAGCGCATCACCGAGCGCGCTCAACGCGACGAAGACCGCAAGGCCGCCGACGTGAAGGCCGCTGAAGACGCCGCCGCCGCTGCCGTCCAGGCTGCTGAAGACGCCAAGGCCGCTGCCGAAGCTGCTGCTGAAGCCGCCGCCGCCGCTGCTGCCGAAGCCGCCGCTGCCCCGGCCCCCGAGCCGGTTGCTGAAGAAGCCCCCGCCGAAGAAGCCGCTGCCGAAGAAGCTCCGGCCGCTGAAGCCGCCGCTGAAGAGGCTCCGGCCGCCGAAGCTGAAAAGACCGAAGGCTAAGGCCTTTTGCGCTGTCGCCCCGGTCTTCGGATCGGGGCGGCGATGCAACATCTTCGATGAGCACCCCCTCCCCCGCCAACCTGATCCTCGTCGGCCGCGTCTCCGGCGGCTTTGGCGTGCGCGGCGAGGTGAAGATCGCCACCTATACCGAAGAGCCGATGAGCCTGGCCGGCTTCAAGGCGCTGCTGCGCCAGGATGGCTCGCCGGCCCTGACCATCGTCTCGGCCCGCGTGGCCAAGGAAGGCCTCGTCACCCGCTGCAAGGGGATCGAGACCAAGGAGGCCGCCGACGCCCTGCGCGGCCTGCGCCTGTATGTCCCCCGGGAATCCCTGCCCGAGCCGGACGAGGATGAATTCTACCTGACCGACCTGGTCGGCCTGGCCGTTCGCCACATCTCCGACAATGCCCTGCTGGGTTCGGTCAAGAGCGTGCAGAACTTCGGAGCCGGCGACCTGCTCGAGATCCAGCCCGCCCTCGGCGGCCAGACCTGGTTCCTGCCCTTCACCCGCGCGGCCGTTCCCGACGTGAAGATCCAGGAACGTTTGATCCTCGCCGATCCGCCCGCCTTGGTGGGAGAACCGGAAGGTCCGGTCGAAGAGGCCGACGACAGCGACGGCGCCGAGCGCCACTACGACTGACGACGGCCGATCCCAGGAGTTCGAGGACATGGTGACCGACGGAAAGTGGCGGGTCACCGCCTCGCGCTATGTTCACAAGGATCGCTGGATCGCCGTTCGCGCTGATGATTGCGTCACGGACGAAGGCGCGGTGGTCGCCCCCTACTACGTGCTGGACTATCCCGACTGGGTCGAGATCATCGCTCTGGACGCCGCCGACAACGTGCTGCTGGTCAAGCAGTACCGGCATGGCCTGGGCGGGATGTCGATCGAACTGCCCGCCGGCGGCATGGAGCCGGCCGACGCCGATCCGCTGCAGGCCGCCAGGCGGGAACTGCTGGAAGAGACAGGATGCGCCGGGGTTCTGACCCTGGTCGGCGAAACGCGGGCCAACGCCGGCACCCATTCCAACCGCACGCACATCGTCCTGGCGTGTCAGGTGGCGAAGGTCGCCGAGCCCAAGGACGACCCGACCGAGCGGATCGAGAGGCTCTGGGTCCCGGCCGCCGAGGCGCTGCGGATGGCCCTGGCCGGCGAGCTGACCGTCGGCATGCAGGTCGCCTCACTCCTGCGCGGCCTGGCTCAAGCCGGCGTGGCGTCAATCAGCCTAGCGAACCCGGCCAGGTCTTGATCCGCATCGGGCATTCCTGCGCCAGCTATACCGAAGGGCCGATGAGCCTGGCCGAAGGGTCGGCGCAAGAAGATTGATCTCGAAATCAATCAAAGAGAGAGTGTTGCAAACGACACTCTCAAAGCGATTTCGAGCCCTATGCCCGTCGATCTACCCGCCGCCGACAGGGCGTTTGCCCATATCCATCAGATCCGGGGCCAGAGTGTCGTCCTCGACGACGCGATCGCCGCTCTGTTCGGAGTCGAGACCCGGCGCCTCAACGAACAGATCCGCCGAAACGCCGCACGGTTCGAGGGCTATGCCTTCCAACTGACGGCTGAGGAGTTCGCCCGTTTGATATCGCAAAATGCGATATCAAACTCCCGAGGTGGGCGACGGACACGGCCGTGGGCCTTCACCGAACACGGCGTGGTCATGGCTGCGACCGTTCTGAAATCCGATTCCGCCGTCGCCGCGATGAAGATGGTCGTCGAGGTCTTCGTCAGTGCGCGTCGAAGGCAGGATGCCTCACCGCAAATCACCAACGGCGTGAGTGTTGGAAACGGCCTGATCCCCAGGCTGACCCAAGCCATGGCGGCGGTGCTCGACTCGGTGGTGAACCAGCGTCACGGCGCCTCCGTCCGGGAAGAGGCCCAGGACCTGCTGGACCGCTCCATCGCCCATCTGAAGGATCGGCTGTCGCGCGCCGGTCTGGAAAATGAGGAACTCGCAGCCCGGGCGACCAAGCTTCTGGCGGAAGCCGAGGCCAGCAAGGCGACCGCCGCCAAGACCCAAGCCGAGGCCGGCGAAATCGAATTGCGTGTCCTGGCGCGCAAGCTCCAGTTGGTGATCGAAGCCGAGCGCGCGATGACCGGGGGCGATATCGACCGGTTCGTCGGGGTCCTGGAACGGCTGGGCGGTTAGAGCCCGCCTACTTCTTGATCCGCATCAGGCATTCCTGCGCCACCGAGGCCAGAAGCGTGCCGTCCTGGCTGAACATCTGGCCGCGCACCATGCCGCGACCCTGCGAGGCGCTGGGGCTGTCCTGGGCAAACAGGGTCCAGTCATTGAAGTTGAAGGGCCGGTGGAACCACATGGCGTGGTCCAGGCTGGCCGACTGCAGGCCGGGCGTGGTCCAGATCAGGCCGTGGGGACGCAGGGCGCTTTCCATGAAGGCCATGTCAGAGGCATAGGCCAGGGCCGCCTGCTGCATCTTCACATCATCGCCAATCGGGGCGCAGGCCCGCATCCAGACCTCCTTGGTGCCCGATTTCTTCTCGGGCTTGACCGGGTTCTGCGGGTCGACCCAGCGGATGTCGATCGGGCGCGGCTTGTCCAGGAAGCGCAGCATCTTGGGATGGACCTGGTCGCCCAGGCTGCGCAGGAAGTCGCCCTCGGTCTGAACATCCTCTGGCGCCGGAGCGGCGGGCATCGGCGACTGGTGCTCAAAGCCCTCCTCGGGCGTCTGGAACGAACAGGCCAGGTTGAAGATCTGCTCGCCATGCTGGATCGCGGCCACCCGGCGAGTGGTGAAGGTGCCGCCGTCGCGGGCGCGCTCGACCTCATAGAGGACCGGAGCGTTCACATCGCCGGGGCGGATGAAATAGGCGTGCAGCGAATGGCAGATCCGCTCGGGCACGGTCTTGTAGGCGGCCAGCAGGGCCTGGGCGATGACGAGGCCCCCGAAAATGCGCGGAAAGCCGTCATTGGGGCTGGTTCCGCGAAACAGGTTCACCTCGATGGCTTCGAGGTCGAGGATGTCGGCGAGGTTTTCGGGCGTCTGCATGGCGATGGGTTATTCCCCAAGCGCCGCCGGGGCAAGACGCGACCTTGCGTCATGTCGTCCTGATCGCCATCGTTTACGCATGCCGCCACCGATCGTGCACCACCCTGCCTTCCGGGCCGAGATGCCAGCGGGGCACCGGTTTCCGATGGACAAGTTCTCGCGGCTGGCCGCCGTGCTGGAGCGCGAGGGCCTGCCGGGAGCCGATGGATTTCATCTTCCAGAGCCGGTCGACGTCGAAACCCTGCGGCTGGTCCACACGGAAGATTATGTGCGTGGCGTGATCGAGCAGTCGCTGCCCGCCGACATCGTGCGCCGCATCGGCATGCCCAACAGCGAGTCCGTCGCCACTAGGGCGCTAGCCGCGACGGGCGGCACCTTGTTGACGGCCCGGCTGGCGCTGGAGCATGGCATCGCCTGCAACACGGCCGGAGGCAGCCATCACGCCTCTGCTGAGAGCGGGGCGGGTTTCTGCGTGTTCAACGACGTCGCCGTTGCGGCCAGACGCCTGCTGGCCGAGGGCGCGATCGGCAAGGCGCTGGTGGTGGATCTGGATGTGCATCAGGGCGACGGCACGGCGCGGATCTTCGAGGGCGATCCCAACGTCTTCACGTTCTCGATGCACGCCGAGAAGAACTTTCCGGCCCGCAAGGCGGTCAGCGATCTGGATATCGACCTGGCCGACGGAACCGGCGACGAGGCCTATCTGGCCAGGCTGGCGGAGATCCTGCCGGCGCTGCTGGCGCGCGAGGCGCCGGATCTGGTGTTTTTCAACGCCGGGGTCGATCCACATGCGGATGACAAGCTGGGGCGTCTGTCCCTGAGCGACGACGGCCTGGCGCGGCGCGAGGCGTTCGTTCTGGGCTGTTGTCTGGAAAGGCAGATCCCCGTGGCGGGGGTGATCGGCGGCGGATACGACGCCGACATCGATCGACTGGCGCATCGTCACGCCCTTCTCCACCGGGCTGCCCTTGAGGCCTTCAAGGCCTGAGGGCGGCAAGCCCGGTGGAGCTATGCGGCGGTCACTTAGAAGCTCGTGGCGAGCGAACCGACGATAACGACGAGCGGCAGAACCGCGAGAACCAGGGTGGCGAAGCCGGCGACGGCGTTGGTCTTGATGGTCATGGTCTTGATCCCTTTTGTTGGCCGCCGCGGTTGTTCGCGTCCGGTGAAAAGAGATATAGGCCCGCCGTTTGGTGAATACCCGTTACCTTTGCGTCATGAAGGCTTTTTAAGAAACTTCCAGCCATCAATTAGCATTACATTGGTGTAATTTTATGTGATCGGCACCGGTCGGAGCAATATTTTACTTCGTCCCATACCGCTTCCCACTTCTTTCGCCACGTGAACGGCCGACCGCAGGTCAGGCACGGCTTGGAGGGCAGATCGCCCTTGCGGACGGCCTTGCCGCCATCGCGTCCGCCGCGCGAGGCCCGGCCCCGGGTCAATCCCTCCCCCTACTCTTCGGACTGGGCCACCAGGAAGATGCCCCGCAGCGTGGCGATCGGTGCGGCGCGAGTTTCCTGCCAGGCCTCGACATGGACGTTGGCGACCCGCCGGCCCAGTTTCTTGATCGTGGCGCGGGCATAGGTGGTCACCGGCCGGCCCGAGCGCAGATATTCGATCGAGACATCCACCGTGCGCGGCTGGCGCTTCAGCGGCGCGGCCACGGACAGCTGGGCCAGGGCCGTCATTTCCATGAAGGCGCCCAGCACGCCGCCATGGATGGCCGGCAGCATCGGATTGCCGACGATGTGGTCGGAGAACGGCAGGATGGCGGTCATCTCGTCACCGGCCAGTTCGGCGGTGATCCCCAGGAACTTGGCGTAGGGGATCGAGCCCAGGACGGCGACCAGGCGGTTGTCGGCGTCGCTCATGCGGCGTCTCCCGTCTTTTTGGCGGCCGGCGGGCCAGAGCGTGAAGGCTTCAGATTGGCCCCGGCCTTCTTGCCGGCGCTGCTGTCGAGCATGAAGGTCGCCTGGGCGGTCGCCACGGGATCTTCCGGGTCGTCCTCGTAGGCGACGGCGCGGACGAAGGCCACCGAGCGGGTGATCTTGTAGCAGTGGGCGCGGGCCATAACGTCGCGACCCGGCTCGGCGGGGCGCATATAGTCGATGCGCAGGTCCAGGGTGGCGATCGAGGTCCAGGTCTCCAGGGCCGCATGCACGGCCTGACCACTGGCATGGTCCAGCAGGGTGGTCATCACCCCGCCGGCGATGACGCCGGTCTCGGGGTCGCCGACGATCTCGGGCCGATAGGGCACCTTCAGGATCGCTACAGCGTCGCCGATCTTCAGGGTGGTGAAGCCCAGGGCCCGGGCCTGCGGGCTGCCCTCGTTCATCGCCGTGGCGATCATCCGGGTTTGTTCGTTGTCTTCGCTCATGCGGCTATGATTAGCAGCCCGCGCATTGTCATATCCACTGTGATCAAGCCTGAAGACCTTCTCTGTCCCCGACCCGATGGCCTCTACTGCCCGCCGGGGGACTTCTATATCGACCCGGTCCGCCCCGTGGACCGGGCGGTGATCACCCATGGCCATGCCGACCACGCCCGCGCCGGCCATGGCGTGGTCGCCGCCACGCCTCAGACCCTGGCGATCATGGCCGTGCGCTATGGCGAGGATTTCGCCGGCCGCCGCGAGGTCGTGCCCTATGGCGGCAGCTTTACCCACAACGGCGTCGAGGTGACCCTGGTCCCGGCCGGCCACATCCTGGGCTCGGCCCAGGCCGTGGTGCGCTGGAAGGGCCTGACCATGGTGGTGTCCGGCGACTACAAGCGCCGCCGCGACCCGACCTGCGCGCGGTTCGAACCCGTGCCCTGCGACGTGTTCATCACCGAGGCCACCTTCGGCCTGCCGGTGTTTCGTCACCCCGACGACGCCGGCGAGATCCGCAACCTGCTGGCCAGCGTCGCCCAGTTTCCAGAGCGCACCCATCTGGTCGGCGCCTATGCCCTGGGCAAGGCCCAGCGGGTGATCCGGCTGTTGCGCGAGGCCGGCTGGGAGCAGCCGATCTATGTGCATGGCGCCCTGGAGCGGCTGAACGCCCTCTACGAGGATCACGGCGTCAATCTGGGGCCCCTGCTGCCCGCCACCACAGAGCAATCGAAGTCGGCCTTCGCCGGCCAGATCGTCATCGCCCCGCCCTCGGCCATCGCCGACCGCTGGTCGCGCCGTTTCGCCGACCCGGTCGACTGTTTCGCCTCCGGCTGGATGCGCGTGCGGGCCCGGGCCCGGCAGCGGGGCGTCGAGCTGCCGCTGATCCTGTCCGACCACGCCGACTGGGACGAACTGACGGCGACGCTGTCCGAACTGCACCCCGGCGAAGTGTGGATCACCCATGGGCGGGAGGAGGCCCTGCTGCGCTGGTGCGAGCTGGAGGGCCTGCCCGCGCGGGCCCTGCGCCTGGTGGGGTATGACGAGGAGGAGGGCGAGTAGGCCGCAGCTGATTTCGCCCCCTCGGCGGCGCCCGCAACACCCTGTCTCATCCCGTCCGGCGCAACCCATGCTGCAGCTTTCGCGTTCCCGATCGACCCCAACCTGAACAAGGCTTCATCGAACCGCCGTCAAATGGCCTCGCGACGGCCTTTCGCTCGTCGCTTGGTCAGGGCAAAGGTTGAGCTCAAGGAGACCGCATGACGAAGACCCCGACCACCCGTCGCGCCCTGATCGCCGCCGCCGGCGCCAGCCTGGCCGCCGCTTCGTTTGGCGGATCGGCCCTCGCCCAGTCCAGCGCCCCAAAAGCCGCCGCCCTGACCCCCGAGCAGAAAGGGCTGGTCGACAAGGCCACCGGCTACATCCAGGGCCTGACCTCGGCCAAGGGGCGGTTCATCCAGACCGACCAGCGCGGCACGGTCACGCAAGGCACGCTCCATATGCAGCGTCCGGGCAAGGCGCGCTTTGCCTATGAAGGCCCCTCGGGCCTGCTGGTCGTCAGCAACGGCAACAACGTCAACATCTTCGACAGCCGCCTGAAGACCTTCGAGAGCTATCCGCTCAGCCGCACCCCGCTGGCCCTGCTGCTGGCGCGCGAGGTCCGGCTGGATCGCGGCGTGGTCATCACCGATGTGCGCCGGCTGGCCGACGGCTTCACCATCGTCGCCCAGGACGCCCGGCGTCAAACCCTGGGCCGTATCAGCCTGGATTTCAGCGACGGCCCGGTCTCGCTGATCGGTTGGACGGTCAGCGACGTGAAGGGCGGCCAGATCCGCGTGCGCCTGGTCGATTTCGACAAGACCGGCGATCTGGACCCCAAGCTGTTTGTGCTTACCGACCCCCGCCCGCGCCGCGCCGGCGCCAAGTCCTGAATGTGACATTCACACAACAGGCAAGAATCAACAGCTTTGCCTCTTGACTATTAATTGCGCAGTGGCATATTTGACACGCATGGCGATGAGAGCCCGACCCTCTCCTCGCAAACCGTGCCGGATCCTATCCCCTCCCGGCCGCGGCATGAGAGACCCGACTTTCGCCCGGACGCTTGATGCGTCCGGGCGTTTTTCGTTTCCGGCGGCGTTCAAACCTTTTAGAGCCAAGCCATGCGCCTCCGTATCGCCACCTGGAACGTCAATTCCGTCCGCCTGCGCGCCGAGCAGGTCGCCCGCTTCGTCGATGAGCAGGCCCCCGATGTCCTGTGCCTGCAGGAGATCAAGTGCCAGGAGGCCGAGTTTCCGCGCGAGGCTTTCATCGCTGCCGGTCTGCCGCACCTGAAGATCGCCGGCCAAAAGGGATGGCACGGCGTGGCCATCGCCTCGCGCCTGCCCTTCGAAGACGTCCCGACCCTGATGAACTGTCGCGAGGGCCACGCCCGCTGCGTGGCGGTCAAGGTGGCCGGGGTCGACATCCAGAACTTCTACATCCCGGCCGGCGGCGACACGCCCGACCGGATCGGCAATCCCAAGTTCGACCACAAGCTAGACTTCTACGAGACCCTGACCGCCGCCCTGAAAAAGCGTGACCCCAGGGACCCGCTGATCGTCACCGGCGACCTCAATATCGCACCAGGCGAGAACGACGTCTGGAGCCATCGCCAGATGCTGAAGGTGGTCAGCCACACGCCGGTCGAACTGGAAGCCTTCGACGCGATGATCACGTCGATGGGCCTGCTGGACCTGCCCCGCCTGGCCATCCCGGAACCCGAGAAGCTGTTTTCCTGGTGGAGCTATCGCGCCGCCGACTTCCGCAAGTCCAACCGCGGCCTGCGCCTGGACCACATCCTGGCCAGCCCCGGCCTGCGCGACGCGGCCTTTGTGGACGGCAAGGTGTCGTCCAGAGTGCATGACACGGTGCGCGAATGGGAACGGCCCAGCGACCACGCACCGGTGACGGCGGATCTGAAGCTTTAGAGGGCGGCCCTCAGGGTCGTCACGACGCGTTCGACTGAAAGGGAATAGCATGCGGTTTTCGGCGACATTCTGCGCGGCCCTCGTTCTGGCGGCGGCGTCATCGCCCAGCTGGGCCCAAGACTATTCCCAGTATTCCGACGCCGCGGTCGAGCGCGAGCTGGCCGAAAAGGTCGATGTCGAGATGTTCTCGATGGTGCCCATGCGCGACGGTGTTCGCCTGGCCACCAATGTCTATCGCCCCAAGGGCGTGTCGGGACCCCTGCCCACCATCCTGGTCAAGACCCCGTACAACGAGCTGAGCTACAAGACCGGTAGCAGCCGGGCGGCCCTGGATGCGGTCAAGCACGGCTATGCGCTGGTGCTGCAGAACGAGCGCGGCCGGTTCTATTCCGAGGGCGACTGGGAAATCCTGGGTCGGCCCCAGACCGACGGCTACGACACCCTGAGCTGGATCGCCCAGCAGGCCTGGTCCAATGGCAAGGTCGGCACGCGCGGTTGCTCGTCGTCGGCCGAATGGCAGCTGGCCCTGGCCGGCCAGAACCATCCGGCCCATGCCGCGATGGTGCCGATGGCCTCAGGCGCCGGCATCGGCAAGGTCGGAGAGTTCCAGGAGCAGGGCAACTGGTACACCGGCGGCGTGCCCCGCAGCCTGTTCTTCGTCTGGCTCTACGGCGTCGACAATCCGCTGCGTCCCCAGCCCCCCAAGGGCCTGGACTCCAAGATGATCGCCCGCATCGCCAAGTACAACGATCTGGCCCCCACCAAGCCGCCCGTGAATTGGCCGTCGCAGATCAAGCGCCTGCCGGTCGACGGAATCCTGAAGGACCTGGGCGAACCGGCCGGCACGTTCGAGCAGCTGATCGGCCACGACGGCCCGGCCGACCCGGCCTGGCGCAAGGGCGGCCTCTATCACGACGACAAGGGCTGGGGCGTCCCGGCGCTGTGGTTCAATTCCTGGTACGATGTCTCGATCGGCCCGAACATGGCCCTGTTCAACCACGCCCGCGCGGTGAATTCGGACAAGGAGGCCAGCGCCAACCAGTTCGTGGTGGTCACCCCCACCAACCACTGCGCCTACAGCGCCAAGGTGCTGACCGGGCCCTACACCTCGGGCGACCGGGCCCTGGGCGAGATCAATTTCGACGCCGACAAGGAGGTCTATGCCTTCTTCGACCGCTGGCTCAAGGGCGACACGGCGGCCTTCCCGTCGACCACGCCGCCGGTCCGCTACTACGCGATGGGCGCCAACCGCTGGAAGCAGGCGGCCCAGTGGCCGCCGGAAAACAGCGCTCCGGTGCGGCTGTACCTTCGCTCGAAGGGACGGGCCAACGGTCTGAACGGCGACGGCCAGCTCAGCGCGACGCCGCCCAGCGGGGCCGAACAGCCCGATCGCTATGTCTATGATCCCGCCAATCCCGTTCAGACGATCGGCGGCGGCGACTGCTGCAACGGAGGCCTGGTCACCGCCGGCGCCTTCGATCAGCGCACGATCGAAGCCCGCGACGACGTGCTCGTCTATACCAGCGAGCCGCTGACCGAGGCGATGGAGGTGACGGGCTTCGTCCGCGCCGTGCTGAAAGTGTCCTCGGACGCCAAGGACACCGATTTCGCCGTCAAGCTGGTCGATGTGGCGCCGGACGGCACGGCCTATATCCTGGGCGACACCATCATGCGCGCCCGCTATCGCGACGGCTACGAGACGCCGAAGATGATGACCCCGGGCGCGGTGCACGCGATCAAACCCACGCCCATCACCACCAGCAACACCTTCCTTCCCGGCCATCGCATCCGGGTCGAGATCACCTCGTCCAACTTCCCCAAGTTCACCCGCAACCTGAACACCGGGGGCGACAATGAGCGCGACACCGCCTTCGTCGTGGCCCGCAACGCGATCCACCACGCGCCCGGCGAGGAATCCTATATCGAGCTGCCGGTCGTGAAGCCGAAGTAAGCCGCCCTGGCCTCCCGTCCCGGCGAAATCCGGAACGGGAGGCGATCGGGGAGGAAGGCCTGAACGATGGGCCGGCTGGTGGCGAATGGGAACGCCCCAGCGACCACGCGCCGGTGACGGCGGATCTGAGGGTCTAAAGGCGCCCGTCGAAAGGACTTCCGGCGAACGCGTTCCGGAAACCTTCCCCCAGCTTGAGGGTCTTCTGGTCGGTTGGCGGACGCTCGCGCGCAAGGCTCTGCACGATCTCGACGGCCTCGGCGATGACGGGATTCCAGTCGCGCGGACGCGCCTGCCGGATCAGATGAACCGAGGCGTACCAGGGCAGGCTGGAGCCACTCTTCATGTAACGCCACTCGGCGTTCTGGGGCAGCAGCGCGATGCAGGGCTTGCCCATGGCGCCGGCCAGATGGACCGTCGCGTTCTGGACCGAAATCACAAGATCGAGGGTCCCGATCAGGTCGGCGAAGTCCTGAAAGTCCAGCAGGTCTTCCGGCGGAAAGTGGCGAATGGGCGAGGCCAGGGTGGCGTTCACCTGTTCGATCTCGGCGGTGACGTCGCCATACTGAAGGCTGACAATCTGGCAGTCCGGCAAGTCAAGCAGGCCGCGCAGGGCTTCCAGCTCGACAGACCGTTCCGCTCGCCCGGTCTGCGGGACCCCGCCGCGCCACGAGATGCCCACCCTCAGGCCGGCGGGACGTTCACCCAGCCGCGTCGCCCAATGTGAAACCCCGGCCGGCTGCGCCTTGAGATAGGGACGCGCAGGAAAGTCGGCCGCGACCCTGCGAAAGGCCGCCCCGAGGCTGCTCATCGCGAGCAGAACGTCCACAGCCCCGCTGTCGATCTGCGCGCCACTCGGATGAACGAACGATACGCCCGGGAAAGCGTTCTGCAGCACAGACATCAGGCGCGGCTCGCACAGACAGACGATGCTCCTGGCCACAAGCTGAAGGTCCGCGATCATGCTGGCGAACATCACCTGGTCGCCAATGCCCTGGTCACCCATCAGCAGCACGCGCTTGCCGACAAGGTCCGCGATCGTCGGGGCGGTCTTCAGCAGCGGAACAAGGGCCATCGGAACGACGCCGCGGGTCTGGGCAAGGTCGTCCGATCGCCAGCGCGCCTCGTAGTCGGGCCAACCCAGGGCGAAATCGCCGTTGGCCAGCCTGAGAAGTCCGCGTTCGTATAGCGGGACGGTCGAGTCCGGCCGCAAGAGGGCTGCCTGATCGAAACAGGCCAGGGCCTGTTCGCTTTCGCCCAGCACGCGATGCATCTTGCCCAGGCGCACCAGGGTGTCGAAGGCGACGGTGTCGTCCTGCAGGGCCTCTGCATAGGCTTCGATCGCCTCCCGCTGGCGGCCGGAATTGGCCAGGGAGTCGCCGCGCAACTGCCACGCCGCGCCGAAAGCCGCGTTTGTGGCCAGCGCTGTGTCGGCTATGGCCAGGGCGTCATCGTAGCGGCCTTGCAGCTGGAGAATCCGGCCCAGGATCCAGAGGGGCTGGGGCGCCGCTGGAGCGAAACGATGGGCTTTACGCGCCAGGGTCTCGGCTTCCTGGACCTGACCGGCGGCCTCCAACTGGCTCGCGAGGGCGAGGAGGGCTTCCAGGTCCCGCGGGTTCTTCAGCAGGCGACGGCGCAGCAGATTGGCGGCCTTGCGCGGATCAGCCTCCGGCATCGGACCTCGCGACGCTCACGGTGCGGGCCAGGGCCTCGCGCCATTCGTCGGCATAGTCGCAATCAGCGTATTCCGCAAAATAGGGCCCGCCACGCGTGAAGTGCGCGATCTTCGCTGTCGGACTGTGCGGGTATTCGCCCACCAGCCAGTTCCATTCCAGAGGCAAGGCTCCGATCTGCGCGTCGCTTTCCAGCCAGCGGAACTGGTGCAGGTCCAGGCCGCTGGCGGTGTTGACATAGTCGGGGGTCAGGGCCTGGCAGCGCGCGTTGTTGAACAGGACCACGCTGGACCAGTTCTTCTTGGAATAGGGCAGTTGCACGTTGCCGAGAAACTTCTCGCGGTCGCGGGGCTCGTATTCGTGCTGCGCCACGATCACCGCGAAACGATCATCGGCCAGGGCGAAAAGCTCGGCGATATCGGCCCTCACCAGCATGTCGCAGTCCATGAACAGCGACCAGCCCTCGTAGCCTGACAGATAAGGGGTCAGGAACCGGCTGAACGAAAAATCGGTGGATTGCTGCCTTATGCGGGGCCTGTCGTGTAGCCGACCCAGCGTCGACAGCGCGATCGGCACGATCCGGATCGGGCGGGACGCGTGATCGACAAGGCTCTGGCAGAGGGCGTGATAGGCGACGCGCTCGGCGACGTCGTAACCGATATAGATGTCCAGCGTGGGGGGAGGTGACAACCGAGGCTCCAGGCGCGGCGCTGCGGGCAAGGTCTTCCCGAAACGGAGCTAACCTTTTAGCGCCGGCGAACAAAACACCAAGATGATTTGGCTCCCTAAGGACGGAAGGCTCCGGATTGGGCCGGGCCACCACCCCTCCGCCGAACGATCAACGCTGACAGATAGCTCTCCATCAGCAGCACGAACTCGTCCTCCAGCGCGGCCGGCGACAGGTTGAGATCGGGTTCGGCCGCAGCGGCGCGCAGCAAGCCGGCCACCGCATGGGTCAGGACGAACAGGGACTCCGGCGAAAGGTCGAGGTTCAGTTCGGCCCGGCCGCCGATCGCCGCCAGGAAGGCCTGGTGGTGATGGGCCATCACCGCGTCGCCGCCGCGATCGAACAGGGCGTCCAGCAGCACCTTGCGGGTTTCGGGCGAGCCCTCGAAGGTGGTCATCAGGGCCTGGACGATCGGCCGGACGCTGCCCAGTTGCGGGGCCGCGATCAGGGTCTGGGCGATCTTGCCGCGCGCGGCCTCTGCCCGGCGCTGGGCCATGGCCGCCAGGATCTCGGCCTTGCCGCCGAAATACTGATACAGGGTGCCGATGCTGACCCCGGCCCGCTGGGCGATGTGGTTGGTGGTCAGGCTCTCCAGACCGCCGGCCTCCAGAAGTTGAAAGGTCGCGTCGAAGATCGCCTCGACCGTGGCCTCGGCCCGGGCCTGACGGGGCGTTCTCCTAGACTTTTCCGTCACTTGCCGGCTTCCTTCGCGCGACGACCGCTCGCCGGGCAAGGCGAGTAGAAACATGAGCAATGCTTACATAACCTGACATCTTGGGCGAGGGGCCATCCGTCGCAAGGGATTTCGAGCATGAACGGCACGATCGAACAGGTCCGCGCCCGGGTCGCCGACCAGAAGACCCGACAGCCGGAACTCTATGGCGACATCGACTTCACCGTGACGCCCGAGCGGTTCACCCAAGATCCCGCCGACAGCATCGCGCCGCGCACCGTCAAGGGCGCCGAGCCGACGGCGGAACACTTCGATCTGGTCCGGGCCTACACCCTGCTGGGCGACCGGGTGGCCGACGCCTATGCCGGCCTGATGCCGCAGCACGGCTTCCGGGGCCTGATCGCCATGTTGACCAAGGCCTGTGACGAGGGACTGGAGGCCGTGCCCGACGCCCCGCCCGAACTGGTCGCCTTCATCCGCAACATGGAGCAGGTTCCCGACTGGGTCGACATGGATCTGGTGCGCGAGGGCGCGCGGCTGGACCGCAACGCCGCCGCCAACCTGTCGCCCTTCGCCATCCGGGGGGCGTTCGTCGCCACCTTCATGAACAAGTATGCGGCCCTGCCCATGGCCCTGACCGGAACCCTGGGCCACGAGACCGCTGCGCGGCGGGTCAATGAAACCGCCAGCTTCTTCACCACCACCCTGTTGCCCGACGCTCTGGAGCGGCATGGCGCCGGCTTCAAGGCCGCGGCCATGGTGCGGCTGATGCATTCGATGGTGCGGTTCAACGCCCTGCGTCGGCCCGGCGCCTGGGATTCGAAGGTGTACGGCGTGCCGATCCCGCAGGTCGACCAGATGCCGGCCGGCCTGATCCCGATCTTCCTGCTCAGCTACAAGCTGCTGGCCCGGGGTCGCACCACCTTCACCCCGGCCGAGCGGGCCCGGGTCGAGCTGAGCCGTTACCGCTGCTACCTGCTGGGCCTGCCCGAGGACCTGCTGGCCGACACGCCGGTCGGCGTGGTCCAGACCATGACCGCCCGCAACCAGACCCTGCGCCGGGGCTTTGACGACGAAACCTGCGGCGCCCTGGTCAGGGCCACCCTGGCGGCCTATCTGCCGCCCGACCGCTCGTGGCGCAATCGCCTGTTCGACACGGTCGAGCGCGGCTTCGCCAAGGTGTTCTTCCTGCGCCAGTTCATGGGCGGCGACGTCGGCGCCGCTGAGCGGATGGGGGTGCGCATCACGGCCGGCGACCGCGCCCTGTTCCTGCTGGTCGCCGCGATCGTCACCAGCCGGATGGCGGCCTATGACCTGGCGCTGAAGATCCCGGGCCTGCGGGGTCTGGTCGACCGCGACCTGGTCGCTCAGCTGCGCCGGCACCTGGTTCGCTATGGCCATGCCGAGTTCACCACCGATGCGGCGCAGTACCGGCCAACCACAGGCGGCCAGCGCGAAACCGCGCTTCCAAAGGGCGATGGCGCAGCGCGCCCCGGCCAAGGCGCGGATGGAGGGGTGACACCCTTCGGCGCGAAGGTAGGCGAGGCGCGCCGATAGGTCCTCCCCTTGATGGGGGAGACGATCACGAAGTGATCTGTGGGGGGCGGGAGCCCTTCCAATAGAACACCGTCATTCCCGCCCTTGTGGCGGGAACCTCTCGTACCGCCGCAGGTGCGGGAGGGGCGAAGTGCGCGCGCACTTCGCTTGCGCCTCACGTGAGAGCTGAACCAGGGGTTCCCGCCACAAGGGCGGGAATGACGGAGGTATGGGGATGGAGGGCGCTCAATCCCCGTTCTTTCCAGAACAAACTCCAGCCAGATCAACCGCTTGTAAAATAGTTGATCGCGCCAATCCTCGGCGCTCAAACCCACTGCATAATCATAGCTGTCCCTGTCGCAGGGGGAGGCGCCTGGATCCGGCCCAACAGCGGCGATGGGGATGGAGCTGAGCGGGGCCGCGCGGTCACGCGGCGAGGACGAAGGTGGTCTGTTCGTTGGATAGATCCGGGACCACCGGAGGGCTCGTCGGAGAGACAGCGCGGAGCAACAGGGCGAGGGATCGTAAACCCGCCTATCGCGCATCGTCGGGGGTTGAGACGGTTAGCCGATCGACCTTGGTGCGCGCCCGTACGGGGGCTCTTGGGTATCAGAGCTGAAAGACGCTCGCTTGGCCCAATCCTCACGCAAGAACAGCTTCTGCGAAGCGGACAGGTCGAGCCGAAACGCACAAACAACATCACGGTCATCCGGGTTCGCCCCGGCCGCTTCGCGCCTCCCCACCTAACTCAGCGAGTATTCGCGTGAGGCTACGAGCCCGTGTCCGCCAGACTTGCCCCCTACGGGTCGCTTCGCGACCGTCTTCCCCCGCAGGGGGAAGATGAACCGCGCCGACCTCATCTTCCCCCTACGGGGGAGGACGACCTGCGCAGCAGGTCAGGAGGGGGCAAGTTCAGCCCCAGGAGCGATCAGCTTTGCAGCTCAACCAGGCCCAGCTTCACCCACACGGCCTTGTCCTTCAGCGTCGACTGGATCCATTCGACATGCACCGCACGCTCGGCCTCGGTCGAGCGGGGCGGCAGCGGCCGGGGGCGGACGCCATAGGCGCCGGCTTGCAGCTGGCCGGCCATGACTTCGGTGACCACCGCCGTCAGTTCCAGAGCGCGTTCCTTGCCGCCCTGCAGTTCCAGATAGACCTCGGCCAGCAGGTGAGCGTCGATCAGCGCCCCATGCTTGTCGCGGCTTTCAAGGCTGATCTTGTAGCGTTTACACAGGGCGTCGAGCGAATTGTACATGCCCGGAAAGCGCTTCTTGGCCATGGCCAGGGTATCGACCCAGCGGGCCTCGGGCAGGGCGGGCCGGCCGCACTTTTCCAGCTCGAAATTGACGAAGCTTCGGTCGAAGGCGGCGTTGTGGGCCACAACGACGGAGTCGCCGACGAACTCCAGGAACTTGTCGGCGATGGCCTCGAACCGCGGCTTGCCGGTCAGAAACTCGATCGACAGGCCGTGAACCTTCTGGGCCTCGGCCGGCATATCGCGCAGCGGGTCGCAATATTCATGGAACGAGCGGCCGGTCGGCATGAAGTCGACCACCTCGATACAGCCGATTTCGACCAAGCGGTCGCCGGTCTTCGGATCAAAACCGGTGGTTTCGGTGTCGAGGATGATTTCCCGGGCCATGCCGATTCAATGGGCCGGTTCGGCGGCCCCTTCAAGTCACGCAGGTTGTCGCAGGGTCGCCAGGATCTTACGAACCTGTTGATGGGCGTGCTCCAGCCCCTGGCCGGTGTCGATCACGAAGTCGGCGCGAGCCCGCTTTTCGGCGTCGGGCAGCTGGCGGGCCAGGATGGCGTCCAGCTTGGCCGCGTCCATGCCGGGCCGGGCCAGGACGCGCTGGCGCTGGACCTCGGCCGGGGCCGAGACGACCACCACCTTGTGAACCCGCTTGTCGCCGCCGGTCTCGTACAGCAGGGGCACGTCCAGCACGACGATGTCCTTGCCGTCAGCCGCCGCCTTTTCGAAAAAGCCGATCCGGTCGGCGCCGACCAGCGGATGGACGATGGCCTCCAGCCTCTTCAGGGCTTCGGGGTCGCCCATCACGACGGCGCTCAGCCGGGTCCGGTCGATGGCCCCGTCAACCACCACGCCGGGAAAGGCCGCCTCGACCGGGGCCACGGCCGCGCCGCCGACCGCGTAGAGCGCATGCACGGCGCCGTCGGAATCATAGACGGGTACGCCCTCCGCCTCGAACATCGCCGAGGTGGTCGACTTGCCCATGCCGATGGAGCCGGTAAGGCCGATGATGATCATGGTTCAGGCCTCGCCCAGCAGGTTGAGCGCCAGGCCTCGCACGTCGACCGACGCCGGCGGGGCCTGGCCATAAAAGGCTTCGAAGGACGGGACGGCCTGGCGCAACAGCATTTCCAGGCCATCCACCGTGCGCCGGCCCAGGGCGTCGGCGCGCTGCAGAAATTCGGTGCGCAGCGGCTTGTAGACCATGTCCATCACCACCGCGTCGGCGGGGGTCAGGTCCAGGGGCGCCGCTGGACCCTCGCCGCCGCCCAGGCCCAGCGAGGTGGCGTTGATGATCAGACCCGCGTCGGCCAGCAGATCGGGCAGGGCGGCTTCATCAGCGGCGATCACCCTGGCGCCGAACGCCGTGGCCAGCCCTTCGGCCCGGGCCAGGGTGCGGTTGACGATCCGCACCTGCGGCGCGCCCGCCAGCAGCAGGGCCGCGACCGCGCCCCGCGCCGCGCCGCCGGCGCCCAGGATCACGACCGGCGCCGCAGTGACATCGAAGCCCGGCGCCTGGGCGGCGATGGCGGCCAACAAGCCAGGGCCGTCGGTATTGTCGGCCCGGATCGTTCCGTCAGCCTCGAAGATCAGCAGGTTGGCGGCGCCGGCCATGCGGGCCAGGTCGCTGGCGGTGTCGGCCGCCGCCAGGGCGCGTTCCTTGAAGGGAATGGTGACGTTCAGGCCGCGAATGGCTCCGCCGCGCAGGCCGTCAACGAAGGCTTCAAAGCGTTCCTCGATCGGGGCGAAGGGCACATAAGTCGCGTCGAGGCCGGCGGCCGCGATCCAGGCATTGTGGATCACCGGGCTCATCGAGTGCTTGACCGGCGCGCCGCAGACGCCGGCGACGACCGCCGCGCCGGTGAGGGTCGAACTCATGCCTCGAGGGCTCCATGAAGACGCAGGAAGTCCAGCAGCCCCACCAGCGGCAGGCCCAGGATGGTGAAATAGTCGCCGTCAATGGCGTCGAACAGCTGCACGCCTTCGCTTTCCAGCTCGTAGCAGCCGACGCAGTGCAGGATGTGCTCGCCGCGCCGCTCCAGATAGCCGTCCAGCCAGGCGTCGCTGAACGAACGGACGGAAAGCTTGGCGCTCTGCACCACCCGCCAGATCGGCTTGCCGTCGCGAGCGACGACCACGGCCGAATGCAGCTTGTGGGTCTGGCCGCGCAGCTCCAGCAGCAGGGCGCGGGCCTGGTCCAGGGTCTCGACCTTGTCGATCAGCCGGCCGGCGAAATCCAGGGTCTGGTCGGCGCCGATCACCAGGCCCGGCCACTTGGTCGAAACCTTGACCGCCTTCAGCTCGGCCAGGGCGTCAGCGACTTCGCGAGGGCTGGCGCCTTCGGCCAGCAGCCCGGCCTTGGTCGCCTCTTCGTCCACACCCGCGACAACCGCTTCGAACGCGATGCCGGCATTGCGCAGGATCGCCTGGCGGGCCGAACTCTTCGAGGCGAGGGTGACCGGGGTGCGGCTCATCCCAGAACCTCGACCTGGCCGCGTCCGCCTGACAAGAGGTTGATGATCGCCGCCGCCGTTTCTTCCACCGAGCGGCGGGTCACGTCGATGATCGGCCAGCCCATCTTCTCGAACAGGCGGCGGGCGGCGATGATCTCGCTGCGCACCGCGTCGGTGTCGATATAGTCGCTCTCGCGGTTTTCCTTCAGCGACAGCAGCCGGTTGCGGCGGATCTGGATCAGCCGGTCGGGCGAGGTCATCAGGCCGACGATCAGGGTATTTTTCAGCTCGAACAGCTCGGTGGGCGGCGGGCGACCCGGGACCAGCGGCACATTGGCGGCCCGCACCCCGCGATGGGCCAGATAGATGCAGGTCGGGGTCTTGGACGTGCGCGACACGCCCACCAGGATGACGTCGGCCTGGGTCAGGTCCTGGCCGCCCTGGCCGTCATCGTGGGCGATGGCGTAGTCCAGCGCCTCGATGCGGTCGAAATAGTCGTTGTTGAGCGCGTGCTGCGCGCCCACCCGCGTGGAGATCCGCGCGCCCAGATAGCGCGACATGGCGCTGACTACGGGATCCAGGGCGGCGATGCAGGGCATTTCCAGCCGCCGGCAGCCTTCCTCCAGCGCCGAGCGCAGGTTGGGATCGATGATGGTGTGCATCACCACCCCCGGCGCGCCGGCGATCTCTTCCAGCGCCCGGTCCAGCTGACGGGTGGAGCGGACCAGGGCGTAGATGTGTTCGATCGGCAGGATGTCGGTGAAGCGGGCGCAGACGGCCCGGGCCATGGCGTTGAGGGTTTCACCGGTCGAATCCGACACCAGGTGGATATGGAAATAGGTCGCGAAGCGCGGCGCCGGGCGATCTTCGCCAAGCCCTCCGGCCGAAGCTTCCTGTGGATCATCCGTTAACGGTTGCTTAACCACTTGGCCTGCCTCTGGGGACGCGTGGGCGCCAAAGCCGTCCCGAAGCGTCATGTCATGGCGCCGCTGTGATCAACGGCCATATTGACCGCGTAACATCCCCAAGCCGAAGCCGCATCCCTGGATATTGGATCATCGCCATCCCATGTCCGGGGACGAATGGTTAACGAGGTCTGAAGGACGGCGAGGCGCGTTAAGAGTTCATTAAGGAACCTAAGGCCCTAGCCATCCATCCCCATGATTAACAGGGCGCCGTCCCCATGTGGGGGATCATGGGCATAAGGGAGGATGGCGTGTGAGCGGTGACGATGGCGGAGCGGTTTTCCCCAGTTCCCACTTGCCCTGCCTCTCCTGCTTCCAAACTTAAGATCTTATTAAGAAATGGAAGATTGGCCTTCGGACTTGAGCCCAAGGGCCGGACGGGATTTAAGGCCTGCATGAACGCCTCGAACCTGATCACCCCGACCCCGAAGCTGCTCTCGGTCCTCGCCGGACAGACCGCCGAACGCCCGCCCGTCTGGTTCATGCGGCAGGCGGGTCGCTATCTGCCGGAGTATCGGGCCGTTCGCGCCACGACGCCGGACTTCATCAGTTTCTGCTTCGATCCTGAAAAGGCCGCCGAGGTAACACTGCAGCCGATGCGGCGGTTCCCCTATGACGCGGCCATCGTGTTCGCCGATATCCTGCTGATCCCCGGGGCCCTGGGCCAGAAGGTCTGGTTCGAAGCCGGCGAGGGTCCGCGCCTGGGCGAAATGCCCTCCATCGAGTCGATGGCCGAGCTGGCCGCTGATGCGGGCGCCCGACTGTCGAACATCGGCGAGACCCTGCGCCGCGTCCGGGCCGCGCTGGACCCAGAAAAGGCGCTGATCGGTTTCGCCGGCGCGCCGTGGACCGTGGCGACCTACATGATCGAGGGCGGTTCCAGCGACCGGACCGGCGCACGGACCTACGCCTACCAGAACCCTGAAAAGCTTGATCAGCTGATCGCCGTACTGGTCGAGGCGACGATCGACTATCTGGTCATGCAGGTGAACGCCGGGGCCCAGGCCCTGAAGCTGTTCGAAAGCTGGGCCGAGGGACTGTCAGAGCCGCAGTTCGAACGTCTGGTCATCAAGCCTCACGTCGCCATCGTGCAGGGTTTGCGCGATCGGGGCGTGACCGTGCCGGTGATCGGCTTCCCTCGCGGCGCGGGCGCCCTGGTGGAAAACTATGCGTCGGTGGTGCCGGTGCAGGGCGTGGCCCTCGACACCCAGGTCAGCGCGGCGATGGGCCTTCGCATCCAGAAAATCAAGCCGATCCAGGGCGCGCTGGATCCCCTGCTGCTGCGAGCCGGCGGTGATGAGCTGCTGCGCCGGGTGGACCAGATGATCGAGCAGTGGGGGCAGGGCCCCTACATCTTCAATCTGGGTCACGGCATTCTGCCCGATACGCCGATCGCCCATGTCGAACAGGTTCTGGCCCGGGTGACCGTCAAATGACCGCCCGCAAGAAAATCGCCGTCGTCCTGTTCAATCTGGGCGGACCCGATGGGCCGGACGCCGTGCGTCCGTTCCTGTTCAACCTCTTTCGCGACAAGGCGATCATCGGCGCGCCGGCGATCATCCGCTATCCGATTGCGGCCCTGATCTCGACGACCCGGGAAAAGAGCGCTCAGGCCAATTATGCGATGATGGGCGGCGGCTCGCCCTTGCTGCCCGAAACCCAGAAGCAGGCTACCGCTCTGGAAGCCTCGCTGGCTGAGGCCATGCCAGAGGCCGAGACCAAGTGTTTCATCGCCATGCGCTACTGGAAGCCTTTGACCGAAGAGACGGCCAAGGCGGTCAAGGCCTGGGCCCCGGACGAGATTGTTCTGCTGCCGCTCTATCCGCACTTTTCAACCACGACGACCGGCTCGTCGGTCAAGGCGTGGAACAAGGCTTATCGCGGCCCGGGCAAGGCGCGGACGGTCTGTTGCTATCCCACCGACGACGCCCTGATCGAGGCGCATGCCCGCCTGATCCGCGAGGCCTATGACAAGGCCGGCAGCCCTAAGCCGGCGCGCCTTCTGTTCTCCGCCCATGGGCTGCCCGAGAAAGTCATTCTGGCCGGCGACCCCTACCAGAAACAGATCGAGGCCACGGCCGCCGCCGTCGCGGCCCGGCTGGGCGAGGGCTGGGACTGGAAGGTCAGCTATCAGAGCCGGGTCGGCCCGCTGAAATGGATCGGTCCCTCGACCGACGATGAGATCCGCGCCGCCAGCCAGCAGGGTCTGGCCCTGGTGGTGACGCCGATCGCCTTCGTCTCCGAGCATATCGAGACCCTGGTCGAGCTGGATCACGAATATCGCGAACTGGCGGTGGAAGCCGGCTGTCCGGCCTATATCCGCGTTCCGGCCCTGGGGATTGAGCCCGGCTTCATCGCGGGCCTGGCCCGGGCGGTAGTCGACGCCTTGCCCCGCGAGGGCGTGGCCCCGGCCTGCGCCTGGCGCTGCGCCGGTGACCGCAGCCAGTGTCCCCGCACGCAGGGAGCCGCAGCGTGATCGATTTTCTGGTCCAGAACTTCAACTTGGTGCGCGGCCTGCACATCATCGCGGTCATTGCGTGGATGGCGGGCATGCTGATGCTGCCGCGGATCTTCGTTTATCACATGAGCGCCGAGCCGGGCTCGAAGATGGACGCCACGTTCAAGCTGGCCGAAATGCGCATCCTGCGGATCATCATCAACCCTGCGATGATCCTGGCCACGTTCTTCGGCGTGCTGCTGATCCTGGCCGACAGCGCCATTCGCGGCTGGGATTTCCTGCTGCAGCCCTGGATGCTGACCAAGATCGCCGCCCTGCTGTTTCTGTTCGGCTGGCACGGCTTCATGGCCGGCGCCCGGCGCAAGTTCGCCAACGACCAGAACACGCGGTCAGAAAAGTTCTGGCGGATGACCAATGAACTGCCCTTCATCGCCGCGATCATCATCGTGCTGTCGGTGACGACCAAGTTCCTCAACCACTAGGTTGACGGGCGCGGCGCTTGACCGGCCCCTTCGCATGTGGTTCCCATCCCGTCAGGCTTGATGCGCTGCGTCAGGCCTGAACTCTCTCACGGACTGGCGCCCGTCCTGGCGCGCCCCCTGGAGCCTGGCTCCGAAGGTCCGTTCCCCAATCGATCCGCGTCGTCGTCATGGCGCGCTCGTCCGGTTTCCTGAACCTGGCGTGGAACTGAAATCCTTTCCGGCCGGATCGCCTCTCGCGGTCCGCGTCCCCGTTTGAGTCACAACATGACCGAAGACACCGAGAACGACGTTTCCGTTGAGGAAGCCGTCATCGACACCACCACCCCGGCCGAAGTCCCCGGCGCCGAGTCCGAAGAGGATGGCGGCGACGAAGGCTCCGAGATCAGCGCCGCCGTCGCGGCCCTGGGGCTGAAGACCATGTCCCTGCAGGAGCTGAAGGAGAAATCCCCGGCCGACCTGCTGGCGTTCGCCGAGACCTTCGAGGTCGAGAACGCCAACTCCATGCGCAAGCAGGACATGATGTTCGCGATCCTCAAGACCCTCGCCGAAGAAGGCGTGGAGATTTCGGGCTCTGGCACCATGGAAGTGCTGCAGGACGGCTTCGGCTTCCTGCGCTCGCCGGAAGCCAACTATCTGCCTGGTCCGGACGACATCTATGTCTCGCCCTCGCAGATCCGGAAGTATGGCCTGCGCACCGGCGACACCGTTGACGGCGCCATCCGCTCACCGCGGGAGGGCGAGCGCTACTTCGCCCTGACCGGCGTGGCCAAGATCAATTTCGAGGCGCCCGACAACGTCAAGCACAAGATCCACTTCGACAACCTGACGCCGCTCTATCCCGAAGAGCGCCTGAACATGGAACTGCCCGATCCGACCGTGAAGGATCGCTCGGGCCGGATCATCGACATCGTCGCCCCGCTCGGCAAGGGCCAGCGCTGCCTGATCGTCGCGCCGCCGCGCGTCGGCAAGACGGTGATGCTGCAGAATATCGCCAAGTCGATCGAGACCAACCATCCGGAAATCTACCTGATCGTCCTGCTGATCGACGAGCGCCCGGAAGAAGTCACCGACATGCAGCGCACGGTGAAGGGCGAGGTCATCGCCTCGACCTTCGACGAACCGGCGACCCGCCACGTGCAGGTGGCCGAGATGGTCATCGAAAAGGCCAAGCGCCTGGTCGAGCACAAGCGCGACGTCGTCATCCTGCTGGACTCGGTCACCCGTCTGGGCCGCGCCTACAACACCACCGTCCCGTCGTCGGGCAAGGTTCTGACCGGCGGTGTCGACGCCAACGCCCTGCAGCGTCCCAAGCGCTTCTTCGGCGCGGCGCGCAATGTGGAGGAGGGCGGTTCGCTGACCATCATCGCCACCGCCCTGATCGACACCGGCAGCCGCATGGACGAAGTGATCTTCGAAGAGTTCAAGGGCACCGGTAACTCGGAAATCATCCTGGACCGCAAGGTCGCCGACAAGCGCATCTTCCCGGCCATCGACGTGCTGAAGTCCGGCACCCGCAAGGAAGAGCTGATCACCCCGCGCGACCAGCTGCAGAAGACCTATGTGCTGCGCCGCATCCTCAACCCGATGGGCGCTTCGGACGCCATCGAGTTCCTGCTCGAGAAGATGCGTCAGTCCAAGACCAACGGCGACTTCTTCCAGTCGATGAACACCTGAGTCCGAACCGACTCACCGCCATACGGAAAAGCCCCGGGGATGACCCGGGGCTTTTTTGTGGGTCTGACCGGGTATGCGGCCCTACGGCAGCAGCAGGGTAGCGCCGGTCGTACGGCGACCTTCCAGCGCCTCGTGGGCGGCGCGCGCCTCGGCGAGCGGGAAGGTCTGGCCGATGTCAATCTTCACCGCGCCCGAAGCCAGCACCTCGAACAGCGCGGCGGCGCTTTCGTCGAGCTCCTCGGTCGTGACGATGTAGTCGAACAATTTCGGCCGGGTCACGAACAGCGACTTGCCCGCCAGCTCCAGCGGCGAGAACGGCGGGACTGGCCCTGAGGCATTGCCGAAGGTCGCCAGCATGCCGCGCCGCGCCAGGCTCTTGAGGCTGGCCGCGAAGGTGTCCTTGCCGACGCCGTCATAGACGACGGTCACGCCCTTGCCGCCGGTGATCTCTGCGACGCGCGCGGCGACGTCCTCGTGGTCGTAGAGGATCACGTGGTCGGCGCCGAGATCGCGGGCGATAGCGGCCTTGGCCTCCGACCCCACCGTGGCGATCACGGTCGCGCCCAGGCTCTTGCACCATTGGACCAGGATAGAGCCTACGCCGCCGGCGGCGGCATGGACCAGGACGACATCGGCGGGTTTCACGTGGAAACATCGGCGGACCAGGAACTCGGCCGTCATGCCCTTGAGCAGGACAGCGGCGGCAACCTCCAGGCTGACGCTGTCGGGAACCTTGACGGCGCGATCGGCCGCAACCACGGCCGCCTCGGCATAGGCCCCGAGCGAGCCATTATAGGCGACGCGATCGCCGACAGCGAAACGCATGACGCCGTCGCCAAGCGCCTCGACCACGCCAGCCGCTTCCAGTCCCAGCACGACCGGCATCTTCATCGGATACAGGCCGGAGCGGTGATAGGTGTCGATGAAGTTCAGACCCACCGCGTGGTGACGGACCAGGATCTGGCCCGGCCCCGGCGTCGGGACGGGCAGGTCAACGGCCTCGAGCACTTCGGGGCCGCCGGTGCGGACGGCTTGGATCGCCAGCATCGGCTCAGGCCAGGTTGGTTTGGAAGAAGGTCAGCGACCGGCCATTGGCCTTGGCCGCGTCGGCGGCGTCGTAGTGCGCGCCGCCTTCCCGAGCGAAGGCATGGTCGCGACCGGCATAGGTATGGATCTGGATCTGTGGATGATCCTTCAGGGCGGCCAGGATGACCTGCTGCGCCTCCGGCGGCACGAACTGGTCCTTCTCGGCGATGTGCATCAGCAGGGGGCGCGCCAGCTTGTCGGCCTCGCCCACGTGCTTTTCCAGCCCCACGCCGTAGTAGGAGACGCAGGCGTCGGCGTCCGTGCGGGTGGCGGTCAGGAAGGCCAGCAGACCGCCAAGGCAATAGCCGACGGCGCCGACCTTGCCCGATACGCCGGGCAGGGCGCGGACAGCGGCTATGGTGGCGGCGATGTCGGCGACGCCGGCGTCGACGTCGAACGCATTGAACAGTTCGAAGGCCCGCTTCCATTCGGCCTCCGACTGGTCGGTGATGTCGATACCGGGCTCGATCCGCCAGAACAGGTCGGGACAGATGGCCACGAAACCCTGGGCGGCCAGGCCGTCGCAGATGTCGCGCATGACCTTGTTGATGCCGAAGATCTCCTGGATGACCACCACGGCGGGCGCGCTCTCTGCCTGAGGCCGCGCCACATAGGCGGTGAAGGCGCCGTCAGGCGTGGTGATGGTGAGGGTCTCGCTCATCGGGGCTCTCCGTCGTATCGCGTCGATGTGACTTTCGACCAAAGCGCTCTAACGTGCCGCGTCGGGCCTGGCCCATAACAATATCGTGCCCTGACCTGAGGGAACCGCCATGAAGATGACCATCGAGATTGATTGCACCCCCGTGGAAGCCCGCACCTTTCTGGGCCTGCCCGATGTCAGCACGCTCAACGACCACCTGGTGAAAGAGATGCAGACACGCATGGACGCCAATATGGCCATGCTGGCGCCCGAAGAGCTGATGAAGAACTGGATGGCCTTCGGGGCCGGCGCCCAGGATCAGTTCCGCAAGCTGATGACGGCGGCGGCGGGCGCGGCGGTGGGCAAGCGCGACTGATGACGGATACGATCTTCGCCCTGGCCACAGCGGCCGGGCGCGCGGCTGTGGCCGTGGTGCGCGTGTCGGGTCCCCGCACGCGAAACATCGTGGCGGCGCTGGCTGGCAAGGTTCCGCCGCCGCGCCAGGCCGCGCTTCGTCGACTGAAGCATGAAGGCGTCGAGCTCGACGAGGCTCTGGTCATCGTCTTCCAGGGACCCGCCAGCTACACCGGCGAGGACGCTGTCGAGTTTCACGTGCATGGCGGCCGGGCCGTGGTCGAGGCCGTTCTGGAAGCGCTGGGCGCCCTGGGTCTGCGACTGGCCGAGCCTGGCGAGTTCACCCGTCGCGCTTTCGAGAACGGCAAGCTCGACCTGGCCCAGGCCGAGGGCGTCGCCGACCTGATCGACGCCGAGACCGAGGGTCAGCGGCGGCAAGCCCTGGGCCAGATCGGCGGAGCCCTGAGCCAGCGCTATGACCGTTGGCGCGATCTGCTGGTTCATGCCCTTGCCATGCTTGAGGCGGCTGTCGACTTCCCCGATGAAGACCTGCCAGAGGAGGTCGCGGCGCGCGCCCGGCCAGGGCTGGAGACCCTGAAAGCCGAAATCGACGCGGCCTTGGCGGATGTCTCCCGTGGCCGCCGCGTGCGGGATGGCTATCGCATCGCCTTGGTGGGCGCGCCCAATGCCGGCAAGAGCACCCTGCTGAACGGCCTGGTCGAGCGTGACGCGGCGATCGTCACGGCTACGCCCGGCACTACGCGCGACATCATCGAGGCCCCCTTGGTGCTGGGCGGCTACCGCGTGCTGCTGGCTGATACGGCGGGCCTCCGCGAGACGGGCGACGCCATCGAGGCCGAGGGGGTCCGCCGTGCGCGGGCTTGGGCCAGTGAGGCGGATTTGCGGATCTGGGTGGTCGACGGTTTCCACGTGAAACAGCCGGACGTGGAGGGGAGCGACCTCCTGACCTCCGGCGACTGGGCGGTGATCAACAAGATCGACATCGCGGATGGGCGCGCGGTTGCGGCAGCCAGGTCTGCCTTCGCCGCCCGCGATCTCACCGTTGAAACGCTGAGCGCCCATTCGGCGCAGGCGGTGGATCAACTCAGGGACAGGCTGACGTCCCACGTGGCGGCCGCGCTGTCAGGATCAGAGTTTCCAGCGGCCACCCGGCTGCGTCACGCCGAACGTCTGCGTGAGGCGCGGGGCTATCTGGATCGCGCCCTGTCGGATGTCGGTCTGGAGGTAGAACTGGCCGCCGAGGATGTGCGGCTGGCCGCGCGGGCTCTCGCCAAGATCACCGGCAGTATCGACTCAGAGGATGTTCTGGATCGTGTGTTCTCAAGCTTCTGTATCGGCAAGTAGAGTTCCACGTGAAACATGGACAGGTTATCCACAGGCTGACCACAGCTGTGCCATGAGTGTTTCACGTGAAACCTCCGGGACTCACGTCGACCTTTTCGCCTGAAGAGGGTATATGTGACTCCAGCGCCCCCGCCAGACCCGGGGGCGTTCGCATTGAGGCGCGTACCTTTGTCCAACACCTGGGATGTTATTGTCATCGGCGGCGGCCACGCCGGTTGCGAGGCGGCTAGCGCCGCAGCGCGCACGGGCGCTCGCACCCTGCTGCTGACCCACAAGCTTGAGACTATCGGCGAGATGTCCTGCAACCCGGCCATTGGTGGCCTGGGCAAGGGCCACCTGGTCCGCGAGATCGACGCCCTCGACGGCGTCATGGGCCGCATGGCCGACAAGGCCGGCATCCAGTTCAGGATGCTGAACCGCTCCAAGGGCCCCGCCGTGCGTGGCCCGCGTTCGCAGATCGATCGCCGGCTCTATCGCGAGGCCATGCAAGCCGAGCTGAACGCCACGTGCAACCTCGACATCATCGCCGCCGCCGCCGAGGACCTCATTGTCGAGGACGGCAAGGTCGCTGGCGTGATCGACGGGGCAGGGGTCGCCTATCACGCGCCGCGCGTTGTGCTGACCACAGGCACCTTCCTGAAGGGGTTGATCCATCTGGGCGAGACCCGCACCCCCGCCGGCCGGGTGGGCGACGCCCCGTCGATTGGCCTGTCGGATCGCCTCTATGGTCTCGACTTCCACATGGGACGTCTGAAGACCGGCACGCCCGCCCGTCTGGACGGCGCCACCATCGCCTGGGATCGCCTGGAGATGCAGGCGGCCGACGAAGAGCCCGTGCCGTTCTCCTTCCTGACCGACCGGATCACGGTCCCGCAGATCCAGTGTGGCGTCACGTGGACGACCCCTGAGACCCACCAGATCATCGCCGACCGCCTGGGTGAATCCGCCGTCTATGGCGGTCGCGCCACGGGGATCGGGCCGCGCTATTGTCCGTCGATCGAGGACAAGGTTGTCCGCTTCGCCGACAAATCCAGTCACCTGATCTTCCTCGAGCCTGAAGGCCTGGACGACACGACGGTCTATCCGAACGGCATCTCCACCTCGGTCTCCGAAGAGACCCAGTTGATGTTCCTGCGCACGATCCCGGGCCTGGAGCAGGTCGAGGTCAAGCGCTACGGCTACGCCATCGAATATGACTACGTGGATCCGCGCGAGCTGTTCCCGACCCTGGAGACCAAGCGCCTGCCGGGCCTGTATCTGGCCGGCCAGATCAACGGCACCACGGGCTATGAAGAAGCGGGGGCCCAGGGTCTTGTCGCCGGCCTCAACGCCGCTCTGGCGGCCAAGGGTCTGGAACCCGCCGTGTTCGCGCGGGACGAGGCCTATATCGGCGTGATGATCGACGATCTCGTCACCCGTGGCGTCACCGAGCCCTATCGCATGTTCACCAGCCGGGCCGAATTCCGCCTGACCCTGCGCGCTGACAATGCTGATCAGCGCCTGACCGATCGGGGCATCGCCCTGGGTGTGGTCGGGTCGGCGCGCGCGGAGGCCTGGTCCGACAAGAAGACCAAGCTGGAGACGGCCCGCGCCTTCGCCCGCTCCGTCAGCCTGACGCCACCTGAGGCGCTGAGAGCCGGTTTCAAGGTCAAGGAAGACGGCGAGCGTCGGAACATCTTCGCCATGCTGGCCTATCCCGAGGTGACCCTGGATCGCCTCGCCCAGGTGTGGCCCGAGGTTTCCACGTGGAACATGGCGGTGCGCGAGCAGATCGAGATCGAAGCGGCCTATGCCGGCTATCTCGACCGCCAGCGCGCCGACGCAGAATCCTTCCGCAAGGAGGAGGATCTGCGCCTGCCGGCTGATCTCGACTATCGCGCCGTTGGCAGCCTTTCCAACGAGGTCCGCGAGAAGCTGGCGCGGGTGAAGCCCCTGACCCTGGGCCAGGCCGCCCGTATCGAAGGCGTGACGCCCGGCGCGCTGACGGCGCTGCTGGCTCACGTGCGTCGCCATGCAGCCTGAGCCCGTTTTGACCCCCGACGCCGTGACCGAACCCGTGCTCGACGCGGCCGGCTACCAGGCCCTGACCGGCGTCACAGACAGCCAGCTGGCGGATCTGGCCCGCTACCAGGATCTGCTGGCCGAATGGAACGCGGTGATGAACCTCGTGGGTCCGGCGACCATCGCCACCTACTGGACGCGCCACGTGCTCGACAGCTCCCAGCTGCTGGAGATGGCCCCGGGTGCGAAAATCTGGGCAGACCTCGGCGCCGGCGCCGGTCTGCCCGGTATCGTTCTGGCCATACTTTTGAAAGACACACCGGGCGCCAAGGTTCACCTGGTCGAGAGCATGGCCAAGCGCTGCCGGTTCCTGACCGAGGTCGTTTCGGCCCTCGACCTGCCGGCCCAGGTGCACAATGCGCGGGCCGAAGAACTCAATCTCAAGGTCGAGGTGGTTACCGCCCGCGCCTGCGCGCCCATGACCAAGCTTCTGGGTTTTTCCTGGCCCTATCTGCACCGGGGCGCGCTTGGCCTGTTCCTGAAGGGACAGGATGTGGCAAGCGAGCTGGCCGAGGCCGAGAATGCTTGGAATTTCGAGGCCGAGCTGCGACCCAGCCAAAGCGACCCTCGCGGTCGCATCGTTCAAGTAAAGAGGCTTTCCCGTGTCCGCTAAGCCAACCCAGCCGCTCCGCGTGCTCGCCATCGCCAACCAGAAGGGCGGGGTGGGCAAGACGACGACGGCCATCAATCTGGGCACCGCCCTGGCGGCCTGCGGCGAACGCGTGCTGCTGATTGACGCCGATCCGCAGGGCAACTGCTCGACGGGCCTGGGCATTACCCGCCAGCAGCGCCGGACGACCCTGTATGACGTGCTGATGGGCGAGTCGCCGGTGATTGACGCCGCCGTGGCCACCAGCCTGCCGGGCCTGGACGTCGTACCGGCTGACGCCGACCTGTCGGGGGTCGAGCTGGAACTGGGTCAAGTGGCGCGCCGGTCCTACCGCCTGCGCGACGCCCTGGAGCCCCTGCGGGCCAATGGCCCCTATACCTATGTGCTGATCGACTGCCCGCCGTCGCTGAACGTGCTGACCGTCAACGCCATGACCGCGGCCGATGCCGTGTTCGTGCCCCTGCAGTGCGAGTTCTTCGCCTTGGAAGGCCTGACCCAGCTGATCCGCACCATCGAGCGGGTGCGCGGCAGCCTCAATCCGCACCTGGAGATCCAGGGCGTGGTCCTGACCATGTACGACAAGCGCAACAGCCTGTCGGAACAGGTGGCCAGGGATGTCCGCGCCCACTTTGGCGACAAGGTCTATGACGCGGTCATCCCGCGCAATGTGCGGGTCTCGGAGGCGCCGTCGTTCGGCAAGCCCGTCCTGCTCTACGATCTGAAATGCGCGGGCAGCCAGGCCTATCTGAAGCTGGCCCGTGAAGTGATCAGCCGCGAACGCGCCCGTCTGTCCCACGCCGCCTAAACCGAAGTAACAGTCGTCGATACGAGCTTGAAGATGGAGTCCGTCGTGGTGGGAGAGCCGGGTATGGCCGAAGGGCGTAGGGGTTTGGGTCGCGGTCTTTCCGCCCTGCTGGGCGAGGTCGACTCCGCGCCGGCTCAGGCGCCGGGCGAAAGGCTGGGCGGGGCCAATGAGGCCCCCATCGAGCTGTTGCGCCGAAATCCAGACCAGCCGCGGCGCACCTTCCGCGAGGATGATCTGGTCGAACTGTCCAATTCGATCCGCGAGAAGGGCATCCTGCAGCCGATCCTGGTCCGTCCGGCGCCGGGCGCCGAAGGCGAATACCAGATCGTCGCCGGCGAGCGCCGCTGGCGTGCGGCCCAGCGGGCGGGCCTGCGCAGCGTGCCGATCCTGGTTCGCGAACTGGATGACCTGGCCGTCCTCGAGATTGGCATCATCGAAAACGTCCAGCGCTCGGACCTCAATATCCTGGAGGAGGCGCTGTCCTATCGCATGCTGATGGACAAGTTCGACCGCACTCAGGAGAACATCGCCCAGACCATCGGCAAGAGCCGCAGCCACGTCGCCAACACCATGCGACTGCTGGCCCTGCCTGACGAAGTGCAGGAACACCTGGTCAGCGGCGAGCTGTCGGCCGGTCATGCCCGCGCCATCGCGGCCGCCGAGGACCCCGCCGCCCTGGCGCGCGAGATTATCGGCAGGGGCCTGTCGGTGCGCGACACTGAAGCCCTGGCCCGCAAGACGCCCGACGCCCGTCCGTCCAAGAACAAGGGTGGCCGCCCGGCCAAGGTCAAGGACACCGACACCCAGGCCCTGGAGTCCGACCTGTCGTCGGTGCTGGGCCTCGACGTGGTCATCGATCATCGCGACGGCGCCGGCCAGCTGACCATCCGCTATGCGACGCTCGAGCAGCTGGACGACCTCTGCAACCGGCTGACGCGCGGAGTCTGACCGACCGCACGCAATGTAGTTTCGAAGGGTGTGAACTCACACTTTTTGAACAGCCTCTGTCGCGCACAGAACGGCGCCTTTCCGTACTCGGGGAGGCGCCGTTTTCGTGAGACGAAGGCGGATTCGGCGATAATCCGTGTAAGGCCCTGTTCGACAAGGCTTTCCCGAAAGTCATCCACAGGCGAGCAAACGCCCTGATTTCGGGGTTTTCGGCCTAAAGACCCAGTCGGCGCGCGCGACCGGCGATCATCAGGGCCAGGCGCTCGGAAATCAGCTGGTCGGGCGAGCCGGAGGTCTTGCAGGCCCGGTCGGCGTTGAGGATTTCGCCCTGGATGTCGAGCAGCAGCTCCAGGGTCCAGGCGCGGGCCTGGCGCAGGAACTCGCGCTCCTGTTTCCAGAACACGCCGGAGGCCTTGGCGGCCGCCGTCAGGTCGATGCCGTTCTTGTGCAGGGTCAGGGTGCGACGCAGGCGTCCCAGGTGGTAGCCCATGGCCCGCACTGCAGCCGGTCCGCCTTCGCCTTCCGCCGCGGCGCGACGCAGGCCGGCTTGGGCGGCGCCGAGGCGACCGCCAAAGGCGTCGATGGCGGCGTCGCCCAGCGAGGCCTCGGGCTCGACCCCCAGAAAGTCGGTCAGGTCGGCCGCCGTGGCGTTGACGCCGCTGCCGGGGCCCAGGAACAAGATCAGGCGCTCGATCTCCATCCGCGCTACGCCGCGTTCCTTGGGCAGTCGTGAAACAAACAGGTCGAGGGCTTCGCTGTTCAGGCTGACCTTGTCCTTGGCCAGCGTCTCGCGGGCCAGGCGGGCCATGTCGCCGGCCTCGTCCTCGTAGCAAGGGATGACGGCGCAGCCGCTGGCCTTCTCGCCGACCTTGCGCAGGGTCGAGTCGCGGCCCAGCGCCCCGGCCTCGACGATGAACAAGGCCTCGGGATTGAGCTGGCCGTCGACATGGCGGGTCAGGGCCTCGGCCGTGGCCTTGTCAGGTCCGGCCTTCTCGCCGGTCAGGCGCAGGCGCACCAGTCGGCGGCCGCCCATCATCGACAGGGCGGAGAGCTCTTCCTCCAGCTTGCCGGGATGGGACTCGACGTCGCTTTCGGTCAGCTGGGCGGTGTCGAAGGGATCATCGGGCCGCGCGAACAGGCGCTTGGCCAGCTGGTCGGCGCGATCGCGCACGACGCCGCGATCCTTGCCATAGATCACCACGGCGCGGATCTCCGGGGCCGGATCCTTCAGGAAGCGTTCGACGTCCGGCCGCTTGGACAGGATCATGGCGTCAGGCCTTCAGCAGCAGCGTCAGGTCTTGGCCTTGCGGCCGCCGGCCATCCAGGCGGCGAGATCCAGCTGGATATTGCGGGCCACCTCGGCGGCGGCGCGTTCCTGGCCGTCGTTCTGGGCGGCGATGGCGGCATAGGGCTGGTCGGCCGAGTCGTAGGTCACGGCGGCCTCGCTACGGCCCTTGCGGACCTCGGCGCCGGTCTTGCCGTCCAGCAGGCGCCAGTTGACCACCATCCGCAGTTCGTAGCGGTTGGCGACATTGTCGACCCGCACGCCGCGCGCATAGCGCTGCTCGTTGATCGCCAGGGTCAGGCGATAGGCCGAAGGCGCATCGCCACTATGGACAAAGGCGTCATCCAGCTGCTCGCGCAGCAGGAAGCCGGCGCGGCCATCGGGGGCGACCGTCTCGATCGAGGCCAGGCCCGGCGTGACGCCAGGCGTCGCATAGAGCGGCGTGAACCCGCAGGCCGAGAGGCCGAGGGTGGAGACGGCGAGCGCGCCAACCAGGAAAATGCGTTTCATCGGTCAGTTGGCCACGATGTTGACGATACGGTCCTTGACCACGATCACCTTGCGGACCGTGACCCCCTCAAGGTGGGCCAGAACGGCCGGATCGGCCAGCGCGATCTTTTCGACTTCGGCTTCCGAAAGGCCGGCCTTGACCTTGATCTCGCCGCGACGCTTGCCGTTGATCTGGATCGGCAGCACGCGTTCGTCGTCGGCGGCCAGGGCCGGGTCGGCCTTGGGCCAGGGCGCGTCGACCACCAGACCTTCGCCGCCCAGGCTGGCCCAAGCTTCCTCGGCCAGGTGAGGCGTGAACGGGGCGACCAGGCGCGCCAGGATGTGCAGGGCCTCCTTGCGGGCCGCCAGCACAGCTTGTGAGGCTGCCTCTGCCGGAGCGGCCTTCAGGGCGTTCAGGAACTCGTACAGGCGCGCCACGCCGCTGTTGAAGCGGAAGCCGTCGATGCTGTCGGTGACGAAGCCGATCAGCTTGTGAGCCGACTTGCGCAGGGCCATGGCGGCCTCGTCGCCGGCGTCATGGGCGAAATCGCCGGCCGGCTGGCTGTCGAACTCGTTCCACAGGCGGTGGGTGAAGCGCCAGGAGCCTTCGACGCCGGAATTGGTCCACTGCACGTCGCGCTCAGGCGGGCTGTCGCTCATCACGAACAGGCGCGCGGCGTCGACGCCGTAAGCCTCGAAGATATCTTCGGGCGCGACGACGTTCTTCTTCGATTTCGACATCTTCTCGATGTCGCCGATGGAGATCGGCTCGCCCGTCACGGCGTGCTTGGCGGTGCGGCTGTTATCTTCCGCAGTGATGATGACGTCGGAGGGCTCAACCCACTCGCCGGCGACGTTCTTGTAGGCCTCGTGGGTGACCATGCCTTGCGTGAACAGGCCCGCGAACGGCTCTTCGACCGACAACAGGCCCTCGTCCTTCAGGGCGCGGGTGATGAAGCGGGCGTACAGCAGGTGCAGGATCGCGTGCTCGACGCCGCCGATATACTGGTCGACCGGCATCCAGTGATCAGCAGAAGCCTTGTCGATGCACTCGGCCGCGTCGGGATTGGCGAAGCGCGCGAAATACCAGCTGCTGTCCATGAAGGTGTCCAGCGTGTCGGTCTCGCGCTGGGCCGGGGCCCCGCACGACGGACAGGTCGTGTGCTTCCAGGTCGGGTGACGAACCAGCGGATTGCCCGGCTTGTCGGCCTCGAAGGTGACGTCGTCGGGCAGCACCACCGGCAGCTGGTCTTCCGGCACGGGGACGGGACCGCAGGTCTCGCAGTGGATGATCGGGATCGGGCAACCCCAGTAGCGCTGGCGGCTGACGCCCCAGTCGCGCAGGCGGTAGACCGTCGCGCCCTGGCCCTGGTCCTGGGCCTCGATGCGGGCGACGACCTCGGACTTGGCGGACTCGATGTCCATCCCGTCCAGGAAGTCCGACTTGTAGATCGAACCGGGGCCGACATAGGCCTCCTTGGCGACCGTGAAGGTCGCCGGATCCTCGCCGGGCGGCAGAACCACCGGCAAAACCGGCAGGTCGTACTTGCGGGCGAAGTCCAGGTCGCGCTGGTCGTGGGCCGGGCAGGCGAAGATGGCGCCGGTGCCGTAGTCCATCAGGATGAAGTTGGCGATCCAGACGGGCAGGGTGAGGGTCGGGTCCAGCGGGTGGACCACGCGCAGGCCGGTGTCGCGGCCCAGCTTCTCGGCGCCCTCGATATCGGCCTCCGAGGTGCCGCCCTTGCGGCATTCGGCGATGAAGGCCTGCAGGTCGGGATTGCCGGCCGCCAGTTGTTCGGCCAGCGGGTGCTCGGGGGCGATGCCCACGAAGCTGGCCCCGAAAAGGGTGTCGGGACGGGTAGTGTAGACCTCCAGTCCGGCGTCATGGCCGGCTGGGGCCTCGCCCGCGAACTTGAAGGTGAAGCGCAGGCCCTTGGACCGGCCGATCCAGTTCTCCTGCATGATGCGGACCTTTTCAGGCCAGCGATCCAGGGTTTTCAGGCCATCGATCAGGGCGTCGGCATAGTCGGTGATGCGCAGGAACCACTGGGTCAGCTTGCGCTTTTCGACCGGCGCGCCCGAGCGCCAGCCCTTGCCGTCGATGACCTGCTCATTGGCCAGGACGGTCATGTCGACCGGATCCCAGTTGACCGAGGCTTCCTTGCGATAAACGAGGCCGCGCTTCAGCAGCTTCAGGAACCAGGCCTGCTGCTTGCCGTAATATTCGGGGTCACAGGTGGCGAACTCGCGCGACCAGTCGATCGACAGGCCCAGGGCCTTCAGCTGCTCGCGCATGGCGGCGATGTTGTCGTAGGTCCAGCCCTTGGGGTGAACACCGCGCTCCATGGCGGCGTTCTCGGCCGGCATGCCAAAAGCGTCCCAGCCCATCGGGTGCAGCACCGAGAACCCCTGGGCGCGCTTGTAGCGGGCCACGACGTCGCCCATGGCGTAGTTGCGCACATGGCCCATGTGGATGCGCCCGGATGGATATGGGAACATCTCGAGCACATAATATTTCGGCCGCCCATCCGAGATGTCCGCCGTCTTGAAGACGTCGGCTTTGGCCCAGGCGCTGCGCCATTTGGGCTCGGTGTCTTTGGGATTGTAGCGGGCCATGGAAACCAGATGTCTAGATTAGGCGGAAGGGCGCCCCAAAAGGCGCGTCCGCGAGACATATATGCGGTTTCGCGGCCGGAGCGCGCTGAAAGTGCGGCGGTCGGGGTCTTCGCCGCGAACGACGAAGACCCGCCGGGGCTTAGCCCTTGATGTTCGAAAGCCGAAGCTGACGCGCGCGGGTCAGGATCGCGTTCTCAATGTCGGTCGCCGTCTGGTCGGCGGTGGGCGTATCGGTCCAGCCTCCGGCCGCGTCCTTGGACTGCTTGAACACGTTGACGTTCAGGCCGTCGGCGCGAAGGCGGGTGTCGAGGATGTAGACGGTCGCCTTGAAGCGCTCGTCAGGCTTTTCCGGGTTCACGTACCAGTCGGTGACGATCACGCCGCCGTAAGGGTCGGCCGAGGCCAGGGGCATGAAGGCCAGGGTGTCGAGCGTGGCCCGCCACAGATAGCCGTTTACGCCGATCGAGCCTTCGCTGGCCGGGGCCTTGCCGCCGCCGCCCAAGCCCTTGAACGGATTGAAGCCGCCGCCGTCATCCGAGACGGTGGAGAAAACCTTGGGACCCTTGGTGCTGCCGCAGGCGGATACGCCCAAAACCGACAGCGCCAGTACGCCAGCGGCGACGCCGCGCAAAACCGACCCACGCTCAAACGCCATAGTACCTCGCTCCAATATCTCGCCGGCGCGATCGCGCACTGTGGCGCGCCCCCGCAGCCGGAGGCCGGTCTATAGCATGGCCGCGCTGCCTCAAAACAGGAATCGCGTGACCGGTCCGCCACAGGCGCCGTCTGAATCGCGACTACAGCGGTATCCTGCGACCAAACGCCGGTTGACCACGTTCTACCCAAGCCTTTAATCGATAATAAGGGCGCATCCTCCTACATGGGAGGACGTGGGGTTTGGGACAGGTAACGAGTAGCGATGACCGCGACGCGTTTTATTACGGCAAGCGCAGCTGCGCTGATCCTCACGGGATCGGCGACGATCGCTCACGCTCAGATCAAGACGCGCTCCGCCACGCCTGATTTTACGGTCAAAAGCGACTTCACCAGCAATCCCAAGGGCGTGTTCAGCCCCCGGGACTCCAAGAAAACCCTGCAGTGGGACGCCAAGAAGGGCAAATGGGGCCTCAAGCTTGGCCTTGACCAGCCCGTCGGCCGTGAGATGGAGCTGAAGGACGTCGAAGCCGGCGCCTATTTCAAGCTTACGCCGTCCATTCGCGTCGGCGGCGCCGTCGCCCTGGGCGACAACAACCCGGCCCTGGCCGCCCGCAAGGCCGAGCCGGTCGAGCCCGCGCCCCGCGTTCGCCTGGAAACCGCGTTCAAGTTCTAGGACAAGAACGCTTCCACGGCCGCCAGGCCGACGATCCCCGTGTTTTTCAAGCCTTCCACCGTCGCCGCCCGGATTCCGCCCAGGGCGTAAACCGGCGTGTCCGTCGCTGAGACCAGAGCGCTCAGGCCCTCGACACCTAGCGGCGTCCCCGCTGACGGGCTGTTGCTCTCAAAGACCGGCGACACGACCAGGGCGTCGGCTCCCAGAGCGCTGGCGGCCATGACGGCCTCGCGGTCGTGAGCCGCGATCGTGATCAACCAGTCCGGCTGCCTTGCGCGCAGAAGCGACGCGGTCTCTCTGGTTCTTTGCGGCAGATGCAGGCCATCGGCGCCAATGGACCGGGCCAGAGCCTCGTCCGCGCCGGCCAGCAGAACCAGGCCGCAGCGGTCGGCGATGGCGCGCAGGCTCAGTCCCCGGGCCACAGCGTCCGCCGCGCCGAAGGCCCGAAACACCACCCCCGCGCCGCGCGGCAGGCTTTCGGCGACGGCTTCGGGGTCTGGAACCCGCGCGGGATCGGTGAAGAAAAGCAGGCTGGGCAGGGCTAAACCGCGCGCCGTCCTTGGCGCGAAGGTCATGGCCGTCCTAGACAGGGCTTTCAGCTCATCCATCGGTTTCAAGCGATCTCCTGCATGCCCGACGCCCCCCAAGACAGTGCATTGGCCTCAATCCGCGCCCGTATCGCCGCCGCCGAGATCGCGGCCGGTCGCGCGCCGGGCTCGGTCACGCTGGTGGCGGTGTCCAAGACCCAGCCCTGGGACCATATCGCCCCGGTTCTGGCCGCTGACCAGCGGGTGTTCGGGGAAAATCGCGTCCAGGAGGCGATGGAGCGGTGGGCGCCGCATCGCGACGGGGTCGAGTTGCATCTGATCGGGCCGCTGCAGACCAATAAGGTGCGCGATGCGGTGGGCTTCTTCGACGTGATCGAAACCGTGGACCGCGAGAAGCTGGCCAGGGCCCTGGCCGACGAAATCCGCCGACAGGGCAAGGCGCCGCGCCTCTATGTGCAGGTCAATATCGGGCAGGAACCGCAGAAAGCCGGCGTGGCGCCCTCAGAGGCCGACGGTTTCATCGCCCTTTGCCGCGAACTGGGCCTGACCCTCGAGGGGCTGATGTGCATCCCGCCCGCTGAAGGCGACCCGGCGCCGCATTTCGCGGCCCTGCGGGAGATCGCCCGGCGAAACGGCGTCGAAAAGCTGTCGATGGGCATGAGCGACGACTTCGAGATCGCCATCGCCCAGGGCGCGACCTCTGTGCGGGTGGGCTCGGCGATCTTCGGGGTTCGGAGCTAAAAATCTTCCGCTCTCCCCGGCGAAAGCCGGGGTCCAGATCGAACCCATGGCGGTTCAAGGTCTGGCGAAGCGCGAAGGCGCGTCATCTTCAGACGCTCAGGCTGGATCTGGGCCCGGCTTTCGCCGGGGAGAGCGGTTTAGAGAGAAATTTCGATCGCGTCGCCCGGCCCGGCCATCGCCAGCAGGGCCTCAAGATCCTCGCGGGCCAGGGCCACGCAGCCTTCGGTGCCGGAATAGTCCTCGCGCGCCAGGTGCAGAAAGATCGCCGAGCCCATCCCCGGAACCGGCGGATCGTCATTGTGAGCCAGGATCCCGACCAGGTCGTAGACAGGGTCGTCTCGCCACAGCCGCTCGGCGCTGGCGGGATAGGGCAGCTTGACCGGTCTATTGTAGGCCGGGTCGCCCGGCGCGTCGCACCAGCCGTCGTCAGGGGCCATCGCCTCGACGGGCAGGGCGGTGGTTGGACCGTTCGGATAGACATCTGGGCGATAGAGCACGCGCCGGATGATCCAGACGCCCACGGGGCTCCTGTTATCGCCCTCGCGCTTGTCGGCGGCGGCGATGACGCCGGCCTTGCCCAGGGCGCATCGGACGGTGCGTCCGTTGACGTCAATCTGGCCGTCGGGGCGGGCCCTGAAGATCATTGTCGGCTTCTCCGCTCCCAAGGGTTGTCGCCAGGGGCCGCACCGGTGCATGTTCCGGCCCATGGCGCAACGCAAGACCCTTCTGCTGATCGACGACGATGACGACCTGCGCGGCGCGCTGGCCGAACAGCTCGCCCTGCACGAAGAGTTCGCGGTGGCCGAGGCGGCCACGGCCGGCGAGGGCGTGCGCATGGCGCGCGAGATCAAGCCGGATCTCGTCCTGCTGGACGTTGATTTGCCCGACATGGACGGCCGCGAGGCCTGCCGGCTGATGCGCAAGAACGGGGTGATGGCCCCGGTGATCATGCTGACAGCGGCCGCCAGCGACAGCGACACCATTCTGGGCCTGGAATCGGGCGCCAACGACTATGTGACCAAGCCCTTCCGCTTCGGCGTGCTGCTGGCCCGCATCCGTGCCCAGCTGCGCAGCTACGAGGCCTCGGAAGACGCCCTGTTCCGCATCGGTCCCTACGAATTCCGCCCTTCGGCCAAGCTGCTGGTCGACGAGAAGCAGAAAAAGGTTCGGTTGACCGAGAAGGAAACCAACATCCTGAAATACCTCTATCGCGCCGGTTCAAAGCCCGTGTCGCGCGAGGAGCTGCTGACCGAGGTCTGGGGCTACAACGCCGGGGTCACCACCCACACCCTGGAAACCCACGTCTATCGCCTGCGCCAGAAGATCGAGCCCGATCCGGCCATGGCCAAGATCCTGATCACCGAAATGGGCGGGTATCGGCTGCAGCCGTAACGACAGAGGTCGCGATAGAAAAGAAAAACCCCGGCCGCATCGCTGCGCCGGGGTTTCTCAAATCTACCGGATCGAAAACGCCTCAGGCGTTGCCGATCACCACGCTCTCGGCCTGGGCCTTGCGGGCGGCATAGACGCCGCCGAAGTCGATCGGGTCGATCAGGAAGGGCGGGAAACCGCCTTCGCTGGTGATGTCGGCGATCACCCGGCGGGCGAACGGGAACAGGAAGCGCGGGCACTCGATCAGCAGCACTTCTTCGAGGGCCGCTTCCGCCACGCCGGCGATGTGGAACAGGCCGCCATAGACGACTTCCACATGGAACACCGGCTGGTCGTCGCGGGTGGCGCGGGCCGAAAGCTTCAGATCCACCTCGAACAGGCCGTCGGTGCGACCGCGGGCGTTCATTTCAACGCCCATGTCGATGGCCGGCTGGGCTGTGCCCGAACGGAGGCTGTCGGGCGCCAGCGGGCTCTCGAACGAGAAGTCGCGGATGAACTGGGCCATGATGCGGATGCCCGATTGAGCGGCCGCGTTATCGTCCTGGGCGCCCTCGGGGGCGGCGGTCGTGTCGGTCATTAGGAATAAATCCGTACTCGGCCGCTAGAAAGGCCGCTAGGAGAGAGCGGCGCTGCTAACACGCGGAGGGCCCTGGTGCAACGCCAGGCGCCTGACGGGAGAGCTCGCCTCGCCTATATAGACAGGGCGACCAGCCTGTCGACGCAGACGCGGATACCCAAGTGCTAATTCAAATTCTCGTTCTCGCGGTTATTGCCGCTGTCGTTCTCTACCAGCTCTACGCCACGCTTGGGCGTCGCGTCGGGCGTCAGCCTGAGGACGCGCCCGCCCTGGCCAAGACGGTTCCGGCCCCGGCCGGTCCCGCCGAAGCCATGGTCGCGGGCCCACTGGAGGGCGTCGCCGCTCTGCGCGCGCGCCAGCCCGACTTCAACACCAGCCATTTTCTGAGCGGGGCCCGCTCGGCCTATGAGATGATCGTCACGGCGTTCGCCGCCGGCGACCGCGAAACGCTCAAGCCGCTGCTGGCCGACGACGTCATGGCCAATTTCGAGGCGGCCATCGTGGCGCGCGAAGGCGAAGGCCGGTCGGAAAAGGTCGAGATCATGACGCCGCCGCGCGTCGACCTCGACAATGTCGCCGTCGTCGGCGACACCGCCCGCGCTACGGTGCGTATCCTGGCCGAGGTGCGCGCCCGCACCACCAGCGCCGAGGGTGAAGCCGTCGATGACCGCCGCACCGCCGAGCTGTGGACCTTCGAGCGCGACCTGAAGTCGGCCAATCCCAACTGGACCCTGGTCCACGTCGCAGCCGCCGAAGCCTGATGTCGCGCCTTGGCCTGATCGCCGTCCTGGCTTCGCTGACCCTGGCGGCCTGTACGACCACCACGCCGCCGCCGATCGCGACCGGCCCGATCGCCCCGCCGGTCAGCCCGACCGTTCCAGAGACTCCCGGCGCTCCGGTTCTGGGTTTCAACACCCTGGCCGGCTGGTCCGAGGAAGATCACCTTGCCGCCCTGGACGCCTTCCGCGCCGGCTGCGGCGTGGCCCGCGACCAGGAGATGGCCCGTGTCTGCCGCCTGGCCCGTACGGATGGCCCGCGCGACGACTGGGGCGCCCGCCTGTTCCTGGAAGCCAATTTCCGGCCCCAGGCCGTGGGCGACCAGGGCCTGCTGACCGCCTATTTCGCCCCGAAATACGATGCCCAGATGTCGCGTTCCGACGAGTTCAGCGCTCCGGTGCGCGGCGTGCCCTCCGATCTGGTGATGCTGGACCTGGGCGCCTTCGAGCCCAGCTTCGCCGGCAAGAAGGTCACCGGCCGGGTCAAGGCCGGCAAGTTTGAGCCCTATCCGGACCGCAAGGCCATCGAGGCCTCGCCCGCTGACAAGCCCTTGGCCTGGATGCGCCCTGAAGAGCTGTTCTTCCTACAGATCCAGGGCTCGGGCATCCTGGTCATGCCCGATGGTCGCCGCCTGCGGGCCGCCTTCGCCGGCGGCAACGGCAAGCCCTTCGTCGGCATCGCTACGGCCATGCGCGATCGAGGCCTGCTGGCCGACAACAACACCTCGGGCGATGCGATCCGCACCTGGCTGGCCGACAATCGCGGGCCCAAGGCCGACGAGATCATGCAGCTGAACCCGCGCTACATCTTCTTCAAGCTGTCGGAAGACGACGGTAAGGAAGCCGTGGGCTCGGCTGGCATACCCCTGCCGGCGGGCCGGGCCATCGCCGTCGATCCCAGCCGCCACGCCATGGGCGGCCTCTACTGGCTGGACGCTGCGGCGCCCAAGCTGGCCGGCGCCTTCCCCGCCTATCGCCGCCTGGCCGTGGCGCTGGACGTGGGCGGCGCGATCAAGGGCGAGGTTCGCGCCGATCTCTATACAGGCAGCGGTTCCAGCGCAGGCGTGGAGGCGGGCCGCGTGCGCCATGACCTGCGGATGTACCGCCTGGTTCCGATACCGAAGTCCTGAGCCATGAAACGGCCGCCGCGACCGGAAGAACTGCGCCTGTGGGGCATGGTGGCCGATACCGTGCACGCGCTGCCGGGCGACAAGCCGTTGAAGATGCGGGCCAAGGTCAAGATCAGGCCGGTCAAGGCTCCCAAGGCCGCGAAGGTTCAGCCCACGCACCTGGCCTCGATCGCGCCGCTGCGCATCGATCCGTCCGAGATCCGGCCCGCCCCGGTCAGAGCCCCGAAATCGGCGCCCGGCCATATCGAGCCCAATCGCCGCAAGCGCCTGATCAAGGAACACGATCCGATCGGCGCGCGGCTGGACATGCACGGCTTTGACCAGGAGCAGGCCCGACCGGCCCTGGAGGGCTTCATCCGTCGCGCCTATGCCGACGGGCATCGCGCCGTGCTGATCATCACCGGCAAGGGCAAGATCGGCCATGGCGTGCTGAAGAAGCGCACGCCGGAATGGCTTGCCTCACCAGCCCTGCGCGAGATGATCGCCGGCGTGTCGCAAGCCGACCAACGGCACGGTGGCGAGGGGGCGCTTTACGTGGCGCTGAAGCGGCGGACCTAGGGCGCGCGCTCAGTTTTCTCGCTCACCACCTTGACCGCCCTCGCCGTCGGCGCTGCGGTGGCAACGGACGCAGTTCTGGATGTTGCGGATCCCTTCTTCCCGATGCTCGGCCTCGATCTGCCCGGGCTGGTGGGCATGGCAGCCAAAACAGGTGAAGGTCTGCAGGTTCCCGCCGACATGACAGGTCGAACAGGGCGCATCATGTGGGCCCGCCAGCTTGAAGTAGCGGCTGTGATCAAAGGTGGCGGGTTTCCAGGCCTGGACGCCGTGGCACTGGCTGCAGGGTAAGGCCACGCCGCGATGAAAGTCGGCGGCCGGCGCGCTATGGCAGGTTGAACAGGCGGCCCGCGCCTGGGGCTGCAACAGGTCATGGTCAAACGGACGGGCAAGATTGCGCGTCAGCCGGGGCCTTGGGTGATCGGTGTGACAGGCCATGCAGTCCTGCGAGATCAGGGTCTGATGAAAAGGCGGCCGTGACACGGGGCGCTTGATCAGTTCCCCCAGGGTCGTGCGCCGGCCGATGTCGGCCACCGCGTGGCAGGCCACGCAGCGTTCGGCCGATGCGCCAGCCAGGGGCGCATGACAGGCAAAGCAGTTCTGTTGCAGGGCCGCATGGGCGGGTTTGAGGTCGCCGGGGCTCACCATCTGGTGCGGGAAAACGAAGATCAGGGCGATGATCGTGGCCAGACCGACACCGATGCGGATCCAGACCCATCGCGGCGTCATTTCCAGCCCCAAAGGATAAAAATGGCGCTGATATGCGCCAGGGCGAGGGTGGCGAAGACCAGGGCGATCGGCAGATGCACCTTGCGCCAGGTTCTCATCACATCGACGGCCAGGCTGTCGTTGTGAAGTCGCGCGCTGACCTCGAGGTCGGAAACCCCCTCGGCCTTCAGTTCCGTTCGCGCCGCCTTGAGCCGGGTTTGGGCGCGGCGGAGCAGGTACTTTCCGGTCAGGCCGCTGGCGATGTTGATCAGCATGGCGACCACGGCCAGCCACGCCAGGACGGCGTTGAAGTGGATGCCGGCATGGACAAGCACCAGCAAGGACCCCGCCCAGGCCAGCCCTTCGTGCAGGCGCAGCAGACGCACGGGGTCGCCGGTCTTGAGGATGCCCCGCTTGCGCAGCGAATGTCTCAACGAGACCAGGATCAGCAGGACGCCCGGTATCCCCAGATACCGGCCGATCCACACCGCATCGACCAGGTGCAACAGGGCGTCAATCAGAAGGGTTGCGAGGAGGAGGGCCGCCAGTCCCAGGAAAAACGGCAGGACTTCACGCAGCAGGAGTTCCGGCTTTGCGGACAAGGGCTCAGCCTCGGCCTGGGCCCGGGGAAAGTCTCGAAATCCGGCGGATGACGGCCGCGCCGGGGATGAACGCCGGTCGGTTCAAGTCTCGCATGGCGGCCTCATAGCGCCGCTGTCGGCGCTGCCTTGCGGTACTGTTCCCAGAGTGCGGAGAGACGGCATTGCGCTGGATCAAGCCGGCGACAGGGCGTGATCGCGACGCTGAAGCTATGGGGTTTGGCGCGAAGCCTTTTCGGCGATCCCGGAAGTCCCCTCACGCGCCGCCAGCTTGTCGGCCACCGCGTCGAGCGACACTCCTGAAGCCGCCAGCAGAACCAGCCAGTGATACAGCAGGTCGGCGCTTTCGCTGGCGAGCTCGTCCGGTCCCTGGGCGACGGCGGCGATCACCGTCTCGACGGCTTCCTCGCCCAGCTTCTTGGCGGCCAGCTTGGGATCGGCCAGCAGCCTGGCGGTGTAGGACGCGGCCGGATCACCGCCCTTGCGGCTGTCGATGGTGGCGGCCAGGCGCTCAAGGGTTTCGAACAGCCGGCTCATGCCGCGCCCTGCAGGTCGTCCAGGCGCACGGGGATGCCGGCGTCGGCCATGGCCCGCTTGGCCTCGCCGATGCTGATTTCGCCAAAGTGGAAGATCGAGGCGGCCAGCACGGCGGCGGCGTGGCCGTCGCGGGCGGCTTCAACCAGATGCTCGGTCTTGCCGGCCCCGCCCGAGGCGATCACGGGCACCGAAACCGCGCCGGTCACGGCCTTCAGCAGGGGGATGTCGTAGCCGATCTTGGCGCCGTCGCGGTCCATCGAGGTCAGCAGGATCTCGCCCGCGCCGCGCTCGACCACCTTGGCGGCCCAGTCGACGACGTCCAGGCCGGTGTCTCTGCGGCCGCCATAGGTCCAGACGTTCCAGCCCGATCCGTCTTCGCGCAGCTTGGCGTCGATGGCCACGACCACGCACTGGGCCCCGAAGGCGTCCGCGCCGGCGGCGATCAGGTCGGGATTTTCGACCGCAGCCGTGTTGGTCGAGACCTTGTCGGCCCCGGCCAGCAGCAGGCGGCGCATGTCGGCCACCTCGCGCACGCCGCCGCCGACCGAAACCGGCATGAAACAGACCTCGGCGGTGCGGGAAATCACGTCCAGGATCAGGCCGCGGCCTTCGCTGGAGGCGGTGATGTCCAGGAACATCAGCTCGTCGGCCCCGGCCGCGTCATAGGCTCGCGCCTGCTCCACCGGATCGCCGGCGTCGCGCAGGGCCACGAAATTGACGCCCTTGACCACCCGCCCGTCCTTCACGTCGAGGCAGGGAATGATCCGGGTCTTCAGCATCAGGCCGCCGCCACCGTCAGGGCCTCGGCCGGCTGGATGGTCCCGGCGTAAAGCGAACGGCCCAGTATGGCGCCGGCGATCTTGACGCCCTTGCGGGCCTTCAGGCGCTCGATATCGGCCACGGCGGCGACGCCGCCCGAGGCGATGACGGGGATCGAGACCGCGTCGGCCAGCTCGCCCACGCCCTCGACATTGACGCCGGTCAGGGCGCCGTCGCGGCTGATGTCGGTGATGATCAGGGCCGCCACGCCGGCGTCCTCGAAGCGGCGCGACAGGTCGATGGCGGAGAGCTCGGACAGACCCGTCCAGCCGTCGATCGCCACCTTGCCGTCGCGCACGTCGACGGCCACGGCGATCTGTTCGGGCCACAGGCGCGCGGCCTTCTTGACCAGTTCGGGATCATGCACGGCGATGGTGCCCAGGATCACCCGGCTGACGCCGGCCTCGATCCAGGCCTCGATGCCTTCCAGGGTGCGGATGCCGCCGCCCAGCTGCACGGGGATCGAGATCGATTCCAGGATTGACTGCACGGCGGCCGTATTGACCGACTTGCCCTCGATGGCCCCGTTCAGGTCGACCACGTGCAGCCACGAGAAGCCGTCCTTGACGAAGCGTTCGGCCTGATCGGCGGGCGAGGTGTTGAAGACCGTGGCCTTCTCCATGTCGCCGTGCAGCAGGCGCACGCACTGGCCGTCCTTCAGGTCGATGGCGGGATAGAGGATCATGGGCGCCATTCCAGGAAGTTGGCGAGCAGGGAAAGACCTGCGGCTTGAGATTTCTCGGGGTGAAACTGTACGCCGGCCACATTGTCCTTGACCACCGCCGCCGTGAACGGGCCGCCGTGGTCTGTGGTCGCCAGGACATCGGCCGGATCGGTCGGCGTCAGGGCGAAGGAGTTGGCGTAGTACATGTGGGCGCCGTCGGCGACGCCCGAAAACAATGGGTGATCACGCGTCAGTTTGATCGCGTTCCAGCCCATGTGCGGAATGGTCAGGCTGGGGTCGCTGGGCGCCAGTTTCCTGACCTCTCCGGCGATCCAGTCCAGGCCCGGCGTGACGCCGAATTCCAGGCCGCGTGTGGCCAGCAGCTGATGACCGACGCAGATGCCCAGGAACGGCGCGCCCTTGCCGTGGACGGCGGCGTTCATGGCCTCATAGACGCCCGAGGCGTCCAGGCCGGCGCGGCACGAGGCGAACGCCCCCACGCCAGGCAGCACCACCCGGTCGGCGTTGGCGACAATATCGGGATCGGCGGTGACAACGATGTCAGCGGCGATTCCCCGGCGACGGGCCGCCTCACGCAGGGCCTTTTGAGCCGAACGCAGGTTGCCCGACCCGTAATCGATCAGGGCGACGGTCTGCATGGGAGAGTTTCCTACAGCACGCCCTTGGTGGAGGGAGCCTGGCCGCCGGTCTTGGGGTCGATCTCGACCGCCTGACGCAGCGCCCGGGCCAGGGCCTTGAACCCGCTCTCGGCGACGTGGTGGGTATTGTCGCCGTACAGGGTTTCCAGATGCACGCAGGCCCCGCAGTTCATCGCGAACGCGTGGTGGAACTCCTTGAAGAGCTCGGTGTCCATCTCGCCGACCTTGGGCCGCTTGAAATCGACCTTCCAGATCAGATAGGGCCGGTTGGACAGGTCGATGGCGCAGCGCGTCAGGGTCTCGTCCATCGGGATATAGGCGTGGCCGAAGCGGCGGATGCCCTTGAAGCCTTCCAGCGCCTTGTTCACGGCCAGGCCCAGCACGATGCCGGTGTCTTCCACCGTGTGGTGCATGTCGATGTGCAGGTCGCCCTTGGTCTCGACCTTGAGGTCGAAGCCGCCGTGGCGCGCGAAGCTCTCCAGCATATGGTCGTAGAAACCAATGCCGGTGGAGATCGTCGAGACGCCGGTCCCGTCGAGATCGATCCAGACCCGGATCTGGGTCTCCTTCGTCTCGCGGACCACTTCAGCGGTGCGGGCCATGGTCTTCCTTAGAGTCCGTTTTGGGCCGCGAGGTCCCGCAGGCTGACCTGCGGGCGCGGACCGTAGTGGGCGATTACCTCGGCGGCGGCCAGGGAGCCCAGCTGGCCGCAGACCGGCAGTGGGCGGCCCTGGGAGAGGCCATAGAGGAAACCCGCCGCGTATTGGTCGCCCGCGCCCGTGGTGTCCACGACTTTTTCCACGGGATAGGCCGAGATTTCGTGAACCTGCCCGCCCGCGACCACGACCGAGCCGTGTTCGCTGCGGGTGACGGCGGCGATGGTGACGCGCTCCGACAGGGCCTTTACGGCGGCGTCGAAATCGTCGGTCTCGAACATCGCGCAGACTTCAGAGGCGTTGGCGAAGACGATGTCGCACTGGGTTTCGACGAAGCCCAGCAGGGCGGCGCGATGGCGCTCGACCACGAAGCTGTCGGAAAGCGTGATGGCGATCTGGCGGCTGGAGCCGTGCGCCAGGGCGGCGGCCTTGGCGAAGGCGCGGCGGGCTTCGGGCGGGTCGAACAGATAGCCTTCGAGATAGGAATATTTAGCGGCTTCGATGATGGCGGGATCGACGTCGGCGCTGGTCAGCTCGACGCAGGCGCCCAGATAGGTGCTCATCGTGCGCTGGGCGTCGGCGGTGACATTGATCAGGCTCTGGGCCGTCGCGGGACCTTCGGCCAGGGGCGGCGTGGTGAAGGTGGCGCCGATGGCGCGCATGTCGTGGGTGAAAACGCGGCCCAGTTGGTCGTCGGCGACCTTGCCGATAAAGGCGCCACGACCGCCGAAGCTGGCGACGCCGGCGACGGTATTGCCCGCTGAACCGCCAGAAGCCTCGATGCCCGACGCCATGACGTCATACAGGCTGGAGGCGCGCGCCACGTCGATCAGGGCCATCGAGCCCTTCACCAGGCCCTCGCGCGCGAGGAAGGCGTCGTCGCACTGGGCGATGACGTCGACGATGGCGTTCCCGATGGCGGCGACGTCGTAGAGAGCGGTCATGGAGATCGGCAAGCCTTTGAAAGTGCAGGGCGCGAAAAGCGTCTAAGGGGCGGCAAGTAAAGGAAGCGTGCGGTCAAGGCAACGCGAGGCTTGCCGTAGGACGTGCGTCATTCTAACCGCATGGGCATGACTTCGACGACCGCTGATATCCTGATCCTGGCGCCCTCTTCGGAAAACACCGCCTATGCCGCCGCCGGCGTGCGGTTGTTCGAGCGGCTTGCCGCGCCGCTGCGCGCACATGGCCTGACGGTGACGCGCCAGCCGTGGACCGATCCGGTGGATCCGGACTCTGCCCGGCTGGTACTGCCCTTGCTGGCCTGGGGCTATCACCTGCGTCAGCCCGAGTGGTTTTCCCAGCTGGACGCCCTGGAGGCGGCGGGCGTGCCGGTGATCAATCCCGTCCCGACCCTGCGCTGGAACACCACCAAGACCTATCTGATCGAACTGGAAGCCAAGGGCGCGCCGGTGGTCCCCACCCACGCCCATGATCGGCTGACGCCTGAAGCCCTGGCCGCAGCCTTCGATGCGTTTGGCGTCGACGAAGTGGTGGTCAAGCCGCAGATTTCCGGGGGTTCGCAGGACACCGTCCGGTTCAAGCGCCACGGCACGCTGGAAGGCGGCCCGCCCGGCGCGGCCCTGATCCAGCCTTTCCTGCCGGCGGTGGCCGAAGAGGGCGAGCTGTCGCTGTTCTTTTTCGACGGGGCGTTCAGCCACGCCGTCTCCAAGGTGGCGACCGGCGGCGACTTCCGGGTGCAGCCGCAGTTCGGCGGCCAGATTTCCGGCGTTGCGCCCGAGCCCGAGGCCCTGCATGCGGCGCACATGGTGCTGGAGGCGGCCAGCCTGCCCCTGACCTATGCCCGCATCGATCTGATCCGGGGCCTGGACCATACCCCGCAACTGATGGAGCTGGAGGTCATAGAGCCCGACCTGTTCCTGGAGCATGCCCATGACGACGGCGCGGCGTTCGCGGCGGCGGTGATGGCCCGGCTCTAGCAGGCGACCTGACGGCGCGGCTGTTTGGGCCTATCTAGGTCGCAACCCAGGGAGTCATGATGTCCGATCTTTCCGCCTTCCCGATCACCCGCCGCTGGCCCGCCAGACACCCTGATCGCCTTCAGCTCTATTCGCTGCCCACGCCCAACGGCGTGAAGGTGTCGATCATGCTGGAAGAGATCGGCCTGCCGTATGAGCCGCACCTGATCGATATCGGCGCCAACGAGACCTGGATCCCCGAATATCTGTCGCTGAACCCCAACGGCAAGATCCCGGCGATCATCGATCCCGACGGTCCGGGCGGCCAGGCTTTGGCCCTGTTCGAGTCTGGCGCGATCCTGCTGTATCTGGCCGAGAAGACCGGCCAGCTGCTGCCTGCCGATCCCGCGCTTCGCTATCAGACGATCCAGTGGGTGTTTTTCCAGGTCGGCGCTGTGGGACCGATGTTCGGGCAACTGGGCTTTTTCCACAAGTTCGCCGGCAAGGACTATGAGGACAAGCGACCGCGCGACCGCTACGTCGCCGAGAGCAAGCGGCTGCTGGGGGTTCTGGAACAACGCCTGAACGGCCGCGATTTCATGATGGGCGCCGATTTCACGATCGCCGATATCGCCCTGCTGGGCATGGTGCGCAATCTGGTCGGCTACTACGACGCCGGCCAGCTGGTCGACTATGTCGACCTGAAGTCCGTTCCGGCCTGGCTGGAGCGCTGCCTGGCGCGGCCGGCGGTGCAGCGTGGGCTGGAAATCCCGGCGCGGCCTCAGAGCATTTAATTCCCGCTCTCCCCGGCGAAGGCCGGGGCCCAGATCGAACCCCAGGACGTCAGTCGGTTCGTAAGGTCGTGTGGCGCATCCACCCCAAACGCTCGGGATGAATCTGGGTCCCGGCCTTCGCCGGGAAGAGCGGAGTTTGAGGTTACGCTCCCAGGAACAGCTCCCGCGAAGGACACAGATCGCGGATCTTGCAGATCTCGCACCTGGGCTTGCGCGCCACGCACACATAGCGGCCGTGCAGGATCATCCAGTGATGGGCCCGGGTCTGATAGGGCCCGGGCACGATCCGCATCAGATCCATCTCGACGGCGTCGGGCGTCTTGCCCGCTGACAGCTTCAGCCGGTGAGCGACGCGGAACACGTGGGTATCGACGGCGATGGCCGGCTCGATGTCCAGCTCATTGAGCACCACGCTGGCGGTCTTGCGGCCAACGCCCGGCAGGCTTTCCAGGTCGGCGCGGTTCAGGGGCACCTGGCCGCCGTGGCGGTCCATCAGGATGTGGGCTGCGGCGATGACGTTCTTGGCCTTGGTGCGGAACAGACCGATCGAGGCGATGTAGCGGATCAGGCCTTCCTCGCCGAGTTCGAGCATCTTCTCGGCGCTGTCGGCGACCTGGAACAGCGGGCCGGTGGCCTTGTTGACCTGGACGTCGGTGGCCTGGGCCGACAGGGCCACCGAAGTGACCAGCTCATAGGCGTTGTTGTAGTTCAGCTCGGTCTTGGGCCGCAGCTCCAGGCTCTCGAAGCGGTCGAACAGCACGGCGACGCGCTCGCACTCGGCCGGCGAGATCCGCTTGGCGGCGGGGCGTTTGCGGACCGGTTTTTTCACAAGAGCCATTACCATGACCATGCCGTGATGCGGACCCCTCGCCAAGGCGGTGTCGCGCGCCTAAATCTTTGTCATGGCCCCGCCGCTCTACATGGACGCCTTGATCAAGCCCAACCGGTCGCTCAGCCGGCGCGGGCTGCGCGTGTTGCTGGGCGTCGTCGTCGCCTGCAACCTGATGATCGCGGTGTTCCTGCTGGGGGTGGGCGCGCCGCTGGTGCTGCCTTTTCTGGGCCTGGACGTGGCGGCGATCTGGTTGGCCCTCAACGCCAGCTTCAAAGCGGCTGAACGCAGGGAGCGGGTGCGGGTCACCGCCCAGTCGATCACGGTCAGCCGTGAGGACGAGAAGGGCGCCCGCGTGGTCTGGACCTCGCCCACCGCCTTCACGGGTGTGGATCTCGATCAGCCAGGCGAGCACGAGGCTCGGGTTCGCCTGCGGATCCATCGCCGCCGCCTGACCGTGGCGCGAGCGCTCAGCCCGCCCGAACGGGTGGAATTCGCCGCCGCCCTGCGGCGCGCCATTGGCGAGGCCCGCGCCGAACGTTATCCCTTGCCGGGGGTCGGGGCGGGCGCTCAGGCATGAGCAAGAACCGGGCGGACACCGCAGGAGAGCCGTCCTACGCTGCCCCCATGGCTCTCGACATGCACCCCTCCGAAACCTTCGCCCGTCTGTCCGAGCGTTCGGCGGACTATCATCGCATGGCCGTCGCCCTGGACTGGCTGGCCGAGCGCTGGCAGGAGCGGCCGTCGTTGGACGAGGCGGCCGAAGCCGTCGGCCTGTCGCCGTTTCATTTTCAGCGGATCTTTACGCGCTGGGCCGGGGTCAGTCCCAAGACCTTCGTCTCGGCCATCGCCCACGCCGAGGCCCGCAAGTCGCTGGAGGCCGGGGCCAGCGTGCTCGACGCTGCCTATGACGCGGGGCTTTCAGGCCCTTCGCGCCTGCATGACCTGTTCATCGCCCAGGAAGCCGTCACGCCCGGCGAGGTGCGCCGCCGCGGGGCCGGTATGACCTTGCGGTATGGCTGGGCGCCGACGCCGTTCGGCAGGGGCCTGTTCGTGATGGCTGAGCGCGGCCTGGCGGGCCTGGCCTTTTCCGATGGCGACGACGACGCGACCTATGCCGACATGCATCGCCGCTTTCCCGCCGCCGACTGGGTCCGCGACGACCAAGCGGCCGGCCAGACCGCCGTCCATGCCTTCACCGGCGGCAAGGGGCCGCTGCCGATCGTGCTGATCGGCTCGCCCTTCCACATCCAGGTCTGGAAAGCCCTGCTGCGCATCCCGGTCGGCGAGACCAGCACCTATGGCCAGGTGGCTTCGTGGGCCGGAAACCCCAGGGCCTATCAGGCCACCGGCGGCGCCATCGGGGCCAATCCGATCTCGCTGCTGATCCCGTGCCACCGCGCCATCGCCAAGGACGGCCGGCTGACCGGCTATCACTGGGGCCTGGCGCGCAAGGCGGCGATGCTGGGCATGGAGGCAGTTCAGGCGGCGGGCTGACTGGACTGGCCCCCTGCGGATCGCTTCGCGATCGTCTTCCCCCGGAGGGGGAAGACGGCTGCGCAGCAGCCCGTAGGGGGCAAGTACCAGTTTTTAAAGAATAAACCGGCTCAGATCGGCATTGGCCGCCAGGGCTCCGACCTTGTCCTGCACATAGGCCGCGTCGATGGTCACCGTCTCGCCGGAGCGATCGGCCGCCGAGAAGCTGATCTCCTCGACCACCTTTTCCAGGATGGTCTGCAGCCGCCGCGCGCCGATGTTCTCGACCGAGTTGTTCACCGCCACCGCCGCGTCGGCCAGGGCATCGATGGCGTCGGGCGTGAAGGTCACGGTGACGCCCTCGGTCAGCAGCAGCGCCTGATGCTGGCGGATCAGATTGGCTTCCGGTTCGGTCAGGATCCGGCGCAGGTCATCGCGGGTCAGGCCCTTCAGCTCCACCCGGATCGGCAGACGGCCCTGAAGCTCGGGCAGCAGGTCGCTGGGCTTGGCCACGTGGAAGGCGCCCGAGGCGATGAACAGGATGTGGTCGGTTTTCACCGGGCCATACTTGGTCGAGACGGTCGTGCCCTCGATCAGCGGCAGCAGGTCGCGCTGCACGCCTTCGCGCGACACATCGGCCCCACCGCGCTGTGAGGACGAGGCCACCTTGTCGATCTCGTCGAGGAAGACGATGCCGTGGTTTTCGGCCAGATCCACCGCCTCCTGGGTCAGGGCTTCCTGATCCAGCAGCTTGTCGCTCTCTTCGGCGATCAGCGGCGCATGGGCGGCGGCCACGGTGGTCTTGTGGGTCTTGGTGCGGCCACCACCGAAGGATTTCATCATCTCCGCCAGGTTCAGCACCGAGGCGCCGGGCTGACCGGGGATCTCGAACATCCCGCCGCCGCCGGTGTCGGCCAGTTGCAGCTCGACCTCCTTGTCGTCCAGCTCGCCGGTCCGCAGCTTCTTGCGGAAGCTTTCGCGGGCGGCGGTCGAACCGGGGCCAGTCAGGGCGTCGAGGATGCGTTCCTCGGCCGCCGCCTCGGCGCGAGCCCGCACTCCGGCCCGGCGCTTGTCGCGAACCATGCCCAGGGCGCTTTCCACCAGATCACGGACGATCTGATCCACGTCGCGGCCGACATAGCCGACCTCGGTGAACTTGGTGGCTTCCACCTTCAGGAACGGGGCCTGGGCCAGCCTGGCCAGGCGACGGGCGATCTCGGTCTTGCCCACGCCCGTGGGGCCGATCAGCAGGATGTTCTTGGGCGTCACCTCGTCGCGCAGGTCGGCCGGCACCCGGCGGCGACGCCAGCGGTTGCGCAGGGCCACGGCGACGGCCTTCTTGGCCTCGGTATGGCCGACGATATAGCGGTCGAGTTCGGAGACGATCTCGCGGGGGGAGAACTCGGTCATTTACAGGCTTTCAACCGTCAGATTGCCGTTGGTGTAGACACAGATCTCGGCGGCGATCGCCATCGCCTTGCGGGCGATGTCCTCGGCCGAAAGGTCCTGGTCGATCAGGGCCTTGGCGGCCGCGAGGGCATAGTTGCCGCCTGAGCCGATGGCCGCGACCGAGCCGCCGCCGGCGCTTTCGCCCGGCTCCAGCACGTCGCCCACGCCGGTGACCGTGTAGATGGCGGTGGCGTCGGCCACGAGCAGCATGGCTTCCAGCCGGCGCAGATAGCGGTCGGTGCGCCAGTCCTTGGCCAGATCCACGCAGGCCCGGGCCAGCTGGTCGGGATACTGTTCCAGTTTAGCTTCCAAGCGCTCAATGAGCGTGAAGGCGTCGGCCGTGGCTCCGGCGAAACCGGCCACCACCTTGCCGCCGGCCAGGCGGCGCACCTTGCGGGCATTGCCCTTGACGACGGTTGGCCCCATGGAGACCTGGCCGTCTCCGGCGATCACGGTCTGTCCGTTCTTGCGCACCGCCAGGATGGTTGTGCCGTGCCAGTCTGGGAAGGAATTGCTGTTTTGCATGTCTCGCATGTGGCGAGGCTGACTGCGGAGATCAAGCGCGATGAGCTTTTCGGAGGGCGAGGTTGAGCGCTATGCCCGCCATCTGGTGCTGCGCGAGGTCGGCGGACCGGGCCAGCAGAAGCTGAAGGCGGCCCGGGTGCTGCTGGTCGGCATGGGCGGTCTGGGCGCGCCGGCCGCGCTCTATCTGGCCGCCGCCGGGGTCGGAACCCTGGGTCTGGCCGATCCCGACACCGTTTCGCTATCCAACCTGCAGCGCCAGGTGCTGTACCAGACCGCTGATGTGGGCCGCTCCAAGGTCGAGGTCGCCAGCGAGCGTCTGGCGGCGGTCAATCCGCATGTGGCGGTCGAAACCCATCCGGTATGGCTGGACGCCGCCAACGCCGGGGACCTGGTTTCCCGGTATGACCTGATCCTCGACGGCACCGACGACTTCGCCACCCGCTTCTCCGTCAGCGACGCCTGTGTGGCCGAGGGCAAGGCCCTGGTCAGCGGGGCCCTGGGTCGCTGGACCGGCCAGGTGGGCGTGTTCCATGGCCAGCCCTGCTATCGCTGCCTGGTGCCCGAGGTTCCGCCGGACGCCGAGACCTGTTCGCTGGTCGGTGTGGTCGGCGCCCTGGCAGGTGTGATCGGCGCGATGATGGCGCTGGAGGCGGTCAAGCTGATCACCGGCGCGGGGCAGGCCCTGAGCGGCCGCCTGCTGATCTACGACGCCCTGGCGGCCGAAACCCGCACGGTGCGGATCGGCGCCGATCCGGCCTGTCTCGCTTGCGGCGCTTGACGGCGAAGCTTCACGGGCCTTCTCTCTCCCCACAAAAACAAGACGTCAGGGGTAGGGCCAGATGAAGACGCTGTTTCGCGGTCTGTTGATCGCCGCGGGCCTGATCCTGGTGCTCGGCGCCGTGGGATGGCTGGCCCTGCAGCGCGGCGACATCCCCTATGCCAGCCTGGAAGCCAAGTACGACAGCCCGGCCTCGCGCTACATGGACCTGGGCGGCGGCTTGCGCGTGCATTATCGCGACGAAGGCCTTCGCGAGGGTCCGACCCTGGTGCTGGTCCATGGCTATGCGGCGTCGCTGCACGCCTGGGAGCCCTGGGTGCGGTCGCTGTCGGGCGACTATCGCGTCATCACACTGGACCTGCCGGGCCATGGTCTGACCCAGGCGGGCCAGGGCTATGCCGTCGGACGTCAGGGCTTTGGGGCGGCGGTCGATCAGGTGACCCGCAAACTGGGTGTCGACCGCTTCACCCTGGCGGGCAATTCGATGGGCGGCGGCGTGGCCTGGCAATACGCCATCGATCATCCCGAGCGGGTCGAGGGCCTGGTGCTGGTCGATGCGGCGGGCTGGCCGCGCGAAGGCGGCGGCGGCGGGGTGCTGATCTTCAACATCCTGCGCCATCCCTGGGGGCGGGCTCTGCTGAAGAATGTCGACACCCAGGCCCTGGTGCGTCAGGGCCTGAAGTCGGCCTATATCGATCAGAGCCTGGTGACGCCCGAACTGGTCGACCGGTATGTGGAACTGGCCCGCGCCCCTGGCCACCGCGACATCCTGCTGGGCCTGCAGAGCGGCCCGCGCCGTCCGGCCTCGCCCCAACTCCTGTCGAGGATCAAGGCGCCCACCCTGATCATGTTCGGCGAGAAGGACACCGTCATCCCCGCCTCGGACGGCGCCAAGTTCGCCGCAGCCATACCGGGTTCTACCCTGATCCTTTATCCCGATGTCGGCCATGTGCCGATGGAACAGATCCCCGACCGCTCGGCCGGCGACCTCAAGGCCTGGCTGAAGGCGAAGGTGTATCCGGCGGAGACCGCGCCCAAGCCCTGAATTCGGGTCTTTGAGCCACATCAAGGCGTCGCGGCGCGCGCTCGTCGACTGAAGGGGCTTTCGTCAGGCGAGGGCCCCATGACCAGCACGATCGTCGGCGCCGACACGCCTTTCGAGGTGATGGGCGGCGGACCCGGGGTGCGCCGCCTCGTCAACGCCTTCTACGACATCATGGACACCGAGCCGGGCTATGCCCGGCTGCGTGCGCTGCACGCGTCGGATCTGACGGCGATGCGCGAGTCTCTGAGCGGCTTTCTGGCAGGCTGGCTTGGCGGGCCAAGGGACTGGTTCACCACCCACCCAGGCGTCTGCATGATGTCGCTGCACCGCGCCATGCCGATCGACGCCGAGCTGGCGGGGCAGTGGACGTCGGCGATGGCGCAAGCCCTCGCGGCCGCCGACATCGATCCAGAGCTTGTCGCCGCCCTGCGTGACGCCTTCGACCGGATGGCCGGCGGCATGACCACACACTGAGGGCGGCTTCGTCGCCCTACAGCATCGACGGAATAACCCGGTCCGGCGGGCGGTGGCCGTCCATGAAGGTCTTCACGTTGACGATGACCTTTTCGCCCATGTCGATGCGGCCCTCGACCGTGGCCGAGCCCATGTGGGGCAGCAGCACGACATTGGGCAGCTTCAGCAGCTTGGGATTGATCGCCGGCTCGTGCTCGTAGACGTCCAGGCCCGCGCCGGCCAGGTCGCCGCGCGCCAGCATATTGGCCAGGGCCCCTTCGTCGATCACCTCGCCGCGGGCGGTGTTGACCACGATGGCGTGCGGCCGCAGCAGCTTCAGGCGGCGGGCCGACAGAAGGTGATAGGTGGCCGGGGTGTGCGGGCAGTTGACCGAGATGAAGTCCATCCGGGCCAGCATCTGGTCCAGGCTTTCCCAGTAGGTGCAGCCCAGCTCTTCGGCGATGCGCGGGCTGACCGGCTTGCGGTTGTGATAGTGCACCTGCATACCGAAGGCCTTGGCGCGGCGGGCCACGGCTTGGCCGATGCGGCCCATGCCGATGATGCCCAGGCGCTTGCCCCACAGGCGGCGGCCCAGCATCCAGGTCGGCGACCAGCCATGGAAGCCGCCGCTCTTGACCACTTCGGCGCCTTCGACGACGCGGCGCGAGGCGGCCATGATCAGGGTCATGGTCAGGTCGGCGGTGTCTTCGGTGAGGACGCCCGGCGTGTTGGTGACGATGATGCCGCGCGCATTGGCGGTGGCGACGTCGATATTGTCGACCCCGGCCCCGAAATTGGCGATGAGCTTGAGCCGGTCGCCGGATCGCGACAGAAGACGCGAGTCGATGCGATCGGTGATCGTCGGCACGAGCACGTCGCACCGGCCCATGGCGTCAACCAGTTCATCCGCCGTCAACGGTTTGTCGGTGACGTTGAGTTCCGTGTCGAACAGTTCGCACATCCGCGTCTCCACCGGATCGGGGAGTTTTCGGGTGACGATGACTTTGAGCTTGCGGGCTGCCATGGGCGGTTTGAAAAGCTCTCTCTGACGGGCGTTTAAAAACCTGTAGCAAAGGGGCCCGATGGGGCCAAGCAACATGCCGTCGAATCGCAAACATCGTTCGCTCGGCATTGTGGCCGTTCTGGCCCTGACGGGGGTCGCTGCAAAGGCAGGCGCCGCCGGTCCGCCAAGGGTCACGCCCTCGGGTCTGGAGGTTCCGCGCTACGTTTCGTTGAAATATGAGACCGTCAACGCCCGCAATGGCCCCGACGAGGCCCATCGTCTGCTTTGGGTGTATCGCGCCAAGGGGCTGCCGGTGCAGGTGGTGGCCGAAACCCGCGAATGGCGGCGGGTCTGCGATCCCGAAGGCGGCCTGGCCTGGGTGCACAAGCGCACCACCGACGGCCGCCGCACCGCCATGCGCATCCAGTCCACGCCCCTGGCCCTGCTGGCCAGCCCCCGGGACGGCGCCAAGATCAGCGCCTGGCTGCGCGGCCGCTCGACCGCCAATCTGGACCGCTGCGAGAAGGGTTGGTGCCGCCTCAAGGCCGAGGGCTCGGCCGGCTGGGCCCGCGAAAGCCAGATCTGGGGCGCGGCCCCGGAGCCGCAGTGCAGGCGCTGATCGCAAACTGGCGTGACGAAAGCGCCAGGACTGTTCACAAGCGTTACTGAAAGTAACATTGAGGCGCGACCCACCGTCGTGCTAGGGCGTGACCATGCAACAGAGCTCCTACACCTTCGACGAACTCCTGGCCTGCGGTCGGGGCGAGCTATTCGGCCCGGGCAACGCCCAGCTGCCGGCCCCGCCGATGCTGATGTTCGACCGCATCATCCGGATCGAAAAAGAAGGCGGCAAGTACGGCAAGGGTTATGTCGAGGCCGAGTTCGATATCAATCCCGACCTCTGGTTCTTCGGCTGCCACTTCATTGGCGACCCCGTCATGCCCGGTTGCCTGGGCCTGGACGCCATGTGGCAGCTGGTCGGCTTCTTCCTGGGCTGGTCAGGCGGCCCCGGTCGCGGCCGCGCCCTGGGCGTGGGCGAAGTCAAGTTCACCGGTCAGGTCACCCAGGACGTCAAGAAGGTCGTCTACAAGATCGACCTGAAGCGGGTGATCATGCGCAAGCTGGTCATGGGTATCGCCGACGGCGTTCTGGAAGCCGACGGCAAGCCCATCTACGAGACCAAGGACCTTAAGGTCGGTTTGTTCACCGCCGAGCAGATGGCGTCCTGATCCACGCGTAGGGTCGGCCAACACAGAGCTGACCCCGTTTGGATCTGGGGAGAGAAAGAGGAAAGTTCATGCGTCGCGTCGTCGTCACCGGACTGGGGATTGTCTCGTCCATCGGCAACAACGCCAATGAGGTGCTCGCCTCACTGCGTGAAGCCAAATCCGGCGTGGTCGCCGCGCCGGACTATGCGGAACTGAATTTCCGCTGCCAGGTGCACGCCACGGTCAAGCTCGACTCGTGGGAAGCCCTTGTCGACCGCCGCGCGGCGCGCTTTCTGGCGCCCGGCACGGCCTATGCCCACATCGCCATGGAACAGGCGATCGCGGACTCCGGTCTCGAAGAGTCCGAGATTTCCCATGAGCGCACCGGCCTGATCGTCGGCTCGGGCGGTCCGTCCACCCGGGTGATCATCGAGGCCGCCGCCACGACCAAGGAAAAGGGTCCCAAGCGGATCGGCCCGTTCGCGGTGCCCAAGGCCATGAGCTCGGGTCCGTCGGCGGTGCTGTCGACCTGGTTCAAGATCCGCGGGATCAACTATTCGATCAGCTCGGCCTGCGCGACCAGCGCCCACTGCATCGGCGCGGCTGCCGAACAGATCCAGATGGGCAAGCAGGACATCATGTTCGCCGGCGGCTGCGAGGAGCTGGACTGGAGCCTGTCCAACCTGTTCGACGCCATGGGCGCCATGAGCAGCAACTTCAACGACCGCCCCACCGTGGCCAGCCGCGCCTATGATCGGGATCGCGACGGCTTCGTGATCGCCGGCGGGGCCGGTATCGTCGTTCTCGAAGAGTACGAGCACGCCAAGGCGCGCGGCGCCAAGATCTATGGCGAAGTGGTTGGCTATGCCGCCAATTCCGACGGCTTCGACATGGTCGCGCCGTCGGGCGAGGGCGCGGCCCGCTGCATGCGCATCGCCATGGCCGAGGCCGGTGGCCGCGCCATCGACTATCTGAACCCGCACGGCACCTCGACGCCGGTCGGCGACAGCAAGGAAATGGGCGCGGTGCGCGACGTCTTTGGCGACAAGGCCCCGCTGATCTCGTCGACCAAGTCGCTGACGGGCCACAGCCTGGGCGCCGCCGGCGCGCAGGAGGCGATCTATTCGATCCTGATGCTCAATAACGACTTCGCGGCCAAGAGCGCCAATATCGAGAACCTGGATCCCGAGTTCGCCGACCTGCCCATCTTGCTGGAGCGTTCCGACCGTGAACTGACCACGGTGATGTCCAACAGCTTCGGCTTTGGCGGCACCAATGGCACGCTGATCATCAGCAAGGCCGACTGATCCCGCGCCGCTGGAGGGTTCCAGCGGCGCGCCGACCCTGATAGCTAAATCCCCGAAGATGACCTGTGACGGCGGCCCGTACGGGCGGCCGGCCTATCCCAGAACACGGAGCCCCGACCCATGGCCGACGATTACGCATTCCCCAAGGGCGAGCTGATGCGGGGCAAGAAGGGCCTCGTCATGGGCGTGGCCAACCACAACTCGATCGCCTGGGGCATCGCCTCGCAGCTGGCCGCCCAGGGCGCCGAGATGATCTTCACCTATCAGGGTGAAGCCCTGGAGCGCCGCGTGCGGCCGCTGGCCGAGAGCATCGGCGTCACCACCCTGGTGCCGGCCGACGTCACCGACGACGCCTCGATGGACGCGGCCTTCGCCGCCATCGAAGAGACGTTCGGGACGATCGACTTCGTCGTCCACTCGGTGGCCTTCGCCAACAAGGACGAGCTGAAGGGCTCGTTCGTCGACAACACCACCCGCGAGGGTTTCCTGCTGGCCATGAACATCTCGGCCTTCAGCTTCGTCGATGTCGCCAAGCGCGCCGCGAAACTGATGCCCAATGGCGGCTCGCTGATCACCATGACCTATCTGGGGTCGGAGCGGACCATTCCCAACTACAACACCATGGGCGTGGCCAAGGCCGCCCTGGAAGCGGCTACCCGCTATATCGCCCGCGACCTGGGTCCCAAGGGCATTCGCTGCAACGCCATCTCGGCCGGCGCCATGCGCACCCTGGCCCTGGCGGGCATCGCCGGCGGCCGGGGCATGATCGCCCAGGGCCGCGCGTTCAGCGCCATGAAGGAAGACACCTCGATGGAAGGCGTCGCCGGCGCCGCCTTGTGGCTGGTCTCGGACCTGGGCCGTTCGACCACGGGCGAAGTCGTCCATGTCGACGCCGGCTTCCACATGATGGGCATGCCGGACGAAGTCGAAGCCTAGACCTCGCGTCGTCCCTTAGGGGGCATAGGCGCGCATGAAGCGGCGGGCGATCTCGCCCGCCATGGCTTCGAACTGGGCCTGGGTCTTTTCGGGCGGCAGGCACAGAAGCGCCCGCAGCTGGCTCTGCCCCATCACCATGCCGGAGAAAATCTCGGCCGCCTGGTCAAAGTCATCGACCGCCAGACGGCCGAGGCGGGTTTCTGTCCTGAGGAAATCGGCCAACTGGCCGCGCGTCTGTCGCGGGCCGGCCTCGAAAACCTCATGGGCCACTTCGGGCATTCCCCCCGCGCCCTGGATGATCACCCTCATGATCGAATAGCCGTTGGCCGCGACAACGGTCTCCAGCATCGTGCGGGCGAAGGCCTCAAGGGTTTCGGTCGGGTTCTCGGCTGCGCCGGGATCGCGGAGCGGCGCGGTGAGCCGGTCGACGCGCCGCTCGATCAGGGCCCGGACCAGCTCGGCCTTGCAGCCATAATGGTTGTAGACCGTCTGTTTGGAGACCCCGGCGCGGCGGGCGATCTCTTCCATCGGCGCCGACAGGCCGCGCTGGCCGATCACCTCGACGGCGGCGTCCAGAATGGCCTCGGTCTTGGCGACGTCGATCTGTCCGGGGATCCTGGGCATCAGTGGGCGTCCGAGGGGGGCGGGGCGGCGCCGGCGGCCGGCTTGGCCAGCAGTGAAATACCGGCGGCGATGAAGCAGCCGATGGCCAGCAGGGTGAAGCTGTCGCCAAAGGCCAGAACGGTGGCCTGCTGCTGCATCATGCCGGAAAAGGCCTTGCGCGCCGCGCCATCGGGATCGGAGACGCCCAGCTGGGCCATGCGCGCCGCCAGGCCCGCCATCATGCCCTGGGCCTCCACATTGCCGGTCTGCAGCCTGGAGGTCATGTCGTTGTAGTAGAGCGCCGTCTGCTGGGTGATGCTGGTGGCCAGCAGGGCCAGGCCCATCGCGCCGCCGGTGTTGCGCGAGAGGTTCACAAGGCCCGAGGCGTTCTTGATCATGTGCGGCGGCAAGGTGCTCATCGTGATCTGCTGGGTGGCGATCATCGCGATCATGACGCCGACGCCACGGCAAGCCTGAACCCCCGCGAATTCCCAGAAACCCCAGTCCTTGGTCACGCCGTGGGCCATGTACATGCCCCAGCCGGCCAGAAGGAAGCCGATGAACATCGGCAGGCGCGGGTCGGTCTTGCGCACCAGCCGGCCGGCGATCGGCCCGGTGATGAACATTGACAGGCCCGAAATCACCATGGTGGTGCCGACTTCAGACGCCGAATAGTGCCGCACCCGGCCCAGGAACTGCGGCAGCAGGAAGGTGCCGCCAAACAGGCTGGCGCCCGAAACGGCCGTCATCAGCAAGCCGATCGAGAAGTTGCGGTTTGAAAAGGCCCGCAGCTCGACGATCGGGTTTTTGTAGGTCAGGGACCGCCAGACAAAGACCACGCCGGTGACCGCAGCCAGAACGGCCAGGCCCAGAATGATGTCGTCCTGGAACCAGCTGTTCTTGGCGCCTTCCTCGAGCACGAACTGCAGGCTCATCAGGAAGGTGGCCATGACGGCCAGGCCCAGCCAGTCGAAGCCCTTGGACAGGCTGGGGTCGCCCTCATCGAACTTGCCCCAGCGCGCCACGCCGAACAGCACGATCAGGCCGGTGGGCACATTGATGAAGAACAGCCAGCGCCAGCTGAGCCACTCGGTCAGATGTCCGCCCAGGGTTGGACCCACCGTCGGGGCCAGGGTGACGATCAGGCCCATGATGACGCTGGCGGTGATCCGGCGCTCGGGCGGGAAGGCGGTGAAGGCGACGGCGAACACCGTCGGGATCATGGCCCCGCCGATAAACCCCTGCAGGGCCCGGGTGATGATCATCATGTCGATCGACGAGGACAGGCCCGTCAGCACGCTCATGATGATGAAGCCCGTGCACGAGGCCAGATAGACTTTCTGCGTGCCCCACAGGCGCGACAGATAGCCCGACAGCGGGATCATTACGACTTCGGGGATCAGATAGGCGGTCTGGATCCAGCTGACCTGATCGGCGCTGGCGCCGACCCCGGCCTGGATCTGCGGCAGCGAGGCCGCGACGATCTGGATGTCGAGAATGGCCATGAACTGGCCGATGACCATGGCCCCGAAGCCGAGGAACAGCTTGGTCCAGTCGGCCTGGCTCAGGGTCTTTGCGGGAGCCGCCGGAGCGGCGATGGCGGCGTCGGTCATGGCCGGCGCCTAGCGCGCGGCGCCCTGGCGGGCGACCTGGGTCGGCGCCTGACCGGCCTCGGCGAACGACGCTCCCGAGCGGTCGCGGACGTCGACCTTGACCTCGACCGACAGGCCCGGCCGCAGGGCGGCGCCCAGCTTGGAGGTGTCGACCACGATCTTGACCGGCAGGCGCTGGGTGATCTTGGTGAAATTTCCCACCGCGTTCTCGACCGGGATCAGGGCGAACTCCTGGCCAGTGGCGGGGGCGAAGCTGTCGACCTTGCCGCGAATGGTTTCCTTGCCGAAGGCGTCGGCCTTGATCTCGACGGCCTGGCCGACGCGAAGGCGCGAGACCTGGGTCTCCTTGAAATTGGCGACGATATAGCTCTGACCCAGCGGCACGACCGACATCAGCGCAACGCCCGGCTGGACCAGCTGGCCGGGACGCACCGAGCGGGCGCCGACCACGCCGGCGACCGGCGTGCGCAGCACGGTGCGGTCCAGGTCCAGCCTGGCCTGCTCGACGGCCGCGTGGGCGGCGGCGGCCTGGGCCAGGGTCTGGGCCTTGGCCGAGCCCAGCGACTGGGCGGCGCGGCGTTCGGCTTCAAGAGCGGCCTGGGCGCTGGCCACGGCGGCTTCCGACTGGCTGGCTCCGGCGCGGGTGGTCTGGACCTTCTGCTGCGAGACCCAGCCCTGGTGGGCCAGGCTGTCATAGCGGTCGAGGTCTGCCTTGGCGCGGCTGGAATCGGCCTGGGCGCTGGAGACGCCGGCCACCTTCTGGGCGATCAGGGCCTGTTCCAGCGAGGCCTTGTCATCCACGGCGCGGACGGCGGCGTCCAAGGCCTGGGCGTTGGCGATGGCCTGGTCCAGGCGGGCCTGGAAGGTGGAGGGATCAATGCGCGCCACCACCTGGCCCACCTCGACCCGCTGGTTGTCGGCGACCAGGATCTCGGTGATCGCGCCAGAGACCTGCGGGCTGATCTGCACGGTGTCGGCCTGGACGAAGGCGTTGTCGGTGGCCTCGAAGCGCTGCTTGTCGATGTACCAGAACACCCCGCCGACCAGGATCGCTGCGGCGGCGACGCCGCCGACGACCATGGGAACGAGCTTCTTGTTTTGCGGCGCGGCCATGACCCAACCCTGACGATCTCAACAGTCCGATCCGCCCGATAGAAGGGTCCAGGGCGCTCGGCAAGTGATAAATGGACGCATCCGTCCAAAAATCAACACCTGCGAGGTCCTAGAGAGTCTCGTCTCGCGGTCGGTCAGGCTGCGCGAGCGGTCGAACGGGGGCCGCCAAGAATGGCGAAAGCCAACAAAAGCTTGTGCACAACCTTGAAGTTAGACATTTCAGAGTTCCCGGCGCTTGGCCTGAGGAAATTCTCGGCCTTTGCAAGGTTAACAAAGCGACAGGGCGGTTTCCTGATCGGTGTCATCCAGTGTAATCGGGTCGGAAATCGATCTCCGAGAGCGGAATATGAGCGGACTTGAACCTGTTGCGACGTTTTGACGCGATCCTCTATACCTGAGTGATCGAGCGAATAGACAAATCCGTCGTTGGATCAATTTTGATTATTGATCGCGTCGCGCGCCGGCCAGTAACGGCGCCGTGAACTGCGCCGTGTGACATCCGGTCGCAATTTCGTCTTGTACTAGAATCAATACAGACTAAAAGCCGTCCCCCACTGCAACCAAGCTTGGGGGAGCGCGTATCTCCCAAGCGGTCCAAGTTCGCCGCGCTCGCTACGCCCGCGCCAAAGGATGCGCCCATGAACGTTCAACCGCCTCTGGAACACTCGCCCCTGGGCATGTTTCGACCCGTCCTGTGGCTCGCCGCTGCGGCGTTCGCCGCCGGCTTTGGCGGCTACATGATCCTCGGCCTGCGCGCCATCAACGGCTAGATTCTTACCCCGGTCTCAGGTCGAGACCCCGGTCGAGCCGAACCCGCCGGCGCCCCGGTCCGTGGCGTCCAGGTCATCGACCTCAATAAGCGTCCATTGCGGCGCGGCGGCAATGATCCCCTGGGCGATGCGATCGCCCCGGCGGATCGTGAAGTCTTCCTCGCCCAGATTGATCAGCAGCACGCAGACCTGGCCGCGATAGTCGCTGTCGACGGTGCCCGGCGCATTGGTCACCGTGACGCCGTTCTTGAACGCCAGGCCCGAGCGCGGGCGAACCTGCATTTCGTAACCATCGGGGATCGCCACCGAAAAGCCGGTGGGCGCCATGCAGCGCGCGCCGGGCTTCAGCACAATGGGCTCGTCTTCCGGCACATGGGCCCGCAGGTCGAAGCCCGCCGCGCCGGCTGTGGCATAGGTCGGGACGGGCAGGTCAGGATTGCCGTCCCAGCGCTTGAAGCGGATCGTTAGAGCGGTCATGTGGGCGGTTCCTGATGGTCGAGCCCGGGGGCTTTAGCTGATTTGGCCCAGCCGGGACCAGAGCGCCGGGACCCGGCGTTTAGGCCAGGGCTCCGGCGATGCGGAGGGCGATGGCGCGAGCCACCTCGTCCTTGGGCGCGCGGTCCCAGCGCTCGGTCCCGCCCTGGGTGACCAGCAGCACCGCGTTTTCGTCGCCGCCCATCACGCCAGGCTCGGTGACGTCATTGGCGATGATCCAGTCGCAGCCCTTGCGCGACAGCTTGGCGCGAGCGTGCATTTCGACATCGTTGGTCTCGGCCGCGAAGCCGACCACCAGACGCGGCCGATTGGGACCTGTGGCCGAGACCGTGGCCAGGATGTCCGGGTTCTCGACGAAGGTCAGGGCCGGCGGCCCGCCCTTTTCCTTCTTGAGCTTGGTCCCGAACGCCTCGTCGACGCGCCAGTCGGCGACGGCGGCGACGAAGACGCCCACATCGGCGGGCAGGGCGGCCTGGCTGGCGGCCAGCATCTGACGTGCGGTCTCGACGTCGATGCGCCTGACGCCCGGAGGCGTCGGCAGAAACACAGGGCCGGCGATCAGGGTGACCTCGGCGCCCAGGCGCGCCAGGGCTTCGGCGATGGCGAAGCCCTGCCGGCCGCTGGAGCGGTTGGTGATGCCGCGCACCGGGTCGATCGGCTCGAAGGTCGGGCCGGCCGTGACCAGCGCCCGCTTGCCCGCCAGCGGCCGGTCACTCGAGCCTTCGAGACGATCCATGATCGCCGCGAAGATCGCCTCCGGCTCGGCCAGACGGCCGGGGCCGAACTCGCCGCAGGCCATGGCGCCGTCGTCGGGGCCGACAAAGCTCACGCCGTCGGACTTCAGGGTGGCGATATTGCGCTGGGTCGCCGGGTGCAGCCACATCCGTACGTTCATGGCCGGGGCCATCAGCACCGGCTTGTCGGTGGCCAGCAGGGTAGTCGAGGCCAGGTCGCCGGCCAGGCCATGGGCGGCCTTGGCGATCAGGTCGGCGGTCGCGGGCGCCACCACCACCAGATCGGCCGAGCGCGAGAGCTGGATATGGCCCATCTCGGCCTCGTCGGTCAGCGAGAACAGCTCGTCATAGACCTTGTCCTCGGCCAGCGAGCCCAGCGACAGCGGCGTGACGAACTGCGCGCCCGCCTTGGTCAGGATCGGCCGCACGGCGACGCCGGCCTTGCGCAGCAGGCGCGTGAGCTCCAGCGCCTTGTAGGCCGCGATGCCGCCGCCGACGATCAAAAGAACCCGTTTGTCGCTCACCGCCGGCCGTCTCCGCTTCGTGTTCAGGCCCCTTATGGCCCATGCGCGGCGATCCGACAAAGGACAAGCTCGTGACGGACTCGACTCGCGTTCCGCTTTCGTTCATTAATCGGTCAGGTTGAACCTGTGGGGCAATGAGATCATGAGGTTGAAGAGCTTTCCCATCACCGCGACCGCGCTTCTGGCGACCGGCGCGCTTTTCCTGACCGCCTGCGACGGCGGCGCGACGGCCGTGCCTGCCTCCAAGGCCGGCGAGCGCAGGGCTTCGGCGGAGGCGACGGACGCGCCCGCCTCGTCCGGCACAGCGTCATCGCGACGCGACGACCCGCGTGATGCGCCGGTCCGCCTGATCGCGGGCAAGCCGTTCTGGGCGGCCAACCGCACCCGCACCGCCGAGGAAAACGCCGAGCGCGCCTTCGAGCGCAATGGCGAGGCCTTCGGCGCGGTCACGGTCGACGACTATGTCGAGGCGGCCCACCGGTTCGTCGCCGACCCGCCCAAGGGCGTCGAGACGTTGAAGCGGGCCAATGGCGACACCCTGATCTACGACCCCCGCGGCAATATCTTCGCGGTGGTGTCGAAGGAAGGCGCGCCGCGGGCCCTGTTCAAGCCCGATGACGGGGCCGCCTACTGGGATGTGCAGAAAGCCCGCGAAAGCCGCCGCGCGACGGCGGCCCGGGAGCGCGGTCAGGCCGACAGCGGCTGATCAGCCCAGGGCCAGGGCGCCGGCCGCGAAGGCCAGGATCGCCACGACGGCGCCTGCCACGAACCAGGCCAGAGAATGTGATCCGGGAGCCGCCGCCACCGCCACCGGGACCGGCGGCGCTTCCGCCAGCCGCGCCAGGGCCCGCAGCGCCTTCAGGGCCTCGTCGGCGAAGTCGCGGACCTTGGCGGCCGGCGACAGCTCGCGGGTGATCCAGCGGCGGACCACCGGATCGGCGGCGGCCCAGATGTCATGGGCCGGATCGATGCGGCGGGCCACGCCCTCGACCGTGACCATGGTCTTCTGCAGCAGCACCAGTTCGGGCCGCAGGGCCATCTCGAACAGGGCGGTGATCTCGAACAGCTGGGCCAGCAGCTTGCCCATCGACACCTCGCGGGCGTCGCGGCCGAAGATCGGTTCGCCCACGGCGCGCAGGGCCTGGGCGAAGGCGTCGACATCGTGGTGGGCGGGCACATAGCCGGCGTCGAAATGGATGCGGGCGATGCGGGCGTAGTCGCGGTTCAGGAAGCCGTACAGAATCTCGGCCAGATATTTCCGCTCGCCGGGACCCAGGCGCCCGATGATGCCGTAGTCGACGGCCACCACCTTGGCCGGGGCGGCGACGAACAGATTGCCCTCGTGCAGGTCGGCGTGGAACAGGCCGTGGTCCAGGGCCTGGGCCAGGAAGCCCCGGGTGATGTTGTCGGCCAGGGCCTTGCGGTCCAGACCCGGCAGCTCCAGTGTCTGCGGATCCGACAGCGCCTCGCCATCGGCCCAGGCCAGGGTCAGGACCCGCTTGCCGACCCCGTCCCAGACCACCGCCGGCGCGGTCATATAGGCGTCCCGGGCCATCACCTCGCCCAGCTCGGCGCAGCCGGCGGCCTCGAAGCGCAGGTCCATTTCCAGGTCCAGGGCCCGGATCACCACCTCGACGAAGTCGCGCGGCTTCAGGCGGCGGGCCTGCGGAACCAGACGCTCGGCCAGATCGGCGGCCAGGCGCAGAACGGCGCTGTCTTCGGCCACGCGCTGTTCGATACCGGGGCGCAGCACCTTCACGGCGACCTTGGTTCCGTCCAGCAGCCAGGCCGGATGGGCCTGGGCCAGGGACGCGGCGGCGACGGGCTCGTCCAGCCGGGAGAACAGGGTCTCGATCGGCCGGCCCAGATTGCGCTCGATTTCGTCGCGGGCCTGGCTGAGCGGGAAGGGCGGCAGGCGGTCCTTGAGGCGCGACAGGTCCTCGGCGAAGGGCGCGCCGAAGATGTCGGCCCGGGTCGACAGGAACTGGCCCATCTTGATGGCGGCCGGGCCCAGGCCCTCAAGCGCGCCGGCCAGCCGCTGGCCCGGGCGTCCCAGCCGGGCGCGGGGACCCGACAACAGTCGCAGTGTCCGCGCCGCCAGCCGCGCCGGGGCCGGCAGGATGGGGTCGAGCTCGCGCGGGATCAGGGCGTCGGCCCGGATCAGCACCCAGCCCGCGCCGATCAGGCGCCAGAACGCGGACATCTGCCCCATGGACTAGAGCGCCCAGCCCTGGTGCATCGCCGCGACGCCGCCGGTGAAGTTGGCATAGGTGGCCCGCTTGAAGCCGGCCTCCTGCATCATCGCCAGGAAGGCGCGCTGGTCGGGGAAGCGGCGGATGCTCTCGACCAGATACTGATAGGCCTCGCGATCCTTGGCGACCCACTCGCCGACCTGCGGGATGACCTTGAAGCTGTAGGCGTCATAGGCCTTGGCCAGAAACTCGGTGGCCGGGCGCGAGAATTCCAGACAGATGAAGCGGCCGCCCGGCTTCAGCACCCGCCGCGCCTCGCGCAGGGCCGCGTCGATGTCGGTGACATTGCGGATGCCGAACGAGATCACATAGGCGTCGGCATAGGCGTCGGGCAGGGGCAGGCGCTGGGCGTCGCCGACGGTCCAGGTGATTTCCGGCTCGCCGCCCTTCTCGATGCCGGCGGCGATCATCTCGGCATTGTAGTCGATGATGTTGATCATCGCGTCGGGGCCGCCCCGGCGCTCCTGGGCGCGGCGGGCCATCTTGGCAAAGCGGCGGGCCATGTCGCCGGTGCCGCCGGCGCAGTCGATGATCACTTCACCGGGCTGCGGGTTCAGGCGCGCGGCGACGGCGTCCTTCCACAGACGGTGGACGCCCCCGCTCATCAGGTCGTTCATCAGGTCGTAGTTCTTGGCGACGCGGTCGAAGACCCCGCGCACCAGGCCGGCCTTCACCGAAGGATCGACGTCCTTGAAACCGAATGTGGCGGCAGGCTTGCTCATGACGTCTATCGACCAGGCTCTCTATATGCTGGATCGCTCTTAGACCGCGCGCTGCGTCGCGTCACCTTCTTGAGGCCGCCCTTGCCTGAATTGCCCGAAGTCGAGACCGTCCGGCGCGGCCTTGAACCCACCTTGAGCGGCGCGCGCCTGAGCCGCGTGCGCGCCAACCGGCCCGACCTTCGCTTTCCCCTGCCCGAGGGTTTCGTCCAGCGGTTGACGGGAGCCAGGATCCTGCGGCTGGACCGCCGCGCCAAATATCTGCTGGCCCCGCTGGATCGCGGCGACACCCTGGTGATGCACTTAGGGATGACCGGACGGTTCGAGATCGCCGCCCCCGAGGGCACGATCCGCCCCGGCGACTTCGCCCGCGAGGTCAAGCCCGACGACAAGCACGCCCACGTCATCTTCGAGACGGAAGACGGCGCGGTGGTCACCTATCATGACCCCCGGCGCTTCGGGTTCATGGACCTGATCGCCACCGACCGGGTGGACCGCCATCCGTGGTTCGCGACCATGGGCCCCGAGCCGCTGGGCGAGGGCTTCACCGCCCAGACCCTGATCAAGGCCTTCGCCGGTCGCAAGCAGGGGCCCAAGACCCTGCTGCTGGACCAGAAGACCGTCGCGGGCCTGGGCAATATCTATGTGTGCGAGGCCCTGCACCGGGCCGGCATCTCGCCGTTCAAGCCCTCGGGGATGATCGCCGGCAAGCGGCTGGGGCCCCTGACCACGATCATCAAGGAGGTCCTGGCCGAGGCCGTCGAAGTCGGCGGCTCCACCCTGAAGGACTTCGCCGCCGCCGACGGCGCCCTGGGCTATTTCCAGCACCGCTTCCGGGTTTACGACCGCGAGGGCGAGGCTTGTCCGACGCCAGGGTGCAAGGGCGTGATCGCGCGCGAGGTCCAGGCGGGGCGGTCGACGTTCTTTTGTCCGGTGTGTCAGGTTTGAGGGGGGGCCTGTGCGCAAATCTTCGACCCGTGCGGTCAAGGCAAGACGAGCATGGTTTCAGAATTCGGTGGTTTTCACGATCATCGCGGCCGCAGCCATGGCCTTGGGTCTGCTGACGGGCTCACCTGTCCTTGCCTTGGCGGGTGGGGCCGCCATGGTTTGCGGGAGCGTCGCCTCAATTCTCCACCACCGGCTTGGCGAGGGTCCCTTCAGAAGCCGCGCCGCGCGCGCACGGTGTATTCGCTCCGAATTGGCGACGTGGACAATAGCGCCCTCAATGGCCGTGGCCGCTCTGGCCATGGCCAATCCCCAGGCCATGCCAAGGACGGCGTCCATCATCGGCCCTGAAACGACGCGTGTAGCCGGCAAACCGGCTGAGATCCGGTCGGAAACCCGTCGCGTCATCATGCCTGACGGTCAGAGCTACTATTACTGGTGCGGGTCAGAGAGCCGCCCTCGACGCGGCTGCCCAGCCCTCACTAGATGGGAGGCTCTACCGCGATGGCCCGAGCCCAAACATATCGAGATGCAGGCTATTGGATCCAGCATCTACGCCCTGACCATGGACGGAAAGGTCATTGTCGACTCTGAGACCGACCACGAAGATCCGCTGTTGAAAGCACTTCTTACCTTTGCCGCTCTTGGCTTAGGGGGTGCTTCCGTCGTCGCAATCCGGCGTCGCATCCGTGATTTGGCGGGACTGAAGCAGCCTCCGAAGCGTCGCCTCCACGTGACTGTTGGCCCGTCAGACCCTGACCAGGGCGAACAAACCTAACCCCGACAAGCGGACGCCCCGCGTCCCGCTCATCCTTAAATCTCTTGGAGACCTTTCCACTCCGGCGATCGTCTCGCCGTGAGATTCAAGGAGGGCTCCCTTCGGCGCGAAGGGGGGCGGGGTGCTCGACGTTCTTCCGTCCGGTGTGTCAGGTTTGAAGGGGGGGCGTGGCCCCTTCCATATCCCAAAGGCCTTCTCGAAGGCTTGGAGCGGGCGGAGTTGATCCCGGCCTGCAACCCTTGGAACGCGGGTGTCCACAGCCACCAAGCTTGCTAGGCTTCATCCATGAACGCCTCTGACCAGATCAGAACGATCGATGAGCCGCTGGTGCGGGCGCTGGTGGATGGCCAGTTTCCCCGGTGGTCGGATCTGGCGCTGAGACGCACGCTTTCAGCCGGAACGGATAATGCCATTTTTCGCCTCGGCGAGAGTATGGCCGTCCGTCTGCCGATGCGGGAGAGCGCAGCACCGCAGGCGGAGCGCGAGCAGCGGTGGCTGCCAATACTGGCCCCTGCCTTGCCGCTTGAAATCCCGACGCCTGTCGCGGCGGGAAGGCCAGCCGAGGATTATCCATGGGCTTGGTCGGTGTGTCCTTGGATGGCCGGGGTGGACGCAGCCGTCGCGCCGCCGCTGGACCTCACTCAGGCCGGGCGCGACCTAGGGGAGTTCATTGCGGCCCTCGGTCGGATCGACGCCTCGGGTGGTCCGGCGGCAGGCCGGGCCAACAAGGGACGCGGCCTTCCGCTAGCCCTCCTGAATGAGCGGGTTCGGGCTGATATTGCCGCGCTGGGGGCCGAGATCAACGGAGCGGCCGTCTTGGAGGCTTGGGAAGAAGCGGTGGCCGCGCCGGCGCACAGGGGTCAAGGGACCTGGATCCACGGCGACCTGCATCCGAGCAACCTGCTGGTGCGCGATGGGCGGATCGCCGGCATTCTGGATTTTGGACTTCTCGGGGTCGGTGACCCAGCCTGCGACCTCTTCGTGGCCTGGAGCTACCTCGATGCCCCGGCGCGCCGAGTGTTTCAACAGGCCGCGGGTGTAGGCAAAGCGGCTTGGCTTCGTGGGCGGGGGTGGGCGATCTTCAGCGCGGTCATCGCTTTGGCGTTCTATCTTCACAGCAATCCGACCCTCTGCGCCATGAGCCGGCGGACATTGGCCGAGGTCTTGAGCTAGACGCAGGGCGATCGTCTCGCCGTGAGATCTAAGGATGGCTCCCTTCCGCGCGAAGGAGGGCGGGGCGGTCGGGGACATTGCCGCGAGGCGCCGTCCAACCTTAAGGTTGGGTCATGGCCGCGCCTGGACCCTTATCGCTCGATCACGCCGCGTGCGATCAGGCGACGCTTGATTTCTACGCTGATGAGGCTCGCGTTTACGCGGCCAGCGGACCTCGTGGCGCAAGCCGGCCTTTAGCCGCCTTTCTTCAGGGTCTCGCGCCAGGAGCCCGCATTCTGGAACTGGGTTGCGGAGCCGGTCGAGACAGCGAAGCCATGCTGGCTCGCGGTTTCCAGCTCGATGCAACAGACGGCGTCCCGGAGATCGCCCGCGAAGCTGAAGGGCGGATAGGTCGCCCGGTTCGCGTGATGCGCTTCGATGAACTCGACGCGATGGATGAGTATGACGGCGTCTGGGCCCATGCCAGCCTGCTGCATGTCCCCCGCGCCGCACTTCCAGGCGTTCTGTCGCTTGTGTTTCGCGCCCTAAAGCCGGGTGGAATCCACTTCGCCAGCTTCAAAGGCGGCGGCCGTGAAGGGCGTGACGGCTTGGGCCGCTACTTCAACTATCTCTCGGCCGATGAAGTCAGAGCCGCCTACAGGCGCTCGGCCGCGTGGGACATTGAGGCCATCACGGAAGAGCTGGGCCGCGGCTATGAGGGTGGCCAGGGGCCTTGGGTCGCGATCACGGCACGCAAACCGATCTAGTCGCCGCCCCTCTCTATATCTCACCGTCATTCCCGCCCTTGTGGCGGGAACCCCTCTATCCACCGCAGGTGCGGGAGAGGCGGGGTGCGCGCGCACCTCGCTGGCACTTCACGTGTCAGTTGAAGCAGGGGTTCCCGCCACAAGGGCGGGAATGACGGGAGGTTTGGGGGTGATCAAACTGGGCTGAGGTCCAGGGCTCCCTTCGGCGCCCGGCCGCCCGGCGGATAGCCCAGATAGGCCCGGCTGAGCCGCACCAGCTCGTCCTCGAACTCTGGGCTCAGCAGGAAGTCGGCGCCCTCCAGAACCGCCGCCCGCATGGCGCCCTGCACCGCGCGGCTGAGCACGAAGGCCTGGACGGGTGTCAGAGGCCGGCCCTCCGCGTCGGTCAGGCCGGTCTCCGCCGCCGCGAACCGCGCGGCCAGTTCGCCGTGGTCGGCCGTGGCCAGCAGGCTGGACATGGCGATGCGTCGCGCCCGGCTGCGGCCGGCGAAGGCCTGGAGGAAGGCCCGGATCATGGCCCGATCTCGCGCCAGGCCGGGTGTCCCGCCCTCGACCACCGCCATCACGGTGCGCCGGTGCGCTTCGGTCTCGCGCTGGGCCAGGGCCTGCAGGATCGCCTGCTTGTCAGGGAAATAGCGATAGAGGGCGCCGATGCTGACGCCGGCGCGCTGGGCCACCGCATTGGTGTTGAAGCCGGCCTCGCCGGTCGCCTCCAGAACCTGAGTTGCGGCTTCCAGAATATAGTCCACGGTCGTCTGGGCGCGCTGCTGGCGGGGCGTTTTGCGAGCCTTTTCAACGACCGTCATTCAGGAACCTTTCGGATCAGCGCCGCCCTGGAAGTCGAGTAACAGGGCCCGCGCCGACGCCCTAGCCTTGCCGCCTGCAACGCCGCAGGAGGACAGCATGACATGGGCCACGGATCGATTGAACGCCCTGAAGGCGGGGACTGCCACCCCGCCGCCGATCGTTCAGACCCTGAAGCTGGGCCTGATCGACGACTGGGGCGAAGGCTGGGTGCGCAAGTCCTGGAGCCCGAGCCCGGAGCTGGCCACCGCCGACGGCTCGCTGTTCGGGGGCTATCTGGCGGCGCTGGCCGACCAGGTCCTGGCGTTTGCGGCCATGACGGTGGTCCCGCATGACCGCCTCTTCCGGACGGTGAACCTGCAGATGAACTTCCTGAGGGTGGGGCGCAGCCATCCCCTGACCCTCGAGGCCCGCATCGTGGCCCAGACCCGGCAGCTGATCACTGCCCGCGCCGAGTTTCGCCGGGAGGACGGCGTGGTGATCGCCGACGCCACCGCCCAGCAGATCCTGATGGCCTTCGACCATTGGCCGGCCGAGCAGGCGACGATAGAGGCTTTGGGCGGACGGCCGATGTCGGGCTGAGCGAGGCCAGGGTCCTGGTCCCGGCTTCAAACCGCAAGATCGGTCGAGCGCGGGGCGGTCTCGGGCGGCAAGCTGGGGTCACCACGACGGATGAGGATGATGACGGCGGCGCTCGACCACTACCATGCCCGGATGCAGAGGGTGCTGGATCATATCGACCGGCATCTGGACGGCGACCTGGACCTGGACGCGATGAGCAGCGTCGCGGCGTTTTCCAAGTTCCATTTCCACAGGCAGTTCAAGGCGACCTTCGGGCTGTCCCTGCATCGCTATGTCCAGCTGGCGCGGATGCGTCAGGCCTCCAAGCGGCTGGCGGACGGACAGGGGCCAAGCGTGACGGATATCGCCCTGGACGCCGGCTACGAGACGCCCGACGCCTTCGCCCGCGCCTTCCGGCAGAGGTTTGCGCAGTCGCCGTCGCGTTTCCGGAAATCGCCTGACTGGGAGCCGTGGCTTGCGGCCTTCGGGCCGCTCAACTCAGCCAGGAGCAGGATCATGCAGCCGACTTTCACACCCGATCAGGTGATCCTCCGCGAGGTGGCGCCGACCCGTGTGGCCATCTTCGAGCATCGGGGCGATCCCGAGACCCTCGACGTCACCATCCAGAAATTCATCGCCTGGCGCAAAGCCGCCGGGATGTCGCCCAAGACCCATCCGGTCTTCAATATCTGGCACACTGAGCGGCGGCCGGCGAACCCCGCCGACTATCGCATGGAGCTGTGCGTCGGCATCGATGCGGACCAGTTTAGCGATCCCGCCGACGAGACGGTCAGGGAAGGCGAGATTCCGGGCGGTCGCTGCGCGGTGCTCAGGGTGACCGGCGACACCCACAATCTGGAGCCCGCCGCGCTCTATCTCTACCGCGACTGGCTGCCGGCCAGCGGCGAGGAGATGCGCGACTTCCCCCTCTACTGCCAGCGCTTCTTCCTGGACGCGCCGGAGCAGGGCACGGCGGCGGAGCTGCATCTGCCGTTGGCATAGCGCTGCGGTGGCGGAGTTTGGTAGGCCCCGTCACTCCACCGGATGCGCCAGGCCCATCGCCTCGGTCGGGGCTTCATCCGGGTCGTTTTCGGGGACGATCTCGGTCGGCTCCTCCTGCCGCGCCAGGTCGCGAGCTCCGACGCCGCCGCCCTGTTGGATGTTGTGGTTCGCCTCGGGGGTGGTCGGATCGTAGATGTCGTCGCGCTCGGCCATGGGGCTTCTCCTGATGCTGGGGGATCAACGGCTCGGCGACCGGGGTGTTCCTCCGGTTCACCGATGCGCGAGCTTTGCCGTGCGGGGCTCCCCTTCCGCGCGACGCGCTCTATAAAAGCCGCGCATCACAAGGAGCGTCGCGCGTGGCCTACCAGACCCTGATCGTCGAAACCGCACCGGAGGGCGCCGTCGGCGTCGTGCTGATCCGGCTCAACCGGCCCGAGGCCCTGAACGCCCTGAACGCCCAGCTGCTGGGCGAGCTGGCCGTGGCCCTGGGCGAGGCCCAGGCCGACGACAGCGTCGGCTGCATCGTGCTGACCGGCTCGGCCAAGGCCTTCGCCGCCGGGGCCGACATCAAGGAGATGTCGGACAAGTCCTATGCCGAAATGTTCAAGGCCGACTTCTTCACCGCCGGCGCGCGGGCCATCGAGCAGTGCCGCAAGCCGATCATCGCCGCCGTGTCGGGCTACGCCCTGGGCGGCGGTTGCGAGCTGGCCATGATGTGCGACTTCATCATCGCCGCCGACACCGCCAAGTTCGGCCAGCCCGAGATCAATCTGGGCGTCGCGCCCGGCATCGGCGGCACCCAGCGCCTGACCCGCTTCGTGGGCAAGTCCAAGGCCATGGACATGATCCTGACCGGCCGGATGATGGGGGCCGAGGAAGCCGAGCGCTCGGGCCTGGTGTCGCGGATCTTCCCGGCCGAGATGCTGCTGGCCGAGGTTCTGGCCATCGCCGCCAAGATCGCCGGCCAGTCGCCCCTGGCTGTGGCCATGAACAAGGAGCTGGTCCTGGCCGCCTATGAAACGACCCTGACCACCGGCGTGGCCCTCGAGCGGCGACTGTTCCACTCGCTGTTCGCCTTCGAAGACCAGAAGGAAGGGATGGCGGCCTTCGTCGAGAAACGTAAACCGGTGTTTAATGGGCGCTGAGAGGGGGGCGCGACCGCTCGTCGCACCCTGCGGGAATTCCGCCTCGACAGCCGTTGACCGATCTCGCCGCTTCCCGTATATCCGCGCGCTCAAGATTTTCCCTGCTTCGCGGCTGTTCCGCGCGGCTGTCCGTTTCGAGGTCCAATTTCCATGGCCAACAATCCCGGCGCCAAGAAGGCGATCCGCAAGATCGCCCGTCGCACCGAGGTGAACACCGCTCGCCGTTCGCGCGTGCGCACGTTCCTCCGCAAGTTCGAAGACGCCCTGGTGGCCGGCGACGTCGCCGTCGCCAAGGCTGCCTTTATCGAGGCTCAGTCGGAACTGATGCGCGCCGTTTCCAAGGGCGTGGTTCATCCGAACACGGGTTCGCGCAAGGTGTCGCGCCTGGCCGCTCGCCTGAAGAAGCTGGACACGGCCGCAGCCTAGTCCAGATACTGGACGAACCTAGTTCGTCCAGGAAATTCAAGTCTTTACAGGAGCCGGTTGGAGCAATCCAACCGGCTTTTGCTTTGCGTTCAACTGCACACTTTATTGAAATAACAGCGTCCGAAAATTGCTGGACTTAACTATTCCCTTGCCAGGCGAGGGGCTCTCGCGAGTCAACAGAAATATCCGATCCCGGACGCAAGTTTTCCGTTTGACCAGCAGGGTCGGCTGGCTAGTTTAGGGGCCTCAGCGCTCTTCCAGTCCTTGGAAAAAACGGCGGCGGCAGAACCTATGCGTTCTGCTGACTAAGCCCCCGTGCGCGTTGAGAAAACCGGTCGTTCGCTTTGGGGGGCGTGCGGCAGGCTTGCGGGCGGTTTTTGTACGAGGCGGTGGACGAATGACGATCAAGGGTGGGGTGGCGAGCCAGGACTTTTCGGCTGCGATTCCAGCGGTTGCCTGTGAGCCGGCCGGTGGCGTCTGGCACAAGGTCTGCGTGGCGCTGAAGCGCGAGCTGGGCGATGCGGCCTTCGGGTCGTGGATTGCGCCGGCTCTGCTGCGCGAAGGTCCGTCGGGCGATGTGGTTCTGGTCACCCCGACCGGGATCGCTCGCGACTGGATCCGCCGCAGCGCCTGGCGTCGCATCGGCGAGCTGTGGACGGCCAATGATCCCATGGCGCGTCGCATCGACCTGAAGTCGCGTCTGGAATTCGAAGCCTCGGCCGGCGCCTATGTCGACGCCGCCAAGGCCGAGCCGATCGAGATCGTGCTGCCCGTCTCCACCGACGCCCCCAGCCTGGCCCCGGTCTCGACCGGCAAGCCCTCGCGCACCCAGGGTCTGCAGGAACGCTTCACCTTCGAGACCTTCGTCCCGGGTCCCGCCAATGAATTCGCCCACGCCGTGGCGCGCCGGGTGGCGAGCTGGGCCGACGGCCACTTCAATCCCGTCCTGTTCCACGGCCCTTACGGCTTTGGCAAAACCCACCTGCTCAACGCCCTGGCCTGGGAGGCCATGCGTCAGGCCCCGACCAAGCGCGTGGTCTATCTGACCGCCGAGCGCTTCCTGTCGACCTTCGTGCGCGCCGTGATGGATCGCCAGACGGCCGCCTTCAAGGAAGAGCTGCGCGCCGCCGACCTGCTGATCATCGACGATGTGCATTTCATCGCCGGCAAGCAGTCTACGCAAGAAGAGCTGTTCCACACCCTGACCGCCCTGGTCGAGGAAGGCCGCCGCGTCGTGTTCTCGTCGGACCGTCCGCCTTCGGCCATGACCGAGATGGACGCCCACCTGCGCTCGCACCTGTCGGCGGGCCTGGTCTGCGGCCTGGAGCCGGCCGACCGCTCGCTGCGGATGGGCATTCTGGAGCGCAAGATCCAGACCCTGTCGGCCGCCCACGGCTCGGACCCGACCATGCGCCCGGACGTGCTGCAGTTCCTGGCCGACCGCTTCACCGACAGCGTCCGCGAGCTGGAAGGCGCGCTCAACACCCTGTCGGCCCGGGCCGGCGAGGGCCTGTCGCGCCTGACGCTCGACGAGGTGCAGGCCATCCTGCGCCCGCACCTGCGGACGGGCGAGAAGCGCATCACCATCGACGACATCCAGAAGGCCACGGCCGACCACTACGGCATGAAACAGGCTGATCTGCTGAGCGAGCGCCGCAACCGCGCCATCGCGCGTCCGCGTCAGGCCGCCATGTGGCTGGCCAAGCAACTGACCACCCGCTCGCTGCCCGATATCGGTCGCCGGTTCGGCGGCCGCGACCACACCACCGTCCTGCACGCCGTGCGCCGCATCGAGGCCCTGCGCGTTGATGACAGCGCCCTGAACCACGACTTGGAGGTCCTGACGCGCAAGCTGCGCGGCTAGGTCGCCCCGGTAGAAGACACCGGTTTCCGTTACGTCAGGCTTGAGATTGAGAAGGGGCCGTCCGGTGGGGCGGCCCCTTTTTCGTTCCGGACAGTCATCCCGGCCAAGCTAAGCGGGCCGCGCTCTGCGCAGGGTCAGATTGATCCGCCCGCCATCCGGGACCAGGCTGGACGAGCCGGCCAGGATCCGGTCCACGCCGTGAAAGGCCAGCCGCGCCGGGCCTGACAGCCGGCAGACGTCGCCCGAGCTCAGTTTCAGGCTGCGGGTGGGGTCCTTGCGTGAGGTCCCGCCGATCCGGAACACCGCCGTGTCGCCCAGCGAGATCGACAGCACCGGAAAGCGCGGATCGGCCTCGTCGCGGTCCTGGTGCGGCCCCATGCGGGCGTCGCCGCGATAGAGGTTGATCAGGCCCGAGTCCGGTGGAGTGTCCGGGTCGCCCAGTTCTGTCCAGAGATCCAGCAGGGCCGGGGGCATGGCCGGCCAGGGCCTGCCGGTCGCCGGTTGCCTGTCGGCATAGCGATAGCCGCTCGCATCACTGGTCCAGCCCAGCGGGCCGAAACTGGTCATGCCGACGCTCATCGCCTTTCCATAGGCCGTGGCGTAGTGGGCGAAGGGCGCGGCTTGGGCCGCCTCGAACACGGCGGCGACCAGCTCCGCCTGGGCCTGTGGCGACAGCAGGCCGGGCCAGAGGTCAAAACCCGGAACGACGGAGAGCGGCTGGATCATTACGGATATTTAACGCGCCGGAACCGGAGGGAAGGTGTTGGTTCGCGCCTTCGGCCGTTTTGGTCGAGCAAATTTTGCAGTTCAGGGCCGTTCATGCGTCGTCTTCTGTCTTCTGCGGCCGCCGCCGCGCTTCTTCTTGCCGCGACCAGCGTCCCAGGCGCCGCCCTCGCCGCCAGCCAGACCCCCGGCGCGACCGCCCAGACCGTCACCACTCAGCTGCCGCGCGCCGTGGTCCCCACGCACTATGACGTGGCCTTCACCCCCGACGCCGCCAACCTGACCTTCACCGGTTCGGTGCAGATCACCGTCGACGTGCTGGAGCCGACCCGCACCATCGTGCTGCAGGCCCATGAACTGACCTTCTCCAAGGCCCACATCAAGGGTTCGGGCAAGGGCGCCGGCGCGGCCACCATCGCGGTGGATGACAAGGCCCAGACGGCCAGCTTCACCTTCGCCAAGCCGGTGGCCAAGGGCCGCCATGTGCTGTCGATCGACTATGCGGGCAAGATCAACACCCAGGCCAACGGCCTGTTCGCCCTCGACTACCAGACCGACGCCGGCGAGAAGCGCGCGATCTACACCCAGTTCGAGGCCGCCGACGCCCGCCGGTTCATCCCCTCGTGGGACGAGCCCTTCCACAAGGCCACCTTCAAGCTGACGGCCACCGTGCCGACCGGCCAGATGGCGATCAGCAACATGCCCGTCGAGAAGACGGTCGATGTCGGCGGCGGCAAGAGCCGGGTGACCTTCGCTGCCTCGCCCAAGATGTCGACCTATCTGCTGTTCTTCGGCCTGGGCGAGTTCGAGCGCGCCACGACCACGGCCGCCGGCGCCGAGATCGGCGTGATCACCAAGCGCGGCGACCTGGCCAAGGCCCAGTTCGCCCTCAAGTCGGCCGGTCCGATCCTGGAGTGGTACAACGACTATTTCGGCGTCAACTATCCGCTGTCCAAGCTCGACCACATCGCCGCACCCGGCCAGAGCCAGTTCTTCGGCGCCATGGAGAACTGGGGCGCGATCTTCTATTTCGAATATGCCCTGCTGCTGGATCCGGCCCTGTCGACCCAGGAGGACCGCGAAGGCGTCTACACCACCCTCGCGCACGAGACCGCTCACCAGTGGTTCGGCAATCTGGTCACCATGGCCTGGTGGGACGACCTGTGGCTGAACGAGGGCTTCGCCACCTGGCTCGAGGGCCGCACGACCGAGAAGTTCTTCCCCGAGTGGAACAGCGCCCTTAACGCCATCGGCGGCCGCGAATACGCCATGAGCCTGGACGCCCTGGCCACGACCCACCCGGTGGTCCAGCCGATGAAGACCGTCGAGGAAGCCAGCGAGGCCTTCGACGGCATCACCTACCAGAAGGGTCAGGCCGTGATCGGCATGCTGGAGGCCTATGCCGGCCCCGACGCCTGGCGTGACGGGGTGCGCAGCTACATCAAGGCCAACACCTATGGCAGCACCGTCACCGACGATCTGTGGGGCGCGGTCGAAACCTCGGCCGGCAAGCCGATCAAGGCCATCGCCCGCGACTTTACCCGTCAGCCCGGCGTGCCGCTGATCACCGTCTCGGGCGGCGGCTGTGTCGATGGCGCATCGCAACTCACCCTGACCCAGGGCGAGTTCACCAAGGACCGTCCGGGCAAGACCGCGCTGCGCTGGAGCGTGCCGGTGGCCGCCCGCGCCGTCTCGGGCGGCGCGCCGGTTCAGACCCTGGTCGAGAGCGGATCGGCCAGCGTCGCCGTGCCGGGCTGCGGCCCGGTGATCGTCAATGCCGGCCAGGCGGGCTATTTCCGCACCCTCTACACGCCGGACCTGTTCAAGGGCCTGGCCGCGAACTTCGCCAGCCTGCCGCCGATCGATCAGCTGGGCCTGCTCAGCGACGTCTATGCCCTGGGCCTGGCGGGTCTGCAGCCGGCCACCGACGCCCTGGACCTGGCCATCGCCGCGCCGATCGCCGCCGATCCGAAGATCTGGGGCCGCATCGTCGCCATCTACGGCGGTGTCGACAGCTATTATGACGGCATGCCCACCGAGCAGGCGGCGTTCCGCAAGGTCGCCCTGGCGCGCCTTTCGCCGCTGCTGGACCGCGTCGGCTGGACCGCCAAGCCCGGCGAGAGCGGTCCCGAGGCCACCCTGCGTGGCGATGTGATCGCCGTACTGGGCCGCCTGGGCGACCCGGCGGTCGTGGCCGAGGCCAAGCGTCGCTACGCCGCCGACAAGACCGACCCGGCCGCTGTCCCCGGTCCGCTGCGCAAGACCATCCTGGGCATCGTCGCCGCCCAGGCTGACGCCGCCGGCTGGGAGGCCATGCGCGCCCAGGCCAAGGCCGAGACCAACGCCCTGTTGCGCACCGAGCTCTACACCCTGCTGGGCGCGGCGCGGGATCCGGCCCTGGCCAAGCGGGCGCTGGACCTGGCCATGACCGATGAGCCGGGCGCGACCACCTCGCCCAGCATCATCAGCAGGGTCGCCGGCGCCCATCCGAACCTGGCCTTCGACTTCGCGGTCGCCAACAAGGCCGCCGTGGAGGCCAAGGTCGATACCTCGGGTCGCTCCGGCTATCTGGCGTCGCTGGGCGGCCGCTCGGCGGACCCGGCCATGCTGACCAAGCTGGACGCGCTTACGGCGTCGGATCCCAGCCTGGCGCGCGAGGTCGAAAAGGCCAAGGCGGCGGTGTCCTATCGCCTGTCCGTGCGCGAGGGTCAGCTGCCGGCCATCACCGCCTGGGTGAAAAAGATCGGCGGCTGAACGCCGCGCCTCTGCTGAGTTGACGATGGCCGCGCCGGCATGGCGCGGCCATTTTCTGTGGCCGGACTCGAAGATTCCCCTTCGCAAGATGAGGGAATGGACTTGCGGGCCGGCGTGTATCCCCCATATCGGCTTCAAGCGGGGTTGACGGGCTCGTCAACTTCGGGGAACGCACTCTGTCCGCTCGACCTTGGTCGGGACGGGGAGGATTGGATCAACCGTTAGGAAGTTCGACCAGACGGGGACGGAGCGAGAAAAACCGGGGCGCTTGCGTCTAAGGCCCTTGTCACCGCCGTCCGCCATTCAGGAGCGACAGGTTCGTAATATGAGCAAGATTATTGGTATCGACCTTGGCACCACGAATTCGTGCGTGGCCATCATGGACGGCAAGACCCCCAAGGTGATCGAGAACGCCGAGGGCGCCCGCACCACCCCGTCGGTGGTTGCGTTCCTCGAGGATGGCGAGCGCCTGGTCGGCCAGCCCGCCAAGCGTCAGGCCGTCACCAACCCGACCAACACGCTGTTCGCCATCAAGCGCCTGATCGGCCGCACGTCCTCCGACCCCGTGGTCGAGAAGGACAAGGCGATGGTGCCCTATGACATCGTCAAGGGTCCGACCGGCGACGCCTGGGTCAAGGCCCAGGGCAAGGACTACTCGCCGCAGGAAGTCTCCGCCTTCATCCTGCAGAAGATGAAGGAAGCCGCCGAGACCCATCTGGGCGAGCCGGTGACCAAGGCCGTGATCACCGTTCCGGCCTATTTCAACGACGCCCAGCGTCAGGCGACCAAGGACGCCGGCAAGATCGCCGGCCTGGAAGTCCTGCGCATCATCAACGAGCCGACCGCTGCGGCGCTCGCCTACGGCCTGGACAAGAACGACGGCAAGAAGATCGCCGTCTATGACCTGGGCGGCGGCACGTTCGACGTCTCGGTCCTGGAAATCGGCGACGGCGTCTTCGAAGTGAAGGCCACCAACGGCGACACCTTCCTGGGCGGCGAGGACTTCGACCTTCGGATCGTCGACTACCTGGCCGACGAGTTCAAGAAGGAGCAGGGCGTCGACCTGCGCAAGGACAAGCTGGCCCTGCAGCGCCTTCGCGAAGAGGCCGAGCGGGCCAAGAAGGAGCTGTCCTCGACCGCTCAGTACGAAGTCAACCTGCCCTTCATCTCGATGAATGCGTCGGGCCCGCTGCACCTGAACATCAAGCTGTCGCGCTCCAAGCTGGAAGCCCTGGTCGAGGACCTGATCGCCCGCACCATCGGTCCGTGCGAACAGGCCCTCAAGGACGCCGGCCTCAAGAAGAGCGACATCGACGAAGTGATCCTGGTCGGCGGCATGAGCCGCATGCCCAAGGTCCAGCAGGCGGTGCAGGACTTCTTCGGCCGCGAGCCGCACAAGGGTGTGAACCCTGACGAAGTCGTGGCCCTGGGCGCCGCCGTTCAGGCCGGCGTTCTGCAAGGCGACGTCAAGGACGTGCTGCTGCTGGACGTGACCCCGCTCACCCTGGGCATCGAAACCCTGGGCGGCGTGTTCACCCCGCTGATCGAGCGCAACACCACCATCCCGACCAAGCGCTCGCAGACCTTCTCGACCGCCGACGACAACCAGTCGGCCGTGACGATCCGCGCCTTCCAGGGCGAGCGTCCGATGGCGGTCGACAACAAGTTCCTGGGTCAGTTCGACCTGCAGGGCATTCCGCCGGCGCCGCGCGGCATCCCGCAGATCGAGGTTACCTTCGACATCGACGCCAACGGCATCGTCAATGTCCACGCCAAGGACAAGGCGACCAACAAGGAGCACTCGATCCGCATCCAGGCCAATGGCGGCCTGAGCGACGCGGACATCGAGCGCATGGTCAAGGAAGCCGAGGCCAACAAGGCCGGCGACGAGAAGAAGAAGGCGCTGGTCGAGGCCAAGAACCAGGGCGAGGCCACGGTCCACGCCACGGAAAAGGCCATGGCCGAGCACGGCGACAAGGTTTCGGGCGACGACAAGACCGCCATCGAGACCGGCCTGACCGACCTGAAGACCGCTCTGGAAGGCGAAGACGTCGATCTGATCAAGGCCAAGACCGACGCCCTGCGTCAGGCCTCGATGAAGCTGGGCGAGGCCATGTACGCCTCGCAACAGGGTTCGGGCGATGGCGATGAAGCCGCCGCGGACGATGGCGTCGTCGACGCCGAGTTCGAGGAAGTCGACGAAAACAAGCCGGCGAACTAGTTCGCCATGCGCGCGCCGCGAAACGTTCCTCTGACGATCGTTTCGCGGCCGCGTTCGCTTGATCCGCGCGCCTGCGACGCCTTGCGCCGCGCGATGCAGAACACCACCTCTTTCCTTATCACCGCCTCTCCCGTGGGCCTTTTGAGCGCCAGACGCTGACGATGCGCGACTATTACGAAATCCTGGGCGTGACCCGGACCTCCGATGATGCGGGCCTCAAGGTCGCATTCCGCAAGCTGGCGATGGAACACCATCCCGACCGCAACGGCGGCTGCGAGGACGCGTCCGGCCGTTTCAAGGAAATCAACGAGGCCTATTCGATCCTCTCGGATCCGCAGAAGCGCGCGGCCTATGACCGGTTTGGCCATGCCGGCGTCAATGGCGGCGGCGGTGGTGGCCAGGGCGGCTTTGGCGGCGACGCCAGCGACATCTTCAACGACGTGTTCGGCGACGTGTTCGGCGAGATGTTCGGCGGCGGTCGCCGTCCGTCCAACGGTCCCCAGCGCGGTCAGGACCTGCGCTACGATCTGGAGATCAGCCTGGAGCAGGCCTATGCCGGCGCCGAGGTCGAGATCAAGGTTCCGGCCGCCATCACCTGCGAGGTCTGCGACGGCTCGGGCGCCAAGGCCGGCACCAGCCCGACGGTCTGCGGCACCTGCGGCGGCCATGGCCGCGTGCGGGCCACACAAGGCTTCTTCGCGGTCGAGCGCGGCTGCCCGCGCTGCGGCGGTTCGGGCCGGCTGGTGCTGGATCCCTGCCAGGCCTGCAACGGCCACGGCCAGGTGCGCCGCGAGCGCATCCTGTCGGTGCGCATCCCGGCCGGCGTTGATGACGGCGCCCGCATCCGCCTGTCGGGCGAAGGCGACGCCGGAGCCCGCAGCGGCCCGCGCGGCGACCTCTACATCTTCCTGTCGGTGATCCCGCACGAGCTGTTCGAGCGCGATGGCCTGGACCTGCTGTGCACCGTGCCGGTGCCGATGACCGTGGCCGCCCTCGGCGGCGAGATCGATGCGCCCTGCCTGATGGGCGGCGAGGGCTGCGACGGCGCCTGCAAGATCCCGGTCAAGGTTCCGGAAGGCTCCCAGACCGGCAAGACCGTCCGCCTCAAGGGCAAGGGCATGCCGTCCCTGCGCAGCCGCCAGCGCGGCGACCTGGTGGTGGAGCTGTTCGTCGAGACCCCGACCCACCTGTCGGCCCGCCAGAAAGAGCTCCTCAAGGAGCTGGCCGGCCTGTGCGACGACAAGCAGAACCCCAAGTCGGCCAATTTCGTCGGCAAGGCCAAGCGGTTCTGGGACGAGGTTACGGGCAGCTAGGCGGCGAAGGCCGTCTGGCCCTCAGGACAAAGTCGTTCTACTATTGTTCTCGTCGATCGAGAGGGCGAGAACGATGACTGCCGACGAAGACAATGCGGGTCCAGTGCGCCTGATCGAGGACGCTGATACCGGCCACCGGTTTCTGATCTACGGGACCGATCGTGGCGCGCGGGTCGAGCTACGTCATGACGGCGACGCGCTGTGGATGACCCAGGCGCAGATGGCCGCACTTTTCGGCCGCGACGTATCTGTGATTTCCAGACACATCGCCAATGTATTCGAAGAGGGTGAACTGGCCGAGGAAAGCAATTTGCAGTTTATGCAAATTGCCCGGTCTACAAAGCCCGTCGCGCTCTACAGCCTCGATATGGTGATTTCGGTCGGCTACCGGGTCAGTTCCGCTCAGGCCACCCTGTTTCGCAAATGGGCCACGGCGGTTCTGGTTCGGTTCGCCACGCGAGGCTTCGTCATTGACGCCGAGCGCCTGAAAAATCCGGACGATCAGGACCGCGTGCGTGAACTTCGCGAGGTCATTCGCGACATCCGAAGTTCGGAGGCCAATGTCTATGCCGAGCTTCGGCGGATATGCGCCTTTTGCCAGGACTATGATCCCGCCTCACCGGCCGCGTCGGACTTTTACCGCAAAACCCAGGCCAAGCTCTTTCATGCGGTGGTCAACCAGACGCCGTCCGAGGTGCTGAGGGACCGCGCCGATGCGGCGGCGCCCAATATGGGCCTTCAGTCATGGCCCAAGGACGAGATTCGTCAGGCCGACGCCCTGGTCGCCAAGAACTATCTTGCACCGGCCGAACTCAAGGAATTGAACCGGCTCACAGCGATCCTGCTGGATATTTTCGAAGACCAGCTTGAGATCGGCAAGCTGGTGTTGATGGAGCAGGCCGCGTTGCTTCTCGATCAGCAACTGGCGAGTCTGAACCGGGTGGTGCTTCGTGGGGGCGGACACGTGCGTCACGACGATGCCGAAGCGTCCGCCAAGGCGGCGTACAGGCTGTTCGATGAAGCGCGCAAAAGGGCGCGGCGCGCGGCCGCCGATCGGCAACTGGCCGAGCTGAAGACAGCCGATGTCGCTCTGCCCAAGGCGAGACCTTCAGGAGGTCGTCGCGAGAAGTCCTAGAGGTCGCGGCCGCGTTGACCCGCGACCGAAAACACCAGCGCCAGTAGCGCGAAGGCGATCGCCCCCACGCCCGCGATCAACAGCCTATCGCCGGAATCCAGCGGCGCGAGCGACGGCTCTCCGCCTTTGGGCAGCGCGGTGGTCGCCGTCTTGAGTCGAGACCAGCTGTCCTGCGGCATCTGGAAGACGATCGGGATCGTCACCTCGGGCGTCTTGGCCGCATAGTCGGCGGGCGGCGGCAGCATCCGGAACTTCTGGGACAGGGCGATGGCCGCGACGCCGAAATCCTCGCCCGTCGGAGCCTCCGAGATCACCTGGCAGTTTCCCAGGCGCCCGTCAGGGCCGACCTGGCAATTGATCACCGCCTTGCCTTCGATCCCGTGTCGCTCCGCATGGGCGGGATAGGCCCACTCCATGTCATCTACCGTCGGCTTCTCCAGCCAATCGGGCTTGTAGGGCGCCATAACAGCGGGGCGCTCCGGCGTGGTGGCCGGCGCCTTGGATATAGACATGACGGACCCCCAACCTTGGGGCGATTTAGCGGCAGTTCTCAACGACAGGCAACAGGCTTGATGCGCGCGGCCTAGCTGAACAGCTCGCTGTGGGAGCCCAGGCGCAGCAGTTCGATCGATGTCCTGGTTTTCCGATAGGTCAGCACCAGATCAGGCTTCAGGTGGCAGTCCCGGCAACCCTTCCAGTCGCCCTTGAGGGGGTGATCCCTGTTGGCGACGGGCAACGGTGTTTCGCTGACCAGCAGATCGACTGTCGCCTTGAAGACGGCGTCCAGGTCCGTGTGCCTCCCGGGCTTCTCGCGCTTGTAGTCACGCTTGAACTGACCGGTGATTTCGAGCGCCAGCATTCTGCGTCTCCGATGGTTTGGGCGAGGCGCGAAGGATTCAGATTGACGATCGTCTCGTTGTAGCTACGTTGTAGCTACACTCTGCCCCTGAAGGAACAATCCGCATGGCCGCTCTGGACACGGTTAGAGCGCGGATCGACGCCGACCTGAAAAGAGACGCGACGGCGGCGCTGGCCGATATGGGCCTCACAGTCTCGGACGCCATCCGTCTCATGCTGGTTCGGGTCGCCGCCGAAAAGGCGCTGCCGTTCGATGTCCGAACACCCAACGCCACGACGCGGGCGGCCATCGCGGCGGCTGATCGTGGTGAGCTTGTTCGCTTTGAAAGCGTCGATGCCGCGTTGGCTGACCTCAACGACTAGAGATTTGCCTAGAGGCTCCGACTGTCTGAGCGCAGTTGTCATGGATTCCTTGACAACGGAGTTCGCCGCCAGCTCGCCCTCGCTCATGCCGCCCCTCTTGTTGGCTGAACAAACCTTCAGCACAAAACATGAACATTCTACATGGCGCTTCTGCGAAGCAGCGTCAAACGTTAAGTCATGGCGTCATGAACGCCCCCTCCGCCACCGCCATCCAGACCTATGACGCCACAGGCGCGACGCCGGTGATGCAGCAATTTTTCGAGATGAAGGCGCGGCAGCCGGACGCCCTGATCTTCTTTCGGATGGGCGATTTCTACGAGCTGTTCTTTGATGACGCGATCGCGGCGGCAGCGGCGCTGGGCATCTCGCAAACCTTTCGCGGCACGCACAACGGCCAGCCGATCCCGATGGCCGGGGTGCCGCAGCACGCGGCCGAGGCCTATCTGTCCAAGCTGATCCGCCAGGGCTTCAAGGTCGCTGTCTGCGAGCAGATGGAAGACCCGGCCGAGGCTCGCAAGCGCGGCTCCAAGTCGATCGTGCGGCGCGACATCGTGCGCGTGGTCACCCCGGGCACCCTGACCGAGGAGGGCCTGCTGGATGCGCGCGGCGCCAATCGCCTGGCCGCCGTGGCGGTGCGGGCGGGGCAGGCGGCGGTGGCCAGCGTCGAGCTGTCGACCGGCGAGGTCGAGGTGTTCTCGGTCAGCAAGGATGGCGTCGCCGCGATCCTGGCGGCCCTGGCCCCGTCCGAGACCCTGGTCGCCGACCGCCTGCTGTCCGACGACCAGCTGTCCCAGACCCTGAAGATCTGCGGCGGCCTGATCCAGCCCATGCCCTCGGCCCTGTCCGAACCGCAGGCCTCCGAGGCGCGGGTCAAGCGGCTGTACGGCGTCGACACCCTGGACGGTTTCGGCGGCCTGTCGCCGGCCGAGATCGGGGCCCTGGGCCTGATCGCCGCCCATCTGGAAATGACCCAGGCCGGACGCCTGCCGGCCCTGCGCGCCCCGCGCCGGGCGGCTGACGCCGACGTCATGGCCATCGACCCCGCCACCCGGGGCAGCCTGGAGATCGACCGCACCCAGACCGGCGACCGCAACGGCTCGCTGCTGGCCGCCATCGACCGCACGATCACTTCGGGCGGGGCGCGGCTTTTGGCCTCACGCCTGGCCCGGCCGCTGCTGGATGTCGCGGCCATCGACCAGCGCCTGGACGCGGTGCAGTGGTTCGTCGAGCACCGGTCCCTGCGCCAGCGCCTGCGCGAGACGCTGAAGGGCTCGGGCGACATGGCCCGCGCCCTCTCGCGCCTGGCGCTCGGCCGGGGCGGGCCGCGCGACCTGGGCTGTATCCGCGACACCCTGAAGATCGGCGAGACCCTGGCCGCCATGGTCGCCGGCTCGGGCGATCCGCTGACCTCGCCGCCGTTCGAGCTGGAGCACGCCTTCCGCGCCCTGACGCCCGACCTGCACGAGGGGCTGGGCGGCTTTCTGGCGGCGCTGGAGGCGGGGCTGGGTCCCGACCTGCCGGCCCTGGCCCGCGACGGCGGCTTTGTCGCCTCCGGGGTCCGCGAGGAACTGGATGAGGCCCGCGCCCTGCGCGACAACAGCCGCAAGGTGATCATCGCCCTGGAGGCCCAGCTGGCCGCCGAAAGCGGCGTGCCGCTGAAGATCCGCCACAACGGCGTGCTGGGCTATTTCGTCGAGGCCACGGCCGGCAAGGCCGACCCGCTGTTCCAGCCGCCGCTGAACGCCACCTTCATCCACCGCCAGACCCTGGCCAACCAGGTGCGCTTCACCACGGTGGAGCTGGCCGATCTGGACGCCCGTATCGCCCAGGCCGGCGAGCGGGTGCTGGCCATGGAGATCGCCGCCTTCGAGACCTGGCGCGAGGTGGCCCGCCTGCTGGCCGACGCCATCCAGATCGCCGCCGAGGCGCTGGCCCGGCTCGATGTCGCCGCCGCCCTGGCCGAATGGGCGCAGGACAGTGGGGCCACGCGGCCGATCGTCGACCGCTCCCTGGCCTTCGACGCCCAGGCCGCCCGCCACCCGGTGGTCGAGGCCGCCGTCAAGCGGGCCGGCGATCCCTATACGCCCAACAATTGTTGTCTGGACGCCTCGGGCGAGACTGGGCCGCGCCTGTCAATCGTCACCGGCCCCAACATGGCGGGTAAGTCGACCTTCCTGCGCCAGAACGCCCTGCTGGCCATCCTGGCCCAGTCCGGCTGCTTCGTGCCCGCCGCCCATTTCCGGCTGGGCGTGGTGGACCGTCTGTTCAGCCGCGTGGGCGCGGGCGATGACCTGGCCCGGGGCCGCTCGACCTTCATGATGGAGATGGTCGAGACCGCCGCCATCCTGACCCAGGCTACGCCGCGCAGTCTGGTGATCCTGGACGAGATCGGCCGGGGCACGGCCACCTATGACGGCCTGGCCATCGCCTGGGCCTGCGCCGAGGCCCTGCACGACACCAACCGCTGCCGCGCCCTGTTCGCCACCCACTATCACGAGCTGGCGACCCTGGAGGAACGGCTCGACCACGTCTCCAACCTGTCCCTGCGGGCCAAGGAATGGAACGGCGACCTGGTCTTCCTGCACGAGGCCGCCGCCGGTCCGGCCGATCGCTCCTACGGCGTGCAGGTGGCCAAGCTGGCCGGTGTGCCGGCCCCGGTCGTGGCCCGGGCCCGCGAGGTGCTGGATCGCCTGGAGACCAAGGACGAATCACCCGCCCGCCTCGACGACCTGCCGCTGTTTGCGATGAGCCAGGCCATGGCGGCGCCCGCCAAGCCGGCGCCCAGCGTCGTGGATACGGCCCTGAAAGACCTCGATGTGGACGGAATGTCGCCCCGGGAAGCCCTTGAGGCGCTATATCGCCTTAAGGGACTGCTCAAGGCTTAGCGGGTACACCATATCCCCATCATGCCCCGTCGCCTTCGCCCCACCCCGCTGGAACACGTCGTCGACGGTCACGCCCTGCGTGCGCGTCTCTCGGCCGCCGCCCTCGACTCGATCGGCAACGAGGCCGAGCAGCGCGTCCGCGCCATCGAGATCCTCAAACAGGCCCTGTTTCGCGGCCGGATGATCGCCAAGGAGCGGCTGGAGAACGGGGCCGGCGGCCTTGAGACCTCGCGCCTGCTCAGCGGCGTCACCGACGAGGTGATCACCGCCCTCTATGACTTCACGACGGTGCACGTGTTCCGGGCCCGCAACCCGACCGAGGGCGAGCGCCTGTGTCTGCTGGCCGTCGGCGGCTATGGCCGGCGCACCCTGGCGCCCTACAGCGACATCGATCTGCTGTTCCTGCGGCCCTACAAGACCACGCCCCACGCCGAGAGCGTGATCGAGTTCATGCTCTATGCGCTGTGGGATCTGGGCTTCAAGGTCGGCCACGCCTCGCGCACGGTCGAGGAATGCGTGCGGCTGTCGCGCGAAGACTTCACCATCCGCACCACCATCCTGGAGGCCCGCCGCCTGACCGGCGACGAGCGCCTGGGCGAGGACCTCAAGAAGCGCTTCCGCGACGACGTCATGAAGGGCACCGGCGCCCAGTTCGTCGCCGCCAAGCTGAAGGAACGCGACGACCGCCAGGCCCGGGCCGGGGCCAGCCGCTACATGGTCGAGCCCAACGTCAAGGAGGGCAAGGGCGGCCTGCGCGACCTGCACACCCTGATGTGGATCGCCGAATATCTGCACCCGGTCGACCGCCCTGAAGACGTGTTCAAGCTGGCGGTGTTCGACCGACGCGAGGCCAAGGCCTTCATCCGGGCCTTCGATTTCCTGCATGCGGTGCGCGCCCACCTGCACTTCACCACCGGCCGCCCCGAAGAGCGCCTGACCTTTGACCTGCAGCCCGAGATCGCCCGCCGCATGGGCTATGGCGACCGGGGCGACGCCCCGGCGGTCGAGCGCTTCATGCGGCGCTACTTCCTGATCGCCAAGGAGGTCGGGGCCCTGACCCGCGCCTTCTCGGCCAAGCTGGAAGCCGAGCACTTCAAGAACGAGCCCAAGGGCATTTCCCGCTTCCTGCCGGGCGGCGGTCGGCCCAAGCGCAAGGCGCTGGATGTCGAGGGCTTCTACGAGGACGGCGGCCGTCTCAATATCGACGGGCCGGAAGTGTTCGAGGCCGATCCGGTCAATCTGATCCGGCTGTTCAAGATCGCCGACGAGCGCGATCTCGACCTGCACCCCGACGCCTTCACGGCCGTGACCCGGTCGCTGGCCCTGATCACCTCGCGGGTGCGCCGTGACGAGGACGCCTGCGAGGCCTTCCTGCACCTGCTGGCCCGGGGCAAGCGCTCCTACCGCACCCTGACCCTGATGAACGACGCCGGGGTGCTGGGCCGGTTCGTCCCGGAATTTGGCCGCATCGTCGCCCAGATGCAGTTCAACATGTACCACTCCTACACGGTGGACGAGCACACCCTGCGGGCCGTGGGCGTGATCGGCGACATCGCCGCCGGACGCCTGGCCGACGACCATCCGCTGGCCGTCTCCATCATGCCGCTGATCGAGGACCGCGAGGCCCTGTTCCTGGCCATGCTGCTGCACGACACCGGCAAGGGTGGGGTGGGCGGCCAGGAAAAGGCCGGGGCCCGGTCAGCCCGCAGCGCCTGCGAGCGCCTGGGCGTCGACCGTCTGAAGGTCGAGCTGGTGGCCTGGCTGGTCGAGAACCATCTGGTGATGAGCGACTTCGCCCAGAAGCGCGACGTCTCCGACCCCGGCACCGTCGCCGCCTTCGCCCGCATCGTCGAAAACCCCGAGCGCCTGCGCCTGCTGCTGGTCATCACCGTCGCCGACATCCGCGCCGTGGGCCCGGGCGTCTGGAACGGCTGGAAGGGCCAACTGCTGCGCGAGCTCTACAACGCCACCGAGGCCGTGTTCCGGGGCGGCCGGGGCAGTGACGCCGCCGCCAGCGTCCAGCGCCATCAGGAGGCCGTCGCCGAGGCCGCGCGCGAGGCCCTGATCGCCGACGACCCGGCCGCAGCGGGCTGGGCGTCAGCCATGGAGGACGCCTATTTCAGCGCCTTCAAGGCGCAGGAATTGAAGGATCACGCGGCCCTGGCCCGCCGCGCCGCCATCCAGGGCGGAGCCGCCGCCGAGGGCCAGGTGACGCCGGGCTCCAACGCCGCCGAGATCGTGGTCGCGGCCCGGGACCGTCGCGGCCTGTTCGCCGACCTGGCCCTGGCCATCTCGTCGCTGGGCGGCAATGTCGTCGGCGCGCGGGTCTTCACCTCACGCCAGGGCCAGGCCCTGGACGTCTTCTATGTGCAGGACGTCACCGGCGCCCCCATGGGCTGCGAAAACCCCCGCGCCCTGCGGCGTCTGGCCGACGCCCTGGAAGCGGCCGGTCGCGGCGAAACCATGAGCTTCGAGCCCCGTCGCGGCGCTGAACAGTCGCGCACGGCGGCCTTCTCGATTGCGCCCAGCGTGGTGGTCGACAACGAGGCCTCCAATGACGCCACCGTGGTCGAAGCCTCGGGCCGCGACCGCCCGGGCCTGCTGCACGCCCTGGCCCAGACCCTGGCGACGAGCGGCCTGTCGATCCAGTCGGCCCATATCGACGGCTATGGCGAACGCGCGGTCGACGCCTTCTATGTGCAGACGTCCGAGGGCGGGAAACTGACCGAGACGCGCAAGGTCTCGGCGCTGAAGGCGGATCTGCTGTCGGCGCTGGAGGCGAACGAGGCCGGGGCGCCGAACACGCGGCCGGGGCTGAAGCGGGCGCGGGCGAGCGTGGCGCGGTAGGGGAAAACTAGCCGTGCCCGTAGATCCGGTTCAATTGAAGAGGTTGATCGAAGCCGAAGTGGCGACGGTTCGGGATCGTCGCATCGTCGAGCAAATTCAGTGTCTTCTAGTTGAACCAAGCCTGACCATGCGCGGCTGGGACTATGGCAACGAAGATCAGGAATATCCGTGCTGGACAGTCCTCAGTGATGCTGGCCACGGCATAGTCTTCTGCGAACACGGCTTTGGTCCCCGCACCCCATGGGGATTGATTGAGGACAAGGCCGATCGTCCCGCAACGATGGGCATGGACACAGGCTGGTTCAGCAACTTTCTCGACGCTTTTTTCGAATCCGGAGCCGCGAGCTCTCTTCCGATCTGGCAAGTCTTCCAAATCGATACGGACGAATGGGTGCTTGGAAAGTCGGTAACCGAAGAACTGTCTTGGGATGCTGCTCGGCGTCGATGTGAAGCACTACGCGCGGAGAACCCCGCCTTGAACTACGTCGTTCATCAACCCCAAAACCCTTAGTTCGACGCGCCCTAGCGCAGAGCCAGCCCTTCATTTCTTGGAGGCAGCAGCGTGCCGCACTGTCCAGGTCAGTCCACCGACCCCGGTCTGCGACCGGCCGCTCCGCGGCGGCCCGGAGGGCCGGCCTTGAGTGACCTGGACAGTCCGGCGATCGTCTCGCCGTGAGATGAAGGGTGGGCTCCCTTCGGCACGAAGGGGGCGGGACGCCAGAACGAAACCTTCTCCCATAGGGAGAAGGAGGGGCCCGCGCCGTAGGCGTGGGAGGATGAGGGGTTTGCGAAGCCCTTCCGGACAGGGCAGGGCCTTCGAGCGCCAAGACGGCTGACGGCGTAACCCCTCACCCTCCCACGCAAGCGTGGGTCCCTCCCTCTCCCTCTGGGAGAGGGCTGGTCGTACGGGGATACGCCGCGCTCAATCCCCGTTCTTTCCAGAACAAACCCAAGCCCAATCAACCACTTGTAAAAAACTTGATCGCGCCTGTCAGACGCGTCGAAACCGCCCGCATAATCAATCTCACCTGACAGCACGGGAAGGGCGCACGTACGGCGACCGTTGCGGCTGTCGGGGGTGGTCGAGCGGGAAGCGTCCGTCGGCCGTCGTCTTAAGGCCCGATGGGGTCTGGCGGAGCGGAGCGGTCCTTGCGGGGGCCGAACGTGTCGAGGCCAGGCCCGGACCGCCGGGAACTCCCTTTGGCGACGCCCGCACGATGCGCAGCAGGCATGGGCTGAAATCGCCCATGCGGTCTGGACGGGGTCGCTATCCCCTCCACCCGCCGGAGGCCGAAGTCGGGAGCGGGTTAAAACCCCGCGCCTCGAAGGCTTCCGTCTGAAGATCACGCGGAGCGTCTGTCTTCGTCGAAACGGTATCTTCTATCCCATCCTCCGGGCGGGGCCCGGACGCTCCGCGACCCTTCCCACCACTCGGCGGTTTCCCGCGCGAGGTCGCAAAGCCGCGTCCGCAGAGCCCCGCCCAGATTGCCGCCGCCGCGCCTTCGCGTTACGGGTGGCGCGCACGAGGACAATCACGGTGTCGAGACCCAAGGGCTCCCTGGCCGCCGATCACGAGACCAAGCGGCGTGATCTGCTGACCAAGATGACCACGCGCCTGATGCATCGGCAGGCGGCGCGTCCCAGCCTGCGCGATCTGGCCGGGGCCGCGGAGGTCAGCGTTCCGACCCTGCGGCACTATTTCGGCGGACGTCAGGCGGTGGTCGACGCGGTGCTGGCCGACTGCCTGCGGGTGGGTCGCGACGGCCTGGACGCCCAGCGCAGCTCCGACCGGCCGTTCGCCGAGTCGATCCAGGGCTATGCCGAGGCCCTGATTCGGGCCCTGCAGGCCCCGCGCCCGGTCAAGCTGGGCGACATCTTCGCCGTCAGCCTGGCCGAAGGGTTCCTGGACCCGCAGATCGGCGCCTCGGCCCTGAACCATATTGTCGAGCCGACCCTGCAGGTGCTGGAAGCGCGGCTGGAAGAGCACATGCGCCGCGGCGAGATGATCCAGGCCGACGCCCGCGCCGCCGGCCTAATGCTGCTGTCGCCGCTGCTGGTGGCCTGCCTGCACCAGGACCAGTTGAACGGAACCCATGTGCGGCCGCTGTCGACGGAGGATCTGGCCCGGTCGGTCAGCGAGGCCTTCGTGCGGGCCTATGCCGTTCGGGCTGTGGCCTGACGGTCAATCGGAGGGCTCGCAACTCTCCGCTTTTCTATATCTCACATGGGATATAGAACCCCGCTCCTAGGTTCGGTGATCGGCGCGGAGAGAACGGCATGGCGAGCAAGATTCACGGCAACTCCTCTCTCGCCTGCCACGAGCTGCATCCCCACGCCCATAGCCCGTCGCGCCCCAGCCAGGCCGAGGCCGAGGCGGCCGTGCGCGTGCTGATCGAATGGGCGGGCGACGATCCGTCGCGCGAAGGCCTGCTGGACACCCCGGCCCGGGTGGCGCGTTCCTATGGCGAGCTGTTCAGCGGCTATGGCGAGGATCCGCGCCGCCATCTGGAGCGGACCTTCGAAGAGGTCGGCGGCTATGAGGACCTGATCGTGCTGTCCAACATCCGGGTTGTCAGTTTCTGCGAGCATCACATGCTGCCGGTGATCGGCCGGGCCCATGTGGGCTATCTGCCGCGCAACCGGGTGGTGGGCATTTCCAAGCTGGCCCGGGTGGTGCGCGGCTTCGCCAAGCGCCTGCAGATCCAGGAAAAGCTGACGGCCGACATCGCCCAGACCATCCAGGACGTGCTCGATCCCCTGGGCGTCGGCGTGGTCATCGAGGCCGAGCACAGCTGCATGACCCTGCGCGGTGTCGATACGGCCGGCTCGATGCTGTCGACCAGCCGCCTGCTGGGCGTGATCCGTGACGATGGCCGCACGCGGGACGAGTTCCTGCGCATGGTCCGGCAGGCCTGAGACCGATGACCGCCGCGCCACTCACCTCGACGACGCCGGCGGTGACGGTCTGGTTCGACGGCGACTGCCCGCTGTGCGTCCGCGAGATCGCCCTGATGCGGCGGCTGGATCGTCGGGGCGCGATCGACTTTGTCGATGTGGCGGGCGACGGCAGCTGTCCGACCGACCGCGCCGAGCTGCTGGCGCGCTTTCACGCCCAGGAGGCCGGCGGAGCCATGGTGTCGGGCGCCGCGGCCTTCGCGGCCCTGTGGCGGGCCATTCCCGTGCTGGCGCCGTTTGGCCGGATGGCGCGAAACCCGGCGCTGCTGTGGGGGCTGGAGCGGGCCTATCGCGGCTTCCTGCGGCTGCGGCCCCGGCTGCAGGCGCTGGTTCGCCGGCTTGAGAGAACCTCGCGCGGAGGTCGGGCATGACCCCCGCGCCCGGAACGCCGCGCGTGGTGCTGGCCTATGGCCTGCTGGGCCTGATCCCCTTTCTGGCGCCGCCCCTGATCGGCGGCCTGTTTCCCGACCACGCCGCCTTCGCGGCCCGCGCCCTGGCCCTGTATGGCGGCCTGATCCTGTCCTTTCTGGGCGGAGCGCGCTGGGCGATGGCGGTGCGTCAGACCCCGGTCGACGCCCGGATCGTCTCGCTGGCCATGATCCCGACCCTGGTCGCTCTGGCCGTGTTGCTGCTGCCCGCCGAGCTGCGGGCCGCGCAGCTGGCGGTGCTGGCCCTGGCCCTGCTGGTCCACGGCGCCTGGGATGTCTGGTCCAGCGGCCTGCCCGACTGGTATCCGCGCCTGAGGCTGATCCTGACCCTGGGCGGCACGGCCGGGCTGTCGGCCGGCGCGCTGGTGCTGCATGGCTGAGGCGGTTTCCACACCGGCCCGGCTGGCCGTCGTGGTCGGCGGCGCCGGCGGCGTCGGCGGGGCCCTGGCCCGCGCCCTGGCCGGAAACCCGAGCTATGATCGGGTCATCGTCCTGTCGCGACGGCTTCCGGCGGACTGGCCGGCCACGGACGCCCAAGACCGGATGGTCTGGATGCCGGCCGATATTCTCGACGAGGACAGCCTGGCGGCGGCCGCTGTCCGCATCGCCGCCCTGGGGGCGCCGACCCTGATCCTGATCGCCACCGGCATTCTGCACGGCGAGGGCCTGGCGCCGGAAAAGACCCTGCGCGCCGTGACCGCCGAGGCCCTGTCGCGGGTGTTTCTGGTCAATGCCGTAGGCCCGGCCCTGGTCGCCAAGCACCTGCTGCCCTTGACCCCGCGCGACCAGCCCAGCGTTCTGGCCGCCCTGTCGGCCCGGGTGGGCAGTATCGGCGACAACCGGCTGGGTGGCTGGTACGGCTATCGGGCCTCCAAGGCGGCGCTGAACATGCTGATCCACACTATGGCGATCGAGCATCGCCGCACCCGGCCGCTGGGCGTCTGCGTGGCGCTGCATCCCGGCACGGTCGACACCGCCCTCAGCGCGCCGTTCCAGACCGCCGTGCCCGACGGCCGCCTGTTCACGGCCGAGCAGTCAGCCGCCGCCCTGCTGGCGGTGGTCGACAGCCTGGGCCTCGAGGCCAATGGCGGCTTCTTCGCCTGGGACGGAGCGCCCATTCCATGGTGAGCCAGCCTCGCACCGCCGTGATCGGCGCCGGCATGGCCGGCCTGACCTGCGCCACCGCCCTGCAGGCGGCCGGCCATCAGGTCGTGGTCTTCGAAAAGGCGCGGGGCCCCGGCGGACGGATGTCGACCCGTCGGCAAGCGCTGGGCGAGGGTGAGGTCGCCTTCGACCACGGCGCGCCGGCCTTTACGGCCCTGGAGGCTGACTTTCAGGCTCAGGTGCAGTTCTGGAGCCTGCAGGGTCTGGCCGCGCCCTGGCCTGCCGCCGGACCCGGACAGTTTGTCGGGGTCCCCGCGATGAACGCGCCGCTGAAGGCCATGGCGGCCGATCTGGACACCCGCTGGAGCCAGACGATCAGCGGGATTTCGCGCGACGCCGCCGGCTGGCGGCTGGCCGGGACGACGCAGGACGAGGGGCCGTTTGACCGCCTCGTCGTGGCCATACCCGCCGAACAGGCCGCTGTTCTGCTGGCTCCGGTCCAGCCAAAATTCGCCGACCTGGCCCGCGCCGTTCACTCCGCGCCGTGCTGGACCCTGATGGCGGTGTTCGATCAGCCCGTGCAAAGCGCTGAGGCGGTTCTGACCGGCGGTGAGGTCGTGGCCTTCGCCAGCCGCGAGGCCAGCAAGCCAGGGCGCGCAGCGACCGAGGCCTGGGTGATCCACGCCACCCCCGACTGGTCGCGCGACCATCTGGAACTGACCGTCGATGAGGCCGCGCCCCGGCTGCTGGCGGGCTTTGAGGCCCTGCTGGGATCGTCTGCGCCCCTCGCCGTTTCGGCGGTGGCCCATCGCTGGCGCTATGCCCGGCCCCTGGCCGCGCCGCGTCCGCCCCTGTGGGACGCGGCGAGCCGCCTGGGCGTCTGCGGCGACTGGCTGGGCGGCGGCTCGGTCGAGGGCGCCTGGCGATCAGGCTTCGAGATGGCGGCTGGGCTCCTGCCTTGACGCCGTCAGCGGCAACGCCCAGAAGCCGGGCGTGACCGACACCGCACCCCCCGCCGCCGCCCCGAAAAAAGCCCCCGGCATGATCCGGTCCTCGGCGATCTATTCGGGCCTGACCCTGGTCAGCCGGCTGATGGGCTTCGTGCGCGATCTGGTGATGTCCTACTTCCTGGGGGCCAGCGCCAATTTCGCGGCTGACGCCTTCAACACCGCCCAGATGTTCCCCAACCTGTTCCGGCGGATCTTCGCCGAAGGCGCCTTCGCGGCGGCCTTCGTGCCGGCCTATTCCAAGACGCTGGACCGCGACGGGGCCGAGGTGGCCGACAAGCTGGCGGCCGACGCCATGGCCACCATCGCCGCCTTCACCGTCGGTCTGACCCTGATCTCGCAGGCCGCCATGCCGTGGCTCATGATGGTCATCAGCCCGGGCTTTGGCTTTGGCACCGACAAGTACAAGCTGGCCGTGATCCTGACCCAGATCACCATGCCCTATCTGCCCTGCATGGCCATCGTGGCCCTGCTGTCGGGCGTTCTGAACGCCCGGGGCAAGTTCATCGTCTCGGCCGCCGCGCCGATCCTGCTCAATCTCGTGACCCTGATCGCGGTCATCCCGACCAAGACCGCTCATCAGGCGGCCACGGCGGCCTCCTGGGGCATTCTGGCCGCCGGGACCTGCCAGGTGCTGCTGCTGGTCTGGGCGGTGCGCAAGGCCGGGGCGACGATCCGCTGGCGGTTGCCGCGCCTCACCCCGGAGATCAAGGGCCTGATCGCCCTGGCCATACCGGGCGCCATCGCCGCCAGCGCCAGCCAGATCAACATCACCATCTCGGGCGTGCTGGCCAGCCATGTGAACGGCGCGCGGACCTGGCTGGCCTATGCCGACCGCCTCTACCAGCTGCCGCTGGGCCTGGTGGGCGTGGCCATCGGGGTGGCTTTGCTGCCGCGCCTGTCGCGGGCCGTGGTGGCCGAGGATCGCCGCGAGGCCCAGAGCGCCATGGATCAGGCCATCGTCTTTGCCTTGGCTCTGACCCTGCCGGCCGCTGTGGCGCTGTTCAGCATTCCGTTCTTCCTGATCGACGGCCTGTTCACCCGGGGCGAGTTCACGGTGTTCGACGCCCGCCAGACGGCCAACGCCCTGTTGCACTATGGCTGGGGCACCCCGGCCTTCGTGCTGGCCCGTATCCTGTCGCCGGCCTTCTTTGCGCGGGGCGACACCAAGAGCCCGATGCGTTTCGCCCTGGTTTCGGTGGCCGTCAATATCGGCCTGGGTCTGGCCCTGTTCCCGTTCATGGGCGTGCCGGGCCTGGCCGCCGCGACCAGCGCCGCCTCGTGGATCAATGTGCTGCAGATGGTGCTGACCTTGAGCAAGCGCGGCGACTACACCCCCAGCGCCATGGCCTGGGGCAAGATCATCCGGGTGCTGGCGGCCAGCGTCGCCCTGGGCATGATCCTGGCGGCGATGTCGCACTGGCGCGCCGCCATCGAGGCGCCGATCCTGGCCCTGGGTCTGGGTTCGGCCAAGGAGCTGGCCATCCTGGCGACCTGCGCCCTGGCGGCGGCGCTCTATCCGCTGCTCCTGCTGCTGTCGGGCGGGGTCACCGTGGCCGAGGCCAAGACCGTGCTACGGCGCGGCGCCGGGCGCTGAGCCGGCTTGCCCTGCGGTGCGCGGAGCGGTAACCAGCGGGCATGGCTTTGATCGGTCCCTTCGCGTCGCGATGGCGCGGCTCCCGCTGACCCTGATCGCCGCATCTTCGGATGCGGTTGGCGCCCTCGCGCTCGCCACCTCAAATCTACGCATTCAAGGCTGAAGCCATGACCGACCAAGCTCCCGTCGCCGCCCCCCTTGCCGCCTATGCGGGCCCGGCCCGCGTCCTCTCCGGCGTGCAGCCCTCCGGGGCCCTGCACCTGGGCAACTATCTGGGCGCGCTGGTGAAGTTCGCCCGCCTGCAGCACGAGATCGACACCTTCATCTTCGTGGCCGACCTGCACGCCATCACGGTGTGGCAGGAGCCGGCGGCCCTGGCCCAGCAGACCCGCGAGATCGCCGCCGCCTATCTGGCCGCCGGCCTCGACCCGGCCAAGGCCACCATCTTCCCGCAATCGGCCGTGCCCGAGCATGCCGAACTGGCCTGGATCTTCCAGTGCGTGGCCCGCCTGGGCTGGCTGGACCGCATGACCCAGTTCAAGGAAAAGAGCGGCAAGAACAAGGAGCGCAGTTCGGTGGGGCTCTACACCTATCCGGTGCTGCAGGCCGCCGACATCCTGATCTACAAGGCCACCCACGTGCCGGTGGGCGAGGACCAGAAGCAGCATCTGGAACTGACCCGCGACATCGCCGCCAAGTTCAATCACGACTTTGCTGCGCCCAACTTCTTCCCGCAGCCCGACCCGCTGATCCAGGGCCCCGGCGCCCGGATCATGAGCCTGCGCGACGGCTCGGCCAAGATGAGCAAGTCCGATCCGTCGGACTATAGCCGCATCAACCTGACCGACGACGCCGACACCATCGCCGCCAAGGTCAAGAAGGCCCGCACCGATCCCGAGCCGCTGCCCGAGACGCTGGAAGAGCTGGCGACCCGCCCCGAGGCCGACAACCTGGTCGGCATCTTCGCGGCCCTGGACGGCCGGACGAAAGCGGAAGTCCTGGCCGAGTATGCCGGCAAGGGCTTTGGAACCTTCAAGCCGGCCATGGCCGAACTGGCGGTCGAGAAGCTGGCCCCGGTGGGGGAGCGCATGCGGACCCTGCTGGCCGATCCGGCAGAGATCGACCGCATCCTGGCCAAGGGCGCGGCGCGGGCTCGCGAAGCCGCGGCCCCGACCGTGGCCGAGGTCAAGAAGCTGGTGGGGTTCTGGGGGGCTTGAAACTCGCCCCCTCCTGACCGCTTCGCGGTCGTCCTCCCCCGTAGGGGGAAGACGAAGCCGCGCTGACCTCATCTTCCCCCTACGGGGGAGGAGCGCCGAAGGCGCGGAGGGGGCAAGTATTCGCCGACTAGACCCGCTCGGGGATCCGAACCGTCAGGGTCTCGTAACCCTTCACGAAGCTGGAATAGACCCGGCGCGGCTCGTCCAGCACTTCGATCTTCGGGAAGCGCTTGAGGATTTCTTCCCAGACGATCTTCAGCTGCATCTCGGCCAGGCGGTTGCCCACGCAGCGATGGATGCCGAAGCCGAACGACAGGTGGCGGCGGGGATTCTCGCGGTCGATGATGAAGCTGTCGGCGTCTTCGATCACGGTGTCGTCGCGGTTGCCCGAGACGTACCACATGACGACCTTGTCGCCCTTCTTGATCTGCTTGCCGCCCAGTTCGACATCTTCAAGCGCGGTGCGGCGCATGTGGGCCAGGGGCGTCTGCCAGCGGATGATCTCCGAGACCATCGAGGGGATCAGCTCTGGATTGGCCCGTAGCTTAGCTTCCTGCTCGGGGTTCTTGCTGAGCGCGTAGAGGCCGCCGGTCAGGGAGTTGCGGGTGGTGTCATTGCCGCCGACGATCAGCAGGATGATGTTGCCCAGATACTCCATGGGCGGCATGTCGCGCGTGGCTTCGCCGTGGGCCAGCATCGAGATCAGGTCGCCGCCCGGCTCGGTGGCGTTGACCCGCTCGTTCCAGAGATTGGTGAAATAGGCCAGGCACTCCAGCAGCTCGGCCCGGCGGGCGTCCTCGCTCTCGATCAGGCCGCTTTCCGGTGAGGCGGTGGCGATGTCCGACCAGCGGGTCAGCTTGCGGCGCTCTTCCCAGGGGAAGTCGAACAGGGTGGCCAGCATCTGGGTGGTCAGCTCGATCGACACCTTGTCGACCCAGTCGAAGGGCACGCCGATCGGCAGGTCGTCGAGGATCAGGTTCACCCGCTCGCGGATCAGGCCTTCCAGCTTGGCCAGGTTCTGGGGCGAGACGATCGGGCTGACGGTCTTGCGCTGGATGTCGTGCTTGGGCGGGTCCATGGCGATGAACATCGGCAGGACGAAGTCCTCGTCGAAGTTCCGGATCGTGATGCCGCCCAGATGGGCGTCGGACGAAAACACCGCGTGATTGGTGTCGACAGCCATGATGTCGTTGTAGCGGGTCACCGACCAGTAGGGGCCCGTTTCCTCATTGCCCTTGGAATAGTGAACCGGGTCTTCTTTGCGGAGCCGTTCAAAATAGGGCCACATGGCGTCGGCCTGGAACAGGACCGGATCGGCGACATGGTAGTCCTCGAGGGGAATGGACCAGGCCTTGGCGCGCACTTCGGCGCTCAGATCAATCGAGCCATCGCTCATGTAAGCCTCCCGCGGATCATTGTTTTCCGTATCACGCCAGAAAATGACGCCTGTGTCACCTTTCTTTCTGAGGCGCCCGACATCTTGCGCGCGGGGCTGTCGAGGTCCATCTCTCCGCCATGTTCATCCAGACCGAAACCACGCCCAATCCCGAGGTGCTGAAGTTCCTGCCCGGCCGTGAAGTGCTGGGTGAGGGCGCGCGCGAGTTCAAGACGCCGGAAGAGGGCGAGTCCTCGCCGCTGGCCAAGGCTCTGTTCCAGCTGGGCGACGTGACACGGGTGTTTTTCGGTCCCGAATTCCTGACCGTGACCAAGGATCCGGACGCCGAGTGGCCGCATCTGAAGGCGCCGATCCTGGCCGCCATCATGGACCACTTCACCAGCGGCCGACCCCTGCTGCTGGATGCAACCGACAGCGGCCACGACGATGACGGCGTCTATGACGACGAGGCCAGCCAGATCGTCGCCGAGATCAAGGAACTGCTCGACACCCGCATCCGTCCGGCCGTGGCCCAGGACGGCGGCGACATCGTGTTCAGCAAGTTCGAGCCCGCCACCGGCGTGGTCTGGCTGCACATGCGCGGCGCCTGCTCGGGCTGCCCGTCCTCGTCGGCGACCCTGAAGTCCGGCGTCGAGAACATGCTCAAGCACTATGTGCCGGAAGTGACCCGGGTCGAGCAGACGCTCTAGGAATTCCCCGCCCCGCGGCTTGCGCGCCCGTTTCGCAAGTCTATATTGCAACCATACAAGTTGCTGATGGCTTCCCTGAGGATCGCAAATGGCCAAGCTCGACGCCCCGGCGCTCGCCCAACTGTTTACCGAGGCGCGGACGCGCAATGGCTGGAAGACCGATCCGCTGCCGGAAAGCCTGCTGCGCGAGCTCTATGATCTGGTGAAGTTTGGCCCCACCGCCGCCAACTCGACCCCGGCGCGCTTCATCTTCGTGACCAGCCCGGACGCCAAGGCCAGACTGGCGGCGCTGTCGTCGGGTTCGAACGGCCCCAAGATCCTGCAGGCCCCGGCCACGGTGATCGTCGGCTACGACCTCGACTTCCCCGAGACCCTCGACAAGCTGTTCCCGCACGCCCCCGGCGCCAAGACCTGGTTCGCCGATCCGGTCGCTAAGGAATGGGGCGCGTTCCGCAACAGCTCGCTGCAGGGCGGCTATTTCATCCTCGCCGCCCGGGCCCTGGGCCTGGACGTCGGCGCGATGTCGGGCTTCGACAATGCGGGCGTCGACGCGGAATTCTTCGCGGGCGCCAACATAAAGTCCAATTTCATTGCTTCGATTGGCCATGGCACGGAAGAGGGCCTCTTCCCGCGCAGCCCGCGCCTCGACTTCGAGGAAGCCGCCCAAATCGTCTGATGGAGATCGTCTGATCTCGCGCCACAGTTTTTGGCCGGTCCGCGTGAGTATGGATCGGCCCGACCTGACCCTCCGGTCGTTTCGGCGACCGGAGGTGACGGGTTCTTTGTGCATCTGGAGCACACGCGCTAAAACCACCGCATGATCCAGCGCCTTGCCCTTATCGCCCTGCCGCTCCTGCTGCTCGCCGCCTGCGGTCCGGCGGAAAAGAAGGCCGCCGAGGCTGGGACCGCCCCGCCCTCCGCCGAGCCTGGCAAGAGCAGCTCTGTCGCGGTGATGGTCAAACCCTATGTCGATGGCCCCCTGACCGTCGGCGTTGACGGCGTCGGCCCGATTACCGCCGCCACGGCGTTCGACCTGCCGACCTTCAAGGTTCTGTTCCCCAGGGCGGTGGTCGCCCAGGCCTTCCTGCACCTCGGAACCGGCCGGCCCCAGCCGATCATCAATGTCGAGCTGAACCAGACCCCGCTGATGGAGGTCTCCAAGGGCGAGGATGGCGATCTGGGCTCGATCCGTCTGGAAGGCGGCGACGTGCGCGGCCCCAAGGACGAGACCCTGCTGACCCAATGGTCGGCGCTGAACCTGGACATCGCCAACTGCCGGGCCGGCGAGGGGCGTGACATCAACACCGTGGTCTGCGCTCGGCCCGAGGCGCCCAATGTCGCCTATCTGATCGGCGTGCCGGGCTGGACCAAGGGCGGCCTGCCGCCGGTCGAGACGCTGAACGCCAAGGGCCAGCTGAACGGCTTCGTCTGGCGGCCGGCCGAGGTCGCCGCCGTCGGCGCGGCCTGATCGTCTCATGCGCTTGCCCCTCGCCCTGATCGCCGTTCCGCTGGCGCTGCTCGCCGCCTGTGGTCCGGCGGACAAGCCCGCACCGCCGGCATCGCCCCCGTCCGCCGCCGCACCTGCCGCCGGGACGGGCTCCCTGCTGGCGCTCGACGAGTACGCCGTCGGGCCGATCATGGCCCAGACCCCGTTCAGGGCCGAGGCGATCCAGGCCCTGTTTCCGAACGACCGGGTCGCGACGGAGAGCTCGGTCATCACTGTCGCCCGCGACGGCGTGACGATGCTGAAAATCCTCGGCGAGCCAGGCCTGACCACGGTCGGCGAGATCCATATCGCCGGACGATCGGCGACCGGACCGCGCGGCGAGGTCTTCGGCATGCCCTGGCCCCGGCTGGACGTGCCCCCCAAGCGCTGCTGGATGGGCCAGGCCGCCTATCGCCACGCCGTGATCTGCACCCAGCCCGGCGAGTCGGTGCTGCGCTACGTGTTTGAGGTTCCCGGCTGGACCACGGATGCGTTGCCGCCGACCGAGATGCTGGCCAAGGCCACCTTGCGCGACTTCATCTGGAAGAGCGGCGCGGGCGGCTACGCTCCGAACGGGGGCGGCGCATGATCCTGGCCATCGACACCTGCCTGGGCGCCAGCTCGGTCGCGATCCTGGACGGCGACCGGGTTCTGGCGTCGCGCAGCGAGCCCATGACCCGGGGCCACCAGGAACGCATCGGCGTCCTGGCCCGCGAGGTCGCGCTCGAAGCCGGCGTGGCGTTTTCCGACCTGACCCGGATCGGCGTCACGGTTGGTCCCGGCTCGTTCACCGGCCTGCGCGTGGGCCTGGCCTTCGCCAAGGGCCTGGCCACGGCGCTGTCGATCCCCTGCGTGGGGGTCAGCACGCTGGAGGCCCTGGCCTTTGGAACGCCGGGCTTCGTCGCCGCCGTGCTCGATGCGCGGATGAGCCAGGTCTATCTGCAGATCTTCGACGGCCAGGTCGCCCTGATGGCCCCCGACGCCCTTGACCTGGGCTTCGCCGCCGCGCGGCTGGCCGAACTGCATGGCGGACAGGCCGTGACCCTGATCGGGTCCGGCGCGCCGCTGCTGGCTGAAACCTTCCCGAAGGCCACGATCCTCACCCCGGCCTTTCCCGATCCGGTCGCCGTGGCGCGACTGGCCGCCGCCCGGCCCGCGCCGGCCCATTCGCCCCGGCCGCTCTATCTGCGCGCCCCCTACGCCACGCTTCCAGCCTCATGATCCTGCGTCCCGTGGGCCTGGAGGCCTGTTTCATCCTGGCCGATCTGCACGACCGCGCCTTTCCCCGGCCGTGGAGCGCTCTGGAATTCGAAGCGCTGCTGAAGTCGCCCGGCGTCTTCGCCGTCATGGGCGAGGCAGGTGAGCCGGCCGTCGAGAAGGGCTTCATCCTGTGCCGGTCGATCGCCGGCGAGGCCGAGGTCCTGACCATCGCCGTCGATCCCGCCGCCCGCCGCCGCGGCTGGGGCGGCGCCCTGGTCGAAATGGCGGCCGGGATCGCGACCGAAACCGGTTCTGAAGCCATGTTCCTGGAGGTGGCGTCCGACAACACGGCCGCCGTCGCCCTCTATGCGGCGACCGGCTTTGCCCGGGTTGGGCTGCGCAAGGGCTATTATCCCCATCCGGATGGCGCTAGGGACGCGATTGTCATGCGGCGGGCGCTTAACACTTAAGGGCTCACCGCCTATCCTGCCATCGACTCAGACGGAGGCGCCGCCTTGGATCGACTTGAAAAGCTCTGCATCGATAAGGGCATGCGCATGACCGACCAGCGCCGCGTGATCGCGCGCGTACTGTCGGCCGCCGATGATCACCCGGATGTCGAAGAGCTGCACCGCCGCGCCCACGCCGTCGACCCGCACATCTCGATCGCCACGGTCTATCGGACGGTCCGCCTGTTCGAAGAGAGCGGCATCATCGAGCGTCACGACTTCCGTGATGGCCGCTCGCGCTATGAAGAAACCCCCAGCCATCACCACGACCACCTGATCGACATGAAGACCGGCAAGGTCGTCGAGTTCGTGGACGAGGAGATCGAGGCCCTGCAGAACGCCATCGCGCGCAAGCTGGGCTACAAGCTGGTGGATCACCGGCTGGAACTGTACGGGGTTCCGATCGAGGATTGATCGGGCGCTGGGCGATTACTCGCCCCCACCGGGCCGCTTCGCGACCGTCCGCCCCCGTAGGGGGCGGATGAGTTCATCTTCCCCCTCCGGGGGAGGAGCGCCGCAGGCGCGGAGGGGGCAAGTGTGTCCCCAGCGATCTTGCGCCCGCGCCCTCACGCCCCCATAACCTCGCCCATGAGCGAGACCCCGCAAAAGCGCCTCTATATCAAGACCTACGGCTGTCAGATGAATGTCTATGACAGCGAGCGCATGGCCGATGTCCTGCGTCCGCTGGGCTATGGCGTGGTCAATGATCCCGAAGGCGCCGATCTGGTGGTGCTCAACACCTGCCACATCCGCGAAAAGGCCACCGAGAAGGTCTATTCGGAGCTTGGCCAGATCAAGCTGATGAAGGAGCGCAAGGCGGCGGAGGGCGGTCGCATGACCATCGCCGTGGCCGGTTGCGTGGCCCAGGCCGAGGGCAAGGAGATCATGCATCGCCAGAAGGCGGTCGATCTGGTGGTCGGTCCGCAATCCTATCACCAGCTGCCCGAGCTGATCGCCCGCGCCCACCGGGCCACCGGCGAGCGGCTGTCGACCAGCTTCGCCGCCGACGAGAAGTTCGACGCCCTGCCGGCCGAGCGTCAGGTCAATGGCGTCACCGCCTTCCTGACCGTGCAGGAGGGCTGCGACAAGTTCTGCACCTTCTGCGTGGTGCCCTATACGCGCGGCGGCGAGTGGTCGCGGCCGGTCAACGACATTCTCGAGGAGGCCCGGCGCCTGGCCGCTCAGGGCGTTCGCGAGGTCACCCTGCTGGGCCAGAACGTCAACGCCTTTAATGGCGACGGCTCGACCCTGGCCAAGCTGGTGCGTCAGCTGGCGAAGATCGATGGCCTGGACCGCATCCGCTACACCACCAGCCATCCCCGCGACATGGGCGATGACCTGATCGAGGCCCATGGCGAGCTGCCTGAGCTGATGCCCTATCTGCACCTGCCGGTGCAGGCGGGCAGCGACAAGATCCTCAAGGCCATGAACCGCGACCACACGGCTGAAAGCTATGTGAAGCTGATCGAGAAGATCCGCCTTGCGCGGCCCGACATCGCCATGAGCGGCGACTTCATCGTCGGCTTCCCCGGCGAGCGCGACGGCGATTTCGAGAAGACCCTGGATCTGGTCCGCGAGGTCGGCTTCGCCAGCGCCTTCTCGTTCAAATATTCGCGCCGCCCCGGCACCCCGGCTTCGGCCATGACCGGCCAGGTCGACGAGGCGGTGAAGGCCGAGCGCCTGGAGCGCCTGAACCAGCTGCTCGATGCGCAGCAAAAATCCTTCAATGCCGGCCAGGTGGGCAAGACCATGCCCGTGCTGTTCGAGAAGGCCGGGCGCCATGCCGGCCAGATCGTCGGCCGCAGTCCCTATCTGCAGGCGGTTCACGCCGAAGGCGGCGAACACCTGCTGGGAACCATCGTTCCCGTCCGTATCGAAACCGCCGCCAAGATGAGCCTGGGCGGCGTGCTGGAAAATTCTTCCATCCTGGAGCCCGCTTGAGCCGCACCCCTGAGTTCATGCCGCTGTCGGATGACGCCGTTCGCGCCGTCTCCGGTCCTCACGGCCGTCATGCGGCCCTGATCGAGGACGCCTTCAGGGTGCTCATTGAGACGCCGGGTGGCGGCGTCACCATCACCGGCGACGTCAAGGGCCGGACCGGCGCCAAGCGGGCGCTGCGGGACCTGGCCGACCGCGCTGACGCCGGCGAACAGATTGTCGAGGCCGACATCCGCATCGCCGTGGGCGAGGCCCAGAGCACCGGCGGTCAGGCCTCGGCCCGCACCGTGCGCAAGGGTTCGGTGTCGCCCAAGACCAAGGGCCAGGCCCGCTATATGGAAGCCATGGGCAGCCACCCGCTGTCGTTTGGCCTGGGTCCGGCGGGCACCGGCAAGACCTTCCTGGCCGTGGCGCACGGGGCCGGCATGCTGCTGCGCGGCGAGGTGGACCGCCTGATCGTCACCCGTCCCGCCGTCGAGGCCGGCGAAAAGCTGGGCTTTCTGCCGGGCGACCTGAACGAGAAGGTCGATCCCTATATGGCCCCGGTCTGGGAGGCCCTGACCGACATCATGGGCGCCGACCAGCTGCGCCGTCGTCGGGAAAAGCTGGAGATCGAGGTCGCCCCGATCGCCTTCATGCGCGGCCGCACGCTGGCGCATGCGTTTGTCATCGTCGACGAGGCCCAGAACTGCTCGCGTCTGCAGATGAAGATGGTCCTGACCCGGCTGGGCGAGGGCTCGCGCATGGTGGTGACGGGCGACCCGACCCAGATCGACCTGCTCAATCCCCGCGACTCCGGCCTGGCCCACGCCGTCTCGATCCTGGAAGGGGTCGAGGGGGTTTCAGTCTCGCGCTTCACCGCCGCCGACGTGGTGCGTCACCCGTTGGTCGAACGCATCGTTCGGGCCTATGACGCCGACGCCCTGCAGACGACGACGCGATGACCATCACCGTAGACATCGAGATCGAGGATCAGGCCTGGCTCCAGGCCGAGCCTGAAACCGAGGCCCTGGTCTGGCGCGCCGCCCAGGCGGTGCTGGATGCGCATCAGGACATCGAGGGCCAGGGGATCGTGATCCTGCTGGCCGACGATGACAGCGTCCAGGCCCTGAACCGCGACTTCCGCCAGAAGGACTACGCCACCAACGTCCTGTCGTTTCCCTCGCCCCAAGGGCCTGAGGCGAATCCCGACGGTCAGATTGGCGACATCGCCCTGGCGTTCGGGGTCTGCCAGCGCGAGGCGATCGAGCAGGGCAAGCCTTTTGCCCACCATTTGCAACATCTGGTAGCGCATGGGGTGCTGCATCTCTTAGGATACGACCACGAAGGCGACGAAGAGGCTGAGTCCATGGAGGCCCTGGAACGCGAGATCCTGGCCACGCTGGACGTGCCCGATCCTTACGCCCCCGAGCAGGGATAGTTCTCCAAGGCCATGCCAAGCGACGACTCTAGTCCACAGCCCGCCGGTCCAGCTCGACAGAGCCGGGGCTTGCGGGCGTTTTTCCGCAAGATGCGCAAGCGACTGTCGGCCCCGGTCGAGCTGGTCCGGCCGGCCGAGCCGGTCCAGGACGGCGCGGTCGACATCGTCGATCAGGCCGAGGCCTTCAAGACCCTCCGCGTCGCCGACGTGATGACGCCCCGCGCCGATATCGTCTCGGTCGAGCTGTCCACACCGTTCGAAGCCCTGATCGCCCAGTTCACCGAGGCCGAACACTCGCGGATGCCGATCTATCGCGAGACGCTCGACGACCCGATCGGCGTGGTTCACGTCAAGGACGTGTTCCGACTGCTGGCCGCAGGCGACAACCGCCCGGCTGCGGCCGACATCGTCCTGCACAAGGTGCGGCGCGAGGCCCTCTATGTGCCCGCCTCGATGCGGGCCGCTGATCTGCTGCTGCGCATGCGCACCGGCCGCATCCATCTGGCCCTGGTCATTGACGAATTTGGCGGCACCGATGGGCTGGTGACCATGGAAGACCTGATCGAGGCGGTGGTCGGCGAGATCGATGACGAGCACGACGACGCCACGGTCGCGGGCATCGTGGCCCGGCCCGGCGGGGTGTTCGAGGCCGACGCCCGCGCGCCGCTCGAGGAACTGGAAGCCGCGCTTGGCCGTGAACTGGCGCCGCCCGACATGGAAGAAGACATCGACACCGTCGCCGGCCTGGTCGTGGCCCTGGCCGGCCGCGTGCCGCAGCGGGGCGAGGTGATCGCCCATCCGCACGGCTATGACCTGGAAGTGGTCGAGGCCGATCCGCGCCGGGTTCGACGGGTGCGGGTGCGGCCCGCCGCTGTCCCGGGCGCGGCGGCGCAGCCGGCGGAAGCCGCCGCCTCGTGAACTTCAGGCTCGCTACGCTGTGGCGTGAGCGCGGGCTGGCCCTGCTGGCCGGCCTGGTCGCCGCCCTGGCCCATCCGCCGTTCGGCGTGCTGCCGGGCCTGCTGGGCTACGCCCTGCTGCTGTGGCTGCTCGACACAATCGAAGGGCCTCGGCCGCTGCGCGCGGCCTTCCTGCGCGGCTGGCTGGCGGGCCTGGGCTATTTCGGGCTCGGCACCTGGTGGATCGGCGAGGCCTTCATGGTCGACGCCGCCAATCAGGGCTGGATGGCGCCGTTCGCGGTCGCCGCCATGGCGGGGGGGCTGGCCCTGTTCTGGGGCGTCGCAGCTGTCATCTATCGCCTGGTCCGACCGGCGGGCGTGCGCCGCATCCTGGTCTTCGCCGGCGCCTTCGCGGCGCTGGAGTGGGCGCGCGGTCATGTGCTGACCGGCTTTCCGTGGAACCTGCCGGGCGAGACCTGGAAGGCCGGCTCGGCCCCGTCCCAGGCCGCCGCCCTGGTCGGCGCCTACGGCCTGACCTGGATCACCCTGGCCATCGCCGCCGCGCCGGCCGTCTGGCGCGAGGGCCTGGCGGGCCGCAAGGCGATCGCCGCCGCCGCCGCCGCGCTGGCGGCGCTGTACATCAACGGCTGGATGCCGGCGGCGCTGGCGGTGAGCGCCTCTTCCCCGACCGTCCGCATCGTCCAGGCCAACATCCAGCAGGAGGCCAAGTGGGACGCCGACCGCTTTGCCCAGGTGGTCCAGGCCTATGTTTCGCTGACCGCCAGGCCCTATGCGAGCGGCACGCCGGCTACCCTCGTCGTCTGGCCCGAAGGCGCCTTGCCGGCCGCCATCAATGACTATCTGGCCCCCGGAACCTGGGTGCGCCAGGCGATCGTCGACGCCCTGCAACCGGGGCAGCTGCTGCTGATCGGCGGCTATCGCTATGACGGATCGCCCGACAAGCCGATCTACTACAACAGCCTGATCGCCCTGAAGCGCACCGCGACCGACATCGAGCTGGTCGGCATCTATGACAAGCACCGGCTGGTGCCCTTCGGCGAATATCTGCCGATGGACGCCCTGCTCACGAAGCTGGGCGTCAAAAGTCTGGCCCATCTGGGCGACGGCTTCGCCACTGGGCCGCGCCCGGCCCCGCTGCGGGTGTCGCCCGACCTGATCGTCCAGCCGCTGATCTGCTACGAAAGCCTGTTTCCGGGCCTGGCCAGACCCGATCCCAGGGTCCGCGCCCTGATCAATGTGTCCAACGACGCCTGGTTCGGCGTTACGTCCGGGCCGCTGCAGCATCTCAATCTGGCCAGCTATCGGGCCATAGAAACCGGGGTTCCGATCATCCGCGCCACGCCCACGGGCGTCTCGGCGCTCATCGACGCCAGAGGCGAGATCGTGCGCGAGGCCCGGCTGAGTCTGGGAGAAACCGGCGTTATCGACGGCTCTTTACCGAATGTGGGTAAAATCACACCCTATGCCCGGCTTGGCGACAGCCTGTTCGTGCTATTGCTCGGGCTCTCGATGCTCGCCGGCTTTCGCTCAAAAGCGGGTGGGGGCTATTAATTGTTACCGATTTGTTAGACACAGGCTGAATAAAAACCGCAATTTTAGCTATCAAGCGTAGGCATGAGCTCTCCTCCGGACCAAGACCGTCACCCCAATCCGATCGATCTGCACGTCGGCGCGCGCATTCGAATGCGCCGCAAGATCCTGGGCGTGAGCCAGGAACGACTGGCCGAAGATCTGGGTCTGACCTTCCAGCAGGTGCAGAAGTACGAGCGTGGGGCCAACCGGGTCAGCGCCAGCAAGCTGTATGAGATCGCCCGCAGCCTGCAGTCGTCGGTGGCCTATTTCTTTGAGGGTCTGGCCGATCCGACCGAGTCCGGGGGTCTGGCCGAAACCGGTTCGGAGCAGTTCGTCCACGATTTCCTGATGACCCCCGAGGGTCTGGAGCTGGCCAGCCTGTTCCCCAAGATCTCCCGGGCCAAGGTGCGCCGCCGGATCCTCGACCTGGTCCGCTCGATGGCCGACGAGGACGTGGTCGAAAGCGACGCATAGCGCCAAGACCCGCGACGATCGGCGCCGCTTGCCGACATAAACATATCTTTATATGCTATCCGGCTAGCGGGATGGACCTGTCGTCCATTTCCGCCGTTTCCATGGCCGGAGCTGTCCCTTGAGCCGTTCGTCCTACATCTTTACCAGCGAGAGCGTCTCCGAAGGCCACCCCGACAAGGTTGCCGACCGGATCAGCGACACGGTGGTCGACGCCTTCCTGACCGCCGATCCCGAAGCCCGCGTGGCATGCGAGACCCTGGTCACCACCAACCGCATCGTGCTGGCCGGCGAAGTCCGGGCCGGAAAGCCCGATGGCGACAAGGCCGCCAACAAGCAGCTGACCAAGGACATCCTCAAATCGCTGGAGCCCAAGGTGCGGGCCGCGATCAAGGACATCGGCTACGAGCAGAAGGGCTTCCACTGGGAGAAGGCTAAGTTCGCCAACTACCTGCACGGCCAGTCGGCGCACATCGCCCAGGGCGTTGACGCCAGCGACAAGAAGGACGAGGGCGCCGGCGACCAGGGCATCATGTTCGGCTATGCCAGCACCGAGACCCCGGAGCTGATGCCGGCCACCCTGCAGTACAGCCACAACATCCTCAGCCGCCTGGCCAAGCTGCGCCACAGCGGCGAGCTGTCGGCCCTCGAGCCCGACGCCAAGAGCCAGGTCACCCTGGAATATGACGGTAACGGCAAGCCGGTCCGGGTCGTCTCGATCGTGGTGTCGCACCAGCACAAGAAGAAGATCGACGGAAAGGCCGCGACCTCCAAGCGCGTGCTGGATCTGATCAAGCCGCACATCCTGCCGATCTTCCCCGAAGGCCTGATCACCAAGAAGACCCAGTGGCTGGTCAATCCGACCGGCCGCTTCGAGATCGGCGGCCCCGACGGCGACGCCGGCGTCACCGGCCGCAAGATCATCGTCGACACCTACGGCGGCGCGGCCCCGCACGGCGGCGGCGCGTTCTCGGGCAAGGATCCGACCAAGGTCGACCGCTCTGCCGCCTATGCCTGCCGCTACCTGGCCAAGAACGTCGTGGCGGCCGGCCTGGCCGACCGCTGCACCATCCAGATCGCCTATGCGATCGGCGTGGCCCAGCCGGTGTCGTTCCACGTTGATCTGCACGGCACGGGCAAGGTCGATCCGGCCGTGCTGGAAAAGCTGCTGCCCACCCTGATCGGCGGGGCCACCCCGCGCGGCATCCGCGAGCACCTGCAGCTGAACAAGCCGATCTATGCCCGCACCGCCGCCTATGGCCACTTCGGCCGCACGCCGGACAACGAAGGCGGCTTCTCCTGGGAGAAGACCGACCTGGTCGGCGAGCTGAAGGGCCTGGCGTAAACGACTGTCATCCCGGGCGGCCGAAGGCCGACCCGGGACCACGGCAAACTCTGCGCTTCCTGCGGTCCCGGCTCGACGCTTCGCTTTGGCCGGGATGACAGCTATTACGGCCCCCATGACCTCCGCTCCCATTCCCCACGGGCCTCTGCGCACGTTCGGCCGCATCAAGTCGCGGCCGGTGAAGCCGCGCCAACAGGCCCTGCTCGACACCCTGCTGCCCGAAATCGCCGTGCCCGAGGCGCCGTTCGAGCCGCGCGACCTGATGCCCGAGGCCACCGAAGCCTGGCTGGAGATCGGTTTCGGCGGCGGCGAGCACATGGCCGCCCAGGCCGGTCGCCATCCGCACGCCCTGATCATCGGGGCCGAGCCCTTCGTCAACGGCGTGGCCAGCGCGGTGCGTCACATCGAGGAGCAGGACCTCAAGAACGTCCGCATCCACGAGGGCGACGCCCGCGACGTGATCGGCTGGCTGCCCGACGCCTGTCTGACGCGGGTGTTCATCATGTTCCCCGACCCCTGGCACAAGGCGCGGCACAACAAGCGCCGCCTGATCCAGCCGGCGGTGGTGGCGGAACTGGCGCGTGTTCTGAAGTCCGGCGGCCGACTGCGCTTCGCCACCGACTGGGCCGACTATGCCGAGTGGACCATCGAGCGGGTGCTGGCCGATCCGGCCTTCCGCTTCGAGAGCGAAACGGCCGACCGCAACGCTCCGCCCGCCGATCACGTGACCACGCGCTACGAGGAAAAGAAGCTGGGCGACTGCGCGCCGGTGTTCCTGGATTTCGTGCGGGTTTAGGGAGCGGGGCGACTTGCCCCCTCCGCGCCTTCGGCGCGCCTCCCCCGTAGGGGGGAAGATGAGGCGTCTTCCCCCTACGGGGGAGGACGACCGCGAAGCGGTCAGGAGGGGGCGAGTGTGATCCCGCCCCCGACCTTCAATCAGTAATTATCGTCGTGGCGCTTGATCGCCGCGCGGATGATGTCGGCGGTTTCTTCCAGGTCAGCCCAGCCGGTGATCTTGGTCGACTTGCCCTTTTCCAGATCCTTGTAGTGCTGGAAGAAGTGGGCGATCTGCTCGGTGAGGATCACCGGCAGGTCGCGCCAACTGTTCACGCCCGTATAGAAGGGGTGCAGCTTGTCGACCGGCACGGCCAGGATCTTTTCGTCCGAACCGGCTTCATCGACCATCATCAGGGTGCCGATCGGACGGCAGCGGATGATCGCGCCCGGCACGACCGGGGTCGGGCCCACCACCATGATGTCGGCGGGGTCGCCGTCATCGGCCAGGGTGTGCGGGATGAAGCCGTAATTGGCCGGATAGAACATCGCCGTGTGCAGGAAGCGGTCGACCATCAGGGCGCCGCTGGCCTTGTCGATCTCGTACTTCACCGGCTCGCCGCCCTGCGGGATCTCGATGACAGCGTTGAGGTCGTAGGGCGGGTTGACGCCCGTGGCGATCTTGGAGAGGTCCATTATGACTCTTCTGTGGAAAGGGTCCGCGGGGAGGCGGGCCTGCGCGGCGACTGTATAGGCCACAAGTGTTGCACTGCGAAAGAGGCCGCGCATGAAGCTCGCTCGCGACGGCCGGTGGCGACGCCCTGTCACGGGGGCTTCCACCCGTTCACCGATCGCGCTATATAGCCCTTACATCGTCCGTCAGCGCTGAGTGCGCTTTCGAGCGGCGGCCCGAAAGGCTGCCGCTTTTTCTTTGGCTGTTTGGCGCCCGCGCCGGATCGCCCAGTTTTGAGTTGAGAAATCCGTTGCGCGGCAAGACGCAGGAAGACCGTGATCTGATCGAAATTCTCGATCCCGTCGCCGAGACTGTCGGCTTCGAGATCGTCCGCCTGCGCCTGATGGGCGGGGCCGAGACGCGTCGCCTGCAGATCATGGCCGAGCGTCCGATGCAGCCCGACGGTTCGGGCGGCGACATGAATGTCGAGGACTGCGCCAAGCTGTCGCGCGCCGTGTCGGAAATTCTCGACGCCGCCGATCCGATCAGCGGCGAATACACCCTGGAAGTCTCCAGCCCGGGCGTCGATCGCCCGCTGACGCGACTGAAGGATTTTGACGACTATGCCGGCCTTGAGGTCCGCATCGAGCTGGACCGCGTCGCCGAGGGCCGCAAGCGCTTCAAGGGTGAGCTGGCCGGCGTCGAGGACGGCCAGGTCGGTCTCAATATCGAGGGCGAGGACGACACTACCGTCTATTTCCCGTTCGAGTGGCTGGTCGACGCCAAGCTGGTGCTGACCGACGCCCTGATGAAGCGCGGCGCCGACCAGCGCGCCGCCCGCGTGGCCGCCGACGGCGGAGACGCCGACGAGGATGACGTCGCCGCCGGTGGCGAGGACGCTGACGAAGACGATCTCGGCGACGACGCCGAAGACGAAGATTTTGACCTGTCCGAAAGTGAAGAGGACTGACCATGGCCATCGGCATTTCCGCCAACCGGCTCGAGCTGCTGCAGATCGCTGACGCGGTCGCGCGCGAAAAAGGCATCGAGAAGGAAGTCGTCATCGAGGCGATCGAGGACGCTCTTCAGAAGGCGGCTCGCGCCCGTTACGGCGCCGAGCACGACATCCGGGTGAAGATCGACACCAAGACCGGTGAGACCTCGCAAAAGCGCATCATCACCGTGGTCGGCGACGACCAGGAGATCGAGGGCGAAATCGGCCAGGTCCAGCTGTCGATCGCCAAGCGCACCTGGCGCGACGCGGAAATCGGCAAGGTCTATGAAGAAGACCTGCCGCCGTTCGAGATCGGCCGCGTCCAGACCCAGATGGCCCGCCAGGTCGTCATGCACAAGGTTCGCGAAGCCGAACGCGAGCGCCAGTACGACGAGTACAAGGACCGCGCCGGCGAGATCATCAACGGCAGCGTCAAGCGCGTCGAATACGGCAATGTCATCGTCGATCTGGGCCGTGGCGAAGGCATCATGCGCCGCGACCAGTCGATCCCGCGCGAGAACTTCAACGTCGGCGACCGCATCCGCGCCTATATCTACGACGTCCGTCGCGAGACCAAGGGCCCGCAGATCATGCTGTCGCGCGCCCACGGCGGCTTCATGGCCAAGCTGTTCGCGCAGGAAGTGCCGGAAGTCTATGACGGCGTCATCGAGATCCGCGCCGTGGCCCGCGACCCGGGTTCGCGCGCCAAGATGGCCGTGATCTCCAATGACGGCAGCATCGACCCCGTCGGCGCCTGCGTCGGCATGCGCGGTTCGCGCGTGCAGGCGGTGGTGGCCGAGCTGCAGGGCGAAAAGATCGACATCATCCAGTGGTCCGAGGACGAGGCGACCTTCATCGTCAACGCCCTGGCCCCGGCTGAAGTCTCCAAGGTCGTCATGGACGAGGAAGACGAGCGCGTCGAAGTCGTGGTGCCCGATGAGCAGCTGTCGCTGGCCATCGGTCGTCGCGGCCAGAACGTCCGCCTGGCCTCGCAGCTGACCGGCTGGCAGATCGACATCATGACGGAAAGCCAGGAGAGCGAGCGCCGTCAGAAGCAGTTCACCGAGACCACGGCCCTGTTCCAGGAAGCCCTGGACGTCGACGAAGTCATCGCCCAGCTGCTGGTCACCGAAGGCTTCGCCGCGGTGGAAGACGTCGCCTATGTCGAGCCGCACGAGATCGCGGCCATCGAAGGCTTCGACGACGAGACCGCCGACGAGCTGCAGACCCGCGCCCGCGAATTCCTCGAAAAGGAAGCCGCCGCCCTGGACGCCAAGCGCGTCGAGTACGGCGTCGAGGATGCGGTGCTCGAGATCGAGGGTGTCACCCTGCCCATGGCCGTCGCCCTGGGCGAAGGCGATGTGAAGACCGTCGAGGATCTCGCCGGCCTGGTGCCGGACGACATGCGCGGCTGGTTCGAAACCAAGGACGGCGCCCGCGTTCGCGAGCCGGGCATTCTGGAAAGCTTCAACCTGTCGCCCGAAGACGCCGAAGCGCTGATCATGCGCGCCCGGATCGTCATGGGCTGGGTCGAGGCCCCGCCGGAGCCGGAATACGAAGAGATCGAGGAACAGGTCGAATACGCCGAAGGCGAGGCCGAGACGGAAGTCGAAGCCGAGGCTGAAGCCGAGACTGAAGCTGAAGTCGAAGCGGAAGCGCCGACCGAAGCCGCCGAAGAGACGCAGGACTAAGAAACGCTTCGGCCCTTCCGGCTTTCCGGGAGGGCCGAGGTCTTTCAGAGCCCCATGGACCAAGAGCCCCAAGATCCCGCCGTTGAGGTCGCCGACGTTCCTGTCGACCCCAATGCGCCCAAGACCCATGCCGAGGCTTTCCGCCTTCGCAAGGACGTCGTGCTGGGCGAGGCGACCGACGAGAGCAAGCTGATCCGCTTCGTCGAAGGTCCCGGCGGCATCGTGGTGCCCGATCTGGCGCGCAAGCTGCCGGGCCGGGGGATCTGGGTCGGAGCCGACCGCGACTCCGTGACGCTGGCGGCAAAGAAGGGCCTGTTCTCGCGTTCGGCCAAGACCAAGCTGACGGCCCCCGCCGACCTGGCCAACCAGGTCGAGGCCTTGCTGGCCAAGCGGGTTCTGGATGGCCTGGGCCTTGCGCGGCGGGCGGGAAACATTATCTCGGGCTTCGAAAAGGTCGTCGCTGCGCTGAATTCCGGCAAGACCGCCTGGCTGATCGAGGCGTCAGACGGCGCCGATGACGGCCGCCGAAAGATGCTGACCGCCGTCTACAAGGCTCCGAACACACCGCGAATCCTCGGGATGTTCACATCCGACGAATTGGGTTTGGCCTTAGGCGGCGAGAATGTGATACACACTGCGCTTCTTGCCGGGCGCGGCACTGATCGCTGGACTTTGGACGTCGAGCGGTTATCAGGCTTTCGCCCGCTACTCCCCCCGACCTGGTCGGCGAGTTGGCGCGAGGAGCCCTAGAGCCTTTCGATTGCACCGGCATGGCCGGTCTGATCGCAAGGCTCTAGAATCTACAAGGTGGAGCGTGGCCCTTAGGGCTGCGCTTGTGCGTAAAGGGTCAGGAAACGCGCTTCTTTCGTGGAAGTACGTCCGGGCCCCTTTCTCACATGGAACGAACGGTTTTTGGCTGGGTTTCCTCCCGGCGGAAGTACAAGCGAGCGCATGAGCGACGAGAACGATAACGGTCGGCCCGGCACCCCAGGTGGGCGCGCGCCCATCACACTGAAGCCCCGCCAGGGCTCGGTGAGCGCCGGCGTGGTGAAGCAAAGCTTCAGCCACGGCCGCACCAAGACGGTAGTGGTCGAAACCAAGCGGACCCGTCCGCACGCCGCGCCGGCCGGTAACCTGGCCGCGCCGTCCTCGGCTGAGCGCCGTCACACCAACGAGCCGCGTTCGTCCCAGTCTTCTGGTGGCGGCCATTCGGCAGGCGGTCTCTCGCAAGACGAGATGCGCGCCCGGCAACGCGCCATCGAGGCGGCCCGCGAGAACCAGGACCGTCAGGCGACGCAACGCGTCGCCGACGAGGCCAAGGCGCGCGCCGCTGAAGCTGCGGCTCGCGAAGCCGCCGCCAAGGCTGCAGCGGCTGCGAAGGCCGCCGCCGAGCCCGCTCCTGCTCCGGCTCCGACCCCGGTCGTTGCTGCGGCTCCGGCGGCGCCCGTGGTTTCGGCTCCGGTGGCTGCAGCGCCTGTCGCTCCGGCGCCGGTCGCCGCAGCTCCGGTGGTTCAGGCGTCTGCGCCCGTCGCTCCGGCGGCTCCGGTTGCTGCGGCTCCGGCCGCGCCGCGCGCCGAGGCTCCGCGTCCTGCTGCGGCTTCGCCCAGCCAGACCCGCACCTACGAGCCCAGCCGCGAACGTCGCGACGACCGCACGTCGACCACCACCTATCGTCCGCCGGCCGGCGAGCGCCCCCCGCAGGGCGATCGTCCGCAAGGCGACCGGCCGTTCAACCAGCGCGCTCCGCGCCAGGACGGTCCTTACAACCAGCGCGCGCCGCGTCCCGACGCTGCGCCCCGCGCCGATGCGGCCCCGCGTGGCCCGCGTCCGGAAGGCGGCTTCCGCAACGATCGTCCGCAGGGCGACCGGCCTCAGGGTGATCGTCCGCAGGGCGATCGTCCGACCCAGACTGTCCGCTATTCGGCCCTGGCCCCGCGCCCGGCTCCCGGCGCCCGTCCGGGCCCCGGCGGTCCGCCGCGTGGTCCGCGTCCTGGCGCTCCGGCCGCCGCTCCGGCGACGCCCGAAGTCCAGCGCGCCATGCGTTCGGCCCCGCGTCCCGGCGGTGAAGTCAGCCGTCGTCCCGAGGACGATGATGATCGCCGCAAGGCCGCCGCCCCCGGCAAGGCCGTGTCGCGCGCCAAGGGCGCCCCGATGCGCCGCGAAGGCCGCCTGACGATCCAGACCGTGGCCGGCGATGGAGACTCCGCCGACCGCATGCGTTCGCTGGCCTCGGTTCGCCGGGCCCGGGAACGTGAAAAGGAAAAGCGTCGCGGCGGTCCCGCCGACCAGGTCAAGGTCGCCCGCGAAGTCGTCATTCCCGACGTCATCACCGTGCAGGAGCTGTCCAACCGGATGGCCGTGCGGGGTGTCGAGATCATCAAGTTCCTGATGCGTCAGGGCGTGATGCTGAAGGTCAACGACGTCATCGACAACGACACCGCCGAGCTGGTGGCGACCGAATTTGGTCACACCGTGCGCCGCGTGTCGGAAGCCGACGTCGAAGAAGGCTTCATCGGCGCCGAGGACATCGACGATCACCTGGAGTCGCGGCCCCCGGTGGTCACGGTCATGGGTCACGTCGACCACGGCAAGACCAGCCTGCTGGACGCGCTGCGCAAGGCCGATGTGGCCGGCGGCGAGCACGGCGGCATCACCCAGCACATCGGCGCCTACCAGGTTCGCCTGGACGGCGGCGAGAAGATCACCTTCCTCGACACCCCCGGCCACGCCGCCTTCTCGCAAATGCGGGCTCGCGGCGCCAACATCACCGACCTGGTGATCCTGGTTGTGGCCGGCGACGACGGCGTGATGCCCCAGACCATCGAGGCCATCAAACACGCCCGCGCCGCTGAAGTGCCGATCATCGTGGCCGTCAACAAGATGGACAAGCCGGGCTCGGATCCGACCCGGGTGGTCAACGAGCTGCTGCAACACGAAATCGTCGTCGAAAGCCTGGGTGGCGACACCCAGATCGTCGAGGTCTCGGCCAAGACCGGCCAGGGCCTGGACGAGCTGATCGAACGCATCACCCTGCTGGCCGAAGTGCTCGACCTGAAGGCCAACCCCGACCGCGTCGCCGACGGCGTCGTGATCGAGGCCAAGCTCGACAAGGGTCGCGGCGCGGTTTCGACCGTGCTGGTCAAGCGCGGCACGCTGAAGCGCGGCGACATCGTCGTGGCCGGCAGCCAGTTTGGCCGGGTTCGCGCCCTGCTCAACGAGCGCAACGAGCAACTGACCGAAGCCGGTCCCGCCACCCCGGTCGAGATTCTCGGCCTGGACGGCGTGCCTTCGCCCGGCGACCCCTTCGCGGTCGTCGAGAACGAGGCCCGCGCTCGCGAGCTGACCGAGTACCGCATCCGCCTGAAGCGTGAGAAGTCACTGCATCCGGTCGGCGCGGGCGCCACCAGCATGGCCGACATGATGGCCAAGCTGCAGGACAAGAAATACCGCGAACTGCCGCTGGTCATCAAAGCCGACGTGCAGGGCTCGGCCGAAGCGATCATCGGGTCGCTGGACGCCATGTCGACCGACGAGGTCCGCGCGCGGATCATCCTGTCGGGCGCCGGTGCGATCAGCGAAAGCGACGTCATGCTGGCCAAGGGCGCCGGCGCGCCGCTCATCGGCTTCAACGTCCGGGCCTCGGCCCAGGCGCGGGCGCTGGCCGAGCGCGAAGGTGTCGAGATCCGCTACTACGCGATCATCTACGACCTGCTGGACGACATCAAAGGCGTGCTCTCGGGCATGCTGGCGCCGATCCAGCGCGAAACCTTCCTGGGCAACGCCGAAGTGCTGCAAGCCTTCGACATCTCCAAGGTCGGCAAGGTCGCCGGTTGCCGCGTCACCGAAGGTGTCGTGCGCAAGGGCGCCAAGGTCCGGATCATCCGCAACGACATCGTCGTTCTGGAACTGGGCACGCTGCAGACCCTCAAGCGCTTCAAGGACGAGGTCCCCGAGGTCCCGTCTGGCCAGGAGTGCGGCATGATGTTCGCCGGCTTCCAGGACATCAAGGTCGGCGACACCATCGAGTGCTTCACCGTCGAGGAGATCAAGCGTCAGCTCGACTAGGGCCGGACTTGAGCTTCAAAACCATCGGAAAGGCGCGGATCGCAAGGTCCGCGCCTTTTTCGTTTGGCGCGCCGGACTGGAAATCGCCCAATTCAGGCGCTACGCCTTGTGCATGCGTATCAAAGCCCTTCTCGCCCTGACGGCCGCGACCTTGTCGCTCAGCGCCTGCGCCACCGTCGACCGCGTCGATGCGGCCGGCGACGTTCACACCCTGCTGACGGCGATCCGCGATCGTGACCGGGCGACCTTCGACGCCCATGTCGACCGCCAGGCGCTGAAATACGAGATCGAGGCGCGGCTGATGGCCGAAGCCCGCAACCGCAAGGCCGACAACAGCCTGATGGCGATCGCCGCCGCCCTGGCCGGTCCTGCCGCCGACATTGCGGGAGAAGCTCTGATCCGGCCCGAGACCTTCCGCGCCGCCGCCAACTATTACGGCTACACCCCCGACAAGCCGCTGCCGGGCCGCGTCGCCATCGCCGGCGCCCTGCGTCCGACCGGCGACGGCCGGGTCTGCGCCGCCAAGAAGGACGGCCCCTGCCTGCTGACCTTCACCCGCGACGGCTCGGTCTGGCGGTTGAGCGGCTTTGATCCGCAAGCGGCGAATCTGCACTTCAAGCGGTAGGGTTTTGCTCCTGTCCTCTCAAAATCCCGCTCTCCCCGGCGAAGGCCGGGGCCCAGATTCATCCGGAGCGTTTGGGGATGTCGCGCCAACGGCCCGGCCCGGGACCGCACGCGCTTGCGGGTTCGATCTGGGCCCCGGCGTTGGCTTTCGCCGCCCTTCGGGTCGCCGGGGAGAGCGGATGTGGGGTATGGCTGTCACAGTGCTGATGGTCGGATTGGCCACGACCGCCCAGGCCGAGCGGCGGATGTTCTCGTATGATCCGATCTCGCCCGACGCCAAACGGCTGACCGGGGCCGGACTGACCGTGCTGTTCGACCAGGGGCTGATGGGCGCCAGACCCATCAAGGTGCTGGCCACCGGCGTGCCGGCCCAGGGCCTGCTGATCAAGGGCAAGGACCGTGACCTGGGGCCCAAGGGCCTGGCCGGTTTGGAGGGCGTCGACGCCGACGCTTCGCTGTACGAGGTCGACCCCAAGGCCGAGCAGGGCAGGGTCTATATCCGCGCCTTCTGCCCCGGCGCGACGCGCCTGTGGCTGAGCTTCAGCCGCATCGCCGTGCGCCGCGACCTGCGCATCCAGGCGCTGGGTGATGATCCAAAGTCATCCGGCCAGGCCCGGGTGTGTGGCACGCTGGACTTCTCCTGGCGCGGGGAATGGAAACTGCCGGACGGCCGTCGCCCCGACCCGATGGAAGACTGGACCGACAACCTGAACGGTGTTCGCTAGGGCCGCTAAAGCTGTCATCCCGGCCGCAGCGCAGCGGAGAGCCGGGACCGCAACAGGCTCGGCGTTTCCGGCGGTCCCGGCTCGGCGCGCTTCGCGCTTGGCCGGGATGACAACGAGAAGGATGTCGGCCAAGCTCACGCCCAACGACAAAGGGGGGTGGGACACGATGACCAGCGCGCTGGACGGCTTTACGCGTTTCGAATTCGATGACGGCCAGTGGACCCGCGAGGTCTACAGGATCGGGACCGGCCCGGCCGTTATCGTCATCCATGAAATGCCCGGCCTGCACCCCGGCGTCCTGGCCTTCGCCCGCGACGTGGCCGCGGCCGGCATGACGGTCTTCTGCCCCAGCCTGTTCGGCAAGCCCGCCAAGACCGTCAGCATCGGCTATGCCCTGGGCGAGATCGCCAAGACCCTGTGTGTGCGTCGCGAGTTCAATGCCTGGGCCACCGATCGCTCGAGCCCGATCGTCGACTGGCTGCGGGCGCTGGCGCGTCAGGCCCACAAGGAGTGCGGCGGCAAGGGCGTCGGGGCGGTGGGCATGTGCTTCACCGGCGGTTTCGCCCTGGCGATGATGACCGAGCCGTCGGTGGTGGCGCCGGTGATGTCGCAGCCCTCATTGCCGTTCGGCAAAAAGGGTGCGGGCTCGCTGGGCTGCTCGGCCGTCGAGATCGCCTGCGCCCGCACCCGCTTTGAGACCGAGGATCTGTCGTTGCTGGCCCTGCGGTTCTCGTCCGACAAGCTGGTGCCCGATGAACGCTTCGAGACCCTGAGGCGCGAGTTCGGCGACCGGGTCGAGACGGTGGAGCTGGCCGACGCCGACGCGGCCCCCAATGCGGCCATGGCCCCCCATTCGGTGCTGACCCTGCACCTGAACCGCGCCGATCCGCTGGGCCCGACCATGCAGACACGCGACAAGGTGATCGCCTTCTTCAAGGCGCGGACGGCGGCGTAGGTCCGTCTATAGTCCGCTCTCCCCGGCGAAGGCCGGGGCCCAGATCGAACCCCTGAAGGTTTCGATCTGGACATGGTCAGAGGGCGCATCATCCCCAGACGCTCAGGCTGAATCTGGGCCCCGGCCTTCGCCGGGGAGAGCGGGTGGTGGTGGGGGCCGCTTACGCCAGGAAAGCCCAACACTGGACTTATCGCCCCCACGCGCCTAGACACCGCGCCTTGATTTTCCCCCCGCGCTCCGGTGTTCGATCCGCCGGCCGGGCTGTAAGGACATCGCGCCATGAAGCGCCATACCGACAAGACTCCCAAGCCGGCCTCCACGGGCCCGTCGCAGCGCCAGCTGCGCGCCGGCGAGCTGATCCGCCACGCCCTGGTCGATATCCTGCGCCATGAAGACCTGCAGGACCCGGCCCTGATCAATGTCTCGGTGACGGTGACGGAGGTGCGGCTGACCCCGGACCTGCGCCACGCCGTCTGTTTCGTCGAGCCCCTGGGCGCTGGCATTGCTCCCAAGATCGACCGCGAGGCCTCGTCGCCGTCGCGGATCGCCGTCGAGCTGGGCAGCCCCGAGGTGGTGGTCGCCGGCCTCAACCGCGTGGCCAAGTTCCTGCGCGGCCGGCTGGGCAAGACCATCGACATGAAGTTCACGCCCGACCTGAAGTTCATCCACGACGAGAGCTTCAACTCGGCCGCCTATATGAACCGGCTGTTCGACAATCCGGTGGTCCAGCAGGACCTGCGCCGCCTGTCCGATGTGGTCGAGGACGAGGACGACTGAGCGTGGCCCGCCGCAAGAAGGGCGATCCCGTCTCGGGCTGGCTGTGCCTGGACAAGCCCTATGACCTGACCTCGACCAGCGCCGTCAGCCGCGTCCGCCGCGCCTTCAACGCCCAGAAGGGCGGCCATGCCGGCACGCTGGACCCGCTGGCCACCGGCATCCTGCCCATCGCCCTGGGCGAAGCCACCAAGACCGTTCCGTTCCTGGTCGACGCCGACAAGGCCTATCGCTTCACCATCCAGTGGGGTCGCAACACCACCACCCTGGACCGCGAGGGCGAGACCACGGGCACGAGCGAAGTGCGTCCGACCCGCGACGAGGTCGAGGCCGTGCTGGCCGAGTTCGTCGGCGAGGTCGACCAGATCCCGCCCAACTATTCGGCCATCAAGGTCGATGGTGAGCGCGCCTATGACCTGGCCCGCGACGGGGTCGAGTTCGAGCTGGCGACGCGCAAGGTCAACATCCACGCGCTGCGCGTGCTGGAGGCCCCGGATGTCGACCACATCGTGCTGGAGATGGAGTGCGGCAAGGGCACCTATGTGCGCGCCGTGGTCCGCGATCTGGCCGCTCGGCTGGGAACCTGCGGTCACGTTGACCAGCTTCGCCGGACGCGGGTCGGCCAGTTCACCGAGGCGACGGCGATATCGCTGGAAATTCTCGAGAATTTGAGCTATGAGGCCCGCCTGTCGGAGGCATTGCTTCCGGTCGAGACCGCGCTGGACGACATCCCGGCGCTGGCCGTGACCGATGAAGACGCCTTCCGGCTTGCGCAAGGACGCGCCATTGTTCTGCTCCCAAGGCAGGTTGAAACGCTGAAAGCCGAGCTCACGCCCGGCGATCGAACCGTTTCGGCCATGGTGGGAGAGAGACTGGTGGCCTTGTGCGAGATGCGCGCCGGACGGCTCAATCCGGTGCGGGTCTTCCAACTCACCTGAGCGGAGACACACCGATGTCGATCACTGCCGAGCGCAAGACCGCTCTTATCGCCGAACACGCCCGCACTGAGGGTGACACCGGCAGCGCCGAAGTCCAGGTCGCGATCCTCTCCGAGCGCATCGCCAACCTGACCGAGCACTTCAAGACCCACAAGAAGGACAACCACAGCCGTCGTGGTCTGTTGATGATGGTTTCCCAGCGTCGCAGCCTCCTCGACCACCTGAAGAAGTCCGATCTGGGCCGTTATACGGTCCTCATCGAAAAGCTGGGTCTGCGCCGCTAGTTTGGCGCAGTCGGCCGCCCTGCTTCGGCAGGGCGGCCGAACGCTTTTATGGGCCTTGGTTTCAAGACAGGCCGAAACCAGGGTTGCTGCGGAACCGCCTCATGCGGCTCCGAACATGTAAGCCGGAGATCACGATCTCCGGACGCCTGTCGAACTGGATGAGGAATACTCGGGACCGCCCTTCGGCCGCCCGCCCCTGTCCGTCCTGAAGGAAATGGGTCCTTCGGAACCGAAAGAAGCAAAAAATGTTCGAAATCATGCGCAAGACGATCGAGTGGGGCGGCAAGACGCTGGTCCTCGAAACCGGTCGCATCGCCCGTCAGGCTGACGGCGCCGTTCTGGCCACCATGGGCGAAACCGTCGTCCTGGCCACTGCCGTGTTCGCCAAGAAAGCCAAGCCCGGCCAGGACTTCTTCCCCCTGACCGTCAACTACATCGAGAAGACCTACGCCGCCGGCAAGATCCCGGGCGGCTTCTTCAAGCGCGAAGGTCGGCCCAGCGAAAAGGAAACCCTGGTTTCCCGCCTGATCGACCGTCCGATCCGCCCGCTGTTCGTCAAGGGCTTCAAGAACGAAGTCCAGGTCGTCTGCACCGTGCTGCAGCATGACCTCGAGAACGATCCCGACATCGTCGCCATGGTCGCCGCCTCGGCCGCCCTGGTGATCTCCGGCGCCCCGTTCATGGGCCCCATCGGCGGCTGCCGCGTGGGCTACGTCAACGGCGAATACGTGCTGAACCCGACGCTCGACGAGCTGAAGGAAAGCAAGATGGACCTGGTCGTGGCCGGCACCGCCGAAGCCGTGATGATGGTTGAATCCGAAATCCAGGAGCTCTCGGAAGAGATCGTCCTGGGCGGCGTCAGCTTCGCCCACAAGTCGATGCAGGCCGTGATCAACGGCATCATCGAACTGGCCGAACACGCCGCCAAGGAGCCCTTCGACTTCAAGCCGGAAGACACCGACGCCCTCAAGGCCGAAGTGAAGAAGGCCGTCGGCGCCGATCTGGCCGACGCCTACACCATCCGCGCCAAGGGCGACCGCGTCGCGGCTCTCGCCGCCGCCAAGTCCAAGGCCGTCGAGACCTTCGCCAAGAGCGACACCAACCCGGCCGGCATCGATCCGCTGAAGCTGATCTCGGTGTTCAAGGAACTGGAAGCCGACATCGTTCGTCGCTCCATCCTCGACACCGGCATCCGCATCGACGGCCGCACCGTCGACACCGTGCGTCCGATCCTGGGTGAAGTCGGCATCCTGCCGCGCACCCACGGCTCGGCCCTGTTCACGCGCGGCGAGACGCAAGCCATCGTGGTCGCCACCCTGGGCACCGGCGATGACGAGCAGTTCATCGACGCCCTGGAAGGCACCTACAAGGAAGCCTTCCTGCTGCACTATAACTTCCCTCCCTTCTCGGTCGGTGAGACCGGTCGGATGGGCAGCCCCGGCCGCCGCGAAATCGGCCACGGCAAGCTGGCCTGGCGCGCCCTGCGCCCGATGCTGCCGGCCAAGGAAGACTTCCCCTACACCATCCGCCTGGTCTCCGAGATCACCGAGTCGAACGGCTCGTCCTCGATGGCCACGGTCTGCGGCGCCTCCCTGGCCATGATGGACGCGGGCGTTCCGCTGATCCGTCCGGTCTCGGGCATCGCCATGGGCCTGATCCTCGAAAGCGACGGCTTCGCCGTTCTGTCCGACATCCTGGGCGACGAAGATCACCTGGGCGACATGGACTTCAAGGTGGCCGGCACCAGCGAGGGTCTCACCTCGCTGCAGATGGACATCAAGATCGCCGGCATCACCGAAGAGATCATGAAGCAAGCGCTGGCCCAGGCTAAGGGCGGTCGCGAGCACATCCTCGGCGAGATGAACAAGGCGATGGATGCGCCGCGCGAAGAAGTCGGCGACTACGCGCCGAAGATCGAAACCATCACCATCCCGACCGACAAGATCCGGGAAGTGATCGGCACCGGCGGCAAGGTGATCCGCGAGATCGTCGCCACCACCGGCGCCAAGGTCGACATCAACGACGAAGGCACGGTCAAGGTTTCGGCCTCGGACGGCGCCAAGATCAAGGCCGCCATCGACTGGATCAAGTCGATCACGCAAGAAGCTGAAGTCGGCGCGATCTATGACGGCAAGGTCGTCAAGGTCGTCGATTTCGGCGCCTTCGTGAACTTCTTCGGCGCCAAGGACGGCCTCGTCCACGTCAGCCAGATCAGCAACGAACGCGTCGCCAAGCCGTCGGACGTGCTGAAGGAAGGCCAGATCGTCAAAGTAAAGCTTCTCGGCTTCGACGATCGCGGCAAGACCAAGCTGTCGATGAAGGTCGTCGACCAGGAAACTGGCGAAGACCTGTCCAAGAAGGAAGCGGCGGCCGAAGAGGCGTAAGCCTTTTCAGTCCAGTCCTTCCGGACGGAATGCAGCGGGCGGCTCCGAGAGGGGCCGCCCGTTTTGCGTTTGGGGGGTGTGGGCGGCTTTTGAGGGCCTAACTGACAATGACCGCCGTGCGCTAAAGCTCGAGATCGGACCAACGTTGCACGAGGGCTCTTGCGGCTAGATCAAAGCTATCGGCGCTTTTCTAGTTCTTCGCGAAGCACGACGGCGATTTCCCAGGCAACGTCAATGCTATCAGGAATGCCCACTTGGATTGCTTGCGCGTCGAGGGCATCAGCGAGTTTTGCAAGGTCGTAACCGCTTAGATCACGATAACTCACCGTAGGGCGGGAGAGCTTCAAGATGGGTTCTGGCTCGCTGCCAATAAAGAGATAGCCCACACCCGGCTGCGGAAGACCGATGCAAATGCCGTCGTATCCGAGACCGGTGAATATGACTGTGAACTGGCCCCCGTGCCTGTCTACTAGGGGGACGGTTCGCCAGCCGTCATCTTTGACAGGCAAATAGTCGAAATCCCCAATGATGTTGGAGAGCGAACTCGCATAGCCGAGTTGATGGCCCCCCAATGTGCAAGAGACCATAAATCCTGCAACGCCATCTGATGGATCCTGTAGAATTCGAGAAAATGCCATCCTGGCCGAAGCCACTTCATCCTCGATAGATGCAGGTGTAGCCTGCGGTAGTTGCTGCCTTAATGCGTTAAACGCTGTGGGCGAACCGATGTAACATCGTTCGCAATTTATACGTCGACCCTCTCGGATCGTGATCATTTCCTGTCCATCTTGACGAGCGACAATGAAGTCTATCGATCGTCCAGAAATTTCGTGGCACTCCAATGCGGCGCTTACAATTGTCTGAAAGTCATCTGACCGCCGGCTCAGGAGACCAGGCAAGTATGCGGTGTTTCCCGCATATCCAACTACAGCATCCCCGATCGCCAGTATTTTCAGTGTGGGCTCTCGAAAAGGGTGCTGCGACTGCCCTAGCAGCGGGATGGAGGTTGCGGTGTCTGCGACAAGTACACCTTCACCACCACGGCAAAGACCGTAGACCAGCGTCATACTATTCCTACTTGCCTCTCCGACATTACGCCGCCGAGTTTGTGGAACCGCTTAGCTCGCCCGCCGACCTCCAGGGTCGGTGCGATCCTTAAATCTCTTGGAGGCTACAGCGTGCCGAGGCGTACAGGTCTGTCAAGGACGGCCCTGCGGGCCGCCGCTCCGCGGCGACGCGAGAGCGTCGTCCTTGAGAGACCTGTACGCCTCGGCGATCGTCTCGCCGTGAGATGTAAGGGTGGCTCTGCCCGCGAGGGGCGGAGGGGCTAACGCGATCATCTCCCCCCTTTTTTTCGTCATTCCCGCCCTTGTGGCGGGAACCCCTCTATCCGCCGCAGGGGCGGTAGGGGCGAAGTGCGCGCGCACTTCGCTGGCGCTTCACGTGTCAGTTGAACCAGGGGTTCCCGCCACAAGGGCGGGAATGACGGTGGTGGGTGGTGGGTGGTGGTGGCTGTAGCGCCGACCGCCGCGCCTCGGTCGCCATGCGGGTGGCCGGCCGCGGGCACGGCGCAAGCCACACCGTGTTTCGTCCAGCGACGCCGGGGATTGGGTGCAATGGCCAGCGCCGCAGGCCCCCTCCTGACCTGCTTCGCAGGTCGTCCTCCCCCTTTCAGGGGGAAGATGAGATCGCGCCCTTCATCTTCCCCCTCCGGGGGAAGACGGTCGCGTAGCGACCCGTAGGGGGCAAGTGCGGGGATAAGCTGCGCGCCATCCTCGAGCTATCGCTGCGAGAACGCAATAAAATCAACACCCTGCATATAAACTGAGCGCGCCTGTCAGACGCGCTCAAACCTCCCGTATTCTGCTCCCACCTCGTCGCGAGGAAAGGGCGCAAGGCCAGCGACCATTGCGGCGGCGGGGGGTGATCGAGCGGGACTGGGGTCGAGGGGGATACTCGACCGGTCCGGGGATCCTGGCGTTGCAGGACCCGCCCGCCGTCGGCGTGGATGGGGATCAAGGCGAGTGTTGGTCAGGATTGGCCCCACGCCCCCCGACCTCCGGGACTTCGGGAAACCGAGGCTTCCGGGTTCCGGTAAGGCCCCAACTGGGCCACCCGCTGGGACGCTGATGGATAACGACCACGCGGAGCGGACGGCTTCGTCGAAACGGTTATTCTATTTTCCTCCGGACGTGGTCCGGATGCTCCGCGACCCTTTCCACCAACTCGCAGCGAACGCGCGAGGTCGCGAAACCGCGCGCCCTGGCCATTACGTCATTTTTGAGAATGATTATCATTGCGCCCCCTCGGCCGCAGCGCTAAGAACGCCTCGCAATATCAGGAGGGGCGCGAGGGATCGTCGCCCCGCTGGGGACAGGATCTTATTATGCGTAACGCGAACACCCGCAGCCCAACCCTCGGCGGCATCGTCGGCCGTCAACGCCGCGCCCTGAGCGCAGCCGCCGTCGCCGGCGTCGCCGGCCTGACCCTCGGCGCGGGCCTGGCCCATGCAGCCGAGGTCGATGCGGCGATCGCCACGGCCACCGCCACGACCGCCGACGCCACTGAAGTCACCGGCGTCAAGGTCGACGGCAAGCGGGCCACCGATGTCCAGTCGGGCAAGTACACCGCCCCGCTGGTCGACACGCCGCGCTCGATCACGGTGATCTCCAACAAGATCATCGAGCAGACTGCCGCCACCTCGCTGCAGGACATCCTGCGCACCTCGCCGGGCATCACCTTCGGCGCGGGCGAGGGCGGTCAGCCCCTGGCCGACCGGCCGTTCATCCGGGGCCAGGCCTCGGGCAACAACGTCTTCGTCGACGGCATCCGCGACAGCGGCGGCCAGACCCGCGAGGTCTTCAACCTGGAACAGGTGGAGGTCATCAAGGGTCCGGACTCGGTCTATAGCGGCCGGGGCTCGGGCGGCGGCAGCATCAATCTGGGCTCCAAGTCGCCCAAGCCGACCAGCTTCGCGCGCGGTTCGATCGCCGGCGGCACCGACGCCTATGTGCGCGGCACGGCCGACGCCAACTACGCCTTTGGCGAGACCGCCGCCTTCCGCCTGAACCTGATGTACACCCAGGGCGACACGCCGGGCCGCGACAGCATTGACTTCAAGCGCTGGGGCGTCGCGCCGTCCCTGGCCTTCGGCATCGGCACGGACACCCAGGTGACGGCCAGCTACTATCATCTCGATAGCGAGCAGGACCCCGACTACGGCATTCCGCTGGCCTCCAAGCGCACCTGGGCGCCGACGGCCACAGATGGCCGGGTTCGTCCGGCGAGCGGCATCGCCGACGTGTCACGCAGCGCCTATTACGGCCTGTCGCGCGACTTCCTGAAGACCCGGGCCGACATCGCCACCCTGATCTTCAACCACCAGATCAATGACGATTTCGCGGTCCGCCAGGCGGTTCGTTATTCGAAGTCGGTCAATGACTATGTCGTCACCAACCCCGGCGACGGCGGCGTGGCCCAGTTCGTGGCCGGCGAATGGTGGATGAAGCGCGGCACCAAGTCGCGCTGGAACCCGACCACCACGATCGCGGCGGTCACCGATTTCAGCGGCAAGTTCGATGTCGGAGCGCTGGAGAACCGCTTCAATATCGGCGTTGAGCTGGCCCGCGAGGTCAATGAAAACGCCAGCTACGTGATCTATGGCACGGCCGGCTCGGCCTGCCCGACCGGCTTTACGGGCAATGTCACCACGGCCGGCGTCGGCGACTGCACCCGTCTCTATGCGCCCAACCCGAACGACAGCTGGACGGGGATCATCACCCGCGCCCCGGCCGCCCGTTCGGTGACCAAGACCTCTGCCCTCTACGGCTTTGACACCATCAAGCTCAGCGACAAGCTGCAGGTGAACCTGGGCGGCCGTTACGACGTCTACAACACCCGTGGCACGAACGTGACCGTGACCAGCGCCAGCGGCGTGATCACCAGCGCGGTGTTCACCAGCGTGCCGGAAGCCGAGTGGGACTTCTTCAACTATCAGGTCGGCTTGGTGTTCAAGCCGACCGCCGCCTCCAGCCTCTATGCCTCCTACGCCACCTCCTCGACCCCGCCGACCATCGCCGGCGGCGACCAGAACACGGCCGGCGGCATCGGCACGGGCAATCTGTCGACCACCCTGCTGGACCCGGAAGACACGATCAGCAGCGAGATCGGCGCCAAGTGGAACCTGTTCGACGACCGCCTGGCCGTGTCGGGGGCCCTGTTCCGCACCGAGCGCAAGAACGCCCAGATCCAGGTCTCGGCCGGTGTCTATCAGCAGGTCGGCGAAGCCATGGTCCAGGGCGTCGAGCTGGGCGTCTCGGGCAATGTCACCCCCAAGTGGCAGGTGTTTGGCGGCTATACCTACATGGATAGCGAGCTGGTGCGCGGGGCCTATACCGGCGTCAACCAGGGCGATCCGCTGGCCAATACGCCCGAGCATAGCTTCAGCCTGTTCTCGACCTATCGCGTGACCCGCAAGATCGCGCTGGGCGGCGGCGCCTACTATGTGTCCGACAGCTTCGGCGGCAACCAGGGCGGGGCCGGCGGCGGCGCCAACAAGGTCTATGCCCCGGCCTATACCCGCTATGACGCCTTCGCCTCGTGGGCGATGAACGATCGCATCGACCTGCAGCTCAATGTCCAGAACCTGACGGACAAGCGTTTCATCCTGCGCACCAACGGCGTCCACCACGCCGATCCGGCGCCGGCCCGTCAGGCCATGCTCACCGTCAACGTCAAGTACTGAGACTCCCCTCTCGACTTGACGTTCGCCCCGTCCGGCCGGCCCTTCGCCGGACGGGGCGCTCTCTTCTCAGGGCCCCGGCTTTCCCCCTCATGATGCTGCAGATCCCCGAGGTCCTGACCAAAGCCCAGGTCGCGCAGTGCCGGGCGATCATGGACGCCGCGCCCTGGGCGGACGGCAACATCACCTCGGGCTTTCAGGCGGCCCTGGCCAAGCAGAACCAGCAGCTGCCCCAGACCGGCGAGGCGGCAAAGGCGGTGGGGGCCGTCATCCTGGCGGCGCTGGAGCGCAATCCGCTGTTCGTCTCGGCCGCCCTGCCGCAGACCATCCTGTCGCCGATGTTCAACCGCTATGGCCAGGGCATGGGCTTTGGCGACCATATCGACAATGCGGTGCGCCGCGATCCGGTCACCGGCCAGACCCTGCGCACCGACCTGTCGGCGACGCTGTTCCTGTCGGAACCCGATGACTATGACGGCGGCGAGCTGGTGGTCGACGACCTGTATGGCAGCCATTCGGTGAAGCTGGGCGCCGGCGACCTGATCCTCTATCCGGCCTCCAGCCTGCACCATGTGACGCCGGTGACCCGCGGGGTTCGGACGGCCAGCTTCTTCTGGATCCAGAGCCTGGTGCGCGAGGATGCCCGCCGGGCTCTGCTGCTGGACATGGACGTCGCCATCCAGCGCCTGAGCCAGACCGTGGGCGCGGCCGATCCGTCGATCCTGGCCCTGACCGGAACCTATCACAACCTGCTGCGTCAGTGGGCGGAGGTCTGAAGCTCGCCGAGCGCGCTCGTCGAACGGGGGTGTGAAGGCAACACTCCGTTTACCAATGGCCCCCACGATCCCTCGCGCGATCTGCCGGAGCCCCGATGCCGCCTTCCCCGTCTTCCGACGCGACCCTGCTCGCGCCCTCACCGTTCGGTGAGGCGGAAGCGGCCCGCTGGTTCTTCGCTAATGCCAAGGACCTGTTCGCCGTCATCACCCCGGACGGCCGGTTCTCGGTGGTCAACCCGGCCTGGCAGACCCTGACGGGCTGGTCGCCGGAGGACCTGGTCGGTCGGGCCTGCATCAAGTTCGTGCACGCCGAAAGTCACCCCGAACTGATCGACACCGGCCGGCGCCTTCGTGAGTCCGGCTTCACCGTCAACCGCCTGCGGGTGCTGCGCAAGGATGGCCGGACGGTCTGGCTCGAGGGGCGCTCGCATCTGGGCCCCGGCGGTGAAATGGTCGGCACCCTGCATGACGTCTCGGTCGAGGTGGCCGCCACCCGCACCCGTGAGATCCTGGTCGAGGCGGCTGGAATCGGCCTCTGGACCTATGATCCGGTGACCGAGCATATCGACTGGACGCCCGACGCCCTGACCGCCACGGGCCTGTCGCCGAGCGACCTGGACTGTCCCGCGGCCTTCCTGGCCCGGCTGGCCGACGATCAGCGGCAGTCGGTGCTGGAAACCTTCCACCAGGCCGTCAGAACGGGCGAGCCTGGCGCCGCGGAGTTTCGTCTGCGCGGTCGCGACGGCCAGTGGTTCACCCTGCGCTCGACCTTCCGCGCCGAGTCCCTGGACGGCGGCCTGTTCACGCTGAAGGGCATTTCCCAGAACGTCACCGACGTGGTGCGCAGCCGTGACGCCGCCCTGTGGGGCGAACGCCGCGCCCGGCAGCTGGTCGAGGAAGCGCCCTTCGCGGTGGCCGTCTACGACCTCGACCTGCGGCTCCGCCTCGCCAGCCCCCGTTTCCTCGACCTGTTCAAGTCGACCGAAGCCGATGTGATCGGCAAGTCGTTGCAGGAACTGACCAATGGCGGCCGGCGCCGCTTTGTCTCGGCGGTGACCCGCGCCCTGTCCGGCGAGATCGTCATCCGCCGTGAGGATCGGCTTCGCGACGCCGAGGGCCTTGAACACACCCTGCGATGGGAGGCCCGTCCCTGGCGCGACGCTACCGGCGAGATCGTCGGCGTCATCACCTATATGGACGACGTCACCGCCCTGGCCGACGCCCGACGCGAGGCGCAGGTCAATGCCCGCCGGCTGCGCATGGCCCTGGGCGCGGCGCGCGCCGGGGTCTACGAGATCGACCATGTCAGCAAGGCCTTCTGGGGATCGCCCGAGTTCCACCGCATCATGGGACGGCGGATCGTCTATGAGGACGTCCACGCGGCCGTCTGGCCCATGCTGCATCCCGAGGATCGCGAACCGCTCAAGGCCTCGGCTCATGTCTGGCGTCAGGGCGGCCCGCAGGTGTTCGACGCCCGGATCCTGGGTGTCGACGGCCAAGCCCGCTGGATGCGGATTTTCCACGAGGTGCGCCGCGATGCGACCGGGCGCGTCCGCAAGGCGTTCGGCCTGATCCTCGACATCGACGAGCGCAAACAGGCCGAGCTGGCCCTGGTCGCGGCCGAGCGCGAGGCTCAGGCGGCCACTGAGGCCAAGGCCCAGTTCCTGGCCAATATGAGCCACGAAATCCGCACGCCGATGAACGGCGTGCTGGGCGTCATGCATCTGCTCAGGGGCCAGAGCCTGCCGGGCGACGCCTCCGAACTGCTGGCCGAAGCCCTGGCCTGCGGTCAGATGCTGTCGACCCTGCTGGACGATGTGATCGACATCTCGCGCATCGAGGCCGGCAGGCTGGAGATCCACCATGAACCGGTCGATCCCCGCGAGCTGCTGAACGGCGTCGGCCGGCTGATGGCGGGCCAGGCCCAGCACAAGGGCCTGACCCTTGAGATCGACGCGCCGGACCTGGGCTGGATCAGCACCGACCCGACCCGCCTGCGCCAGGCCCTGTTCAACCTGATCGGCAACGCCGTGAAGTTCACCGTGCAGGGCTCGGTCACGGTGCGGGCGCGGCGTGTCGAGACGTCCTCCGGACCGCAGATGGCCTTCGATGTCATCGATACCGGCGTGGGCGTTCCCACCGAGGTCCAGGCGCGGTTGTTCGAGCGGTTCGAGCAGGGCGACGCCAGCACCACCCGGCGCTTTGGCGGGTCGGGCCTTGGCCTGGCGATCACCCGCCGGCTGGCCCAGATGCTGGGCGGCGAGGTCGTCTTCCAGTCGCAGCCGGGTGTCGGATCGCGTTTCACCCTGACCATCGCCGCGCCGGCCTCGGTCGCCCCGTCCGCAGCGCCGCAGGCCTCTCCCGACATCCTCGCGGGTCTGCGGATCCTGCTGGTCGAGGACAACCCGACCAACCAGCTGGTCGCCTCGCGGATCCTGCAACAGCTGGGCGCTCTGGTTCACACGGCTGACGACGGTGTGTCCGGCGTCGAGGCGACACGCGACGGCGCCTTCGACCTGGTGCTGATGGATGTTCAGATGCCCGGGATCGACGGGCTGGAAGCGGCGCGCCGCATCCGCGCCCTGCCGGGCCCGGCCGGCCTGACGCCGATCATCGCCCTGACCGCCAATGTCATGGCTCACCAGCGCGCCACCTACCACGCCGCCGGCATGAACGGGGTCGCCGCCAAGCCGATTTCGCCCACGGCCCTGGTCACGGAAATCCTGCGCCTGGCCGATGAAGGCCCGATTTCGAAGACCGCCGTCGCCTGAGTTTCCCCGACGAACGAACCACGCTAAAGCTGCCCGCGAAGAGCGCGTGACGGCGCCAGGGGGAACAGCATGACCGACCAGACGACCCAGGAAGACGGCGCCTCGATGCGGACCGTCGTGGCGGCTTCGTCGGCCGGCACCGCGTTCGAATGGTACGACTTCTTCATCTTCGGAAGTCTGGCCCAGGTCATTTCCAAGACCTTCTTCACCGGCCTGCCGGACGCCGCCGGCTATATCGCCGCCCTGGCCCTGTTCGGGGTCGGCTTCGCCTTCCGGCCGCTGGGCGCGCTGGTGTTCGGCAAGATCGGCGATCAGGCGGGTCGCAAGGGCGCGTTCCTGGCCACCGTGCTGCTGATGGGGGGCGCCACCTTCGCCATCGCCTTCCTGCCGACCTATGAGCAGGCGGGGATCATCGCGCCGATCCTGCTGATCATCCTGCGCTGCGTGCAGGGCTTCGCCCTGGGCGGTGAATACGGCGGCGCCGCGATCTATGTCGCCGAGCACTCGCCGCCCGACAAGCGCGGCTGGTCAACCTCGTGGGTGCAGACCTCGGCGGCCTTCGGCCTGTTCGGCGCCCTGCTGGTGATCATGGCCACCCGCGCCGTGGTCGGCATCGAGGCGTTCGACGCCTGGGGCTGGCGCATTCCGTTCGCCGTCTCGATCGGCCTGCTGGGCATTTCGGTCTGGATGCGCCTGAAGCTCACGGAAAGCCCGGCCTTCGCCAAGATGAAGGAAGAGGGTGAAGCCTCCAAGGCGCCCTATGCCGAAGCCTTCGGCCAGTGGAAGAACATGAAGCTGGTGATCCTGGCCTTCCTGTCGATGATGTGCGCCCAGGGCGCCGTCTGGTACACCAGCTTCTTCTACAGCCAGACCTTCATGGAGAAGTTCCTGAAGGTCGATCCGGTCACCATCAACGCCCTGATGATGAGCGCCACGGCGGTCAGCGCGATCTTCTACGTCGTCTTCGGCTGGCTGTCGGACAAGGTCGGCCGGAAGCCGGTGATGCTGGCCGGCATGACCCTAGCCCTGGCCTTCTATTTCCCGGGCTTCCACCTGCTGGAGCGCGCCGCCAATCCCGCCCTTGCCGAGGCTTCGGCCCGCTCGCCGGTTTCGGTGATCGCCGACCCCAAGGACTGCGCCCTGCAGTTCGATCCGGTGGGCAAGGCGGCGTTCGTCTCGTCCTGCGACATCGTCAAGAGCGCCCTGGCCAATGCCGGTGTCTCCTATGACAACCAGAAGGCCCCGGCGGGGACGCCGGCGGTGATGAAGGTCGGCGACATCGTGGTCGCTTCGCCCAGCGCCCTGGGCCTGTCGAAAGCCGAGACCAAGGCGGTCAAGGCGGCGACTGAAGCCAGGATCAAGGCGGCGCTGACTCAGGCGGGCTATCCGGCCAAGGCCGACCCCGCACGGATGAACCTGCCGGGCATGTTTGGCGTGCTGCTGGTTTTCGTGATCGCCGCGACCGCGCTGTTTGGGCCGCTGGCCGCCTGTCTGGTCGAGCTGTTCCCGACCCGGGTGCGCTACACCGCCCTGTCGTTGCCCTATCACATCGGCACCGGCTGGGTCGGCGGCTTCGTGCCGTTCTTCGCCTTCGCCATCGTCACGGCGGTCGGCAACATCTATGCGGGCCTCTGGTACCCGGTGTTCTTCACCCTGGTCAGCGTGGTGACGACCCTGTTCCTGCTGCCCGAGACCAAGGGGCGGCCGCTCGACGAAGTCTAGGCCGCCGGCGCCGATAGCAGGACCTCGACGGCGACGCCGGCCGCCGTCAGGGCCTGGACCAGCGCCGGCTCGACCGGGCCGGTGATCAGGCGAATGACCTGGCGGCCCTCATGGGCCAGCTGGATCAGGTGCTCGGCGCTGGCCTCGTTCGGCGACAGTCGTTCGACGTCGCGGCGGCCCATGGTCATGATCTGAGGATCGGCGTCCGGGTCTGCCACCAGCACATCGGCCGCCGACAGGGCGCGGACGGCGCGCAGGGTCAGCAGGTCGGAGGGCCCCTTGCCGGCGATGAAGCGCACTCGGCCCTTGCGGGCCGAGCCCTTGGCCAGGGCCTCGCGGAACAGGCGTCCGGCGGCTTCCATATCGCCCGACATCGCCGCCTGGGCCGCTTCGCCGGTCACGGCGTCGCGCAGGAACGAGCGGCGCTCGTGCAGCGCTGGCAGGGTCTTGCGGACCTCGTCCTGGAAGCGGCGCAGCAGGGCGGCCACGCGGCCCGCGCCCTCGGGCACCTGGGCCTCGATATCGTTGCGCAGCATGGTGGCCAGCACGGGAGCCGAACCGCCGGTGCCGACGGCCGCCACGACCTCACCCCGGTCGATCACCGCCGGAGTGTTGAAGTCGCACAGGGCGGGTTTGTCGACGACATTGACCAGAACCCGCGCAGCGCGGGCGGCGGCGGCCGCGGCCTGGATGAAGACCTCGTCATCGCTGGAAATGAAGGCCAGGACCGCGCCGGCATAGGAGCCGGGCAGGAAGGCGGCGTGGCCGTCGATGCGCACCAGCGTGGCCGGCGAGCCTTCGAACAGGCGCGCCTTGTTGTCGGCGCCGTCGCCGGAGCCGGCGATCACCACCTTGCGGCCGGCGAGCGGGAAATAGGCGGGAAAGCTGTCCAAGAGGGTCCCCTCAGCGGGCCTGGCAATTGTCATACGGTCCACCCGGGAATCCCGAGAGGCGGGCGCTGTCGCCCTTGCCCCAGATTTCAAACGCGCCCTTGGCGTAACGCGCGCCGGACGCCGACCGGGCCAGGGGCAGGGCTTTTGTCACGCCGCCGGCCGAGACAATGGCCTTCCTGCCGTTGGCCGGATACGTCGCCTGGAAGCTCTTGGCCTTGGCGCAGCCATAGCTCACCGGCGTGGTGATGGCCGGTCCCGGCTGGGTGGCGCAGGCTGACAGGGTCAGGCCCACCACGGTCAAGGCAAGCACAAGGCGGCGCACGGTCAACTCCAGGGGCGGCGGCCGCGAAGCAGGCGGCCCGGTGAGCATAGTCGGTTTCGCGGTCGCTTCGCGCCCTCTCTCATCGCGCGACGACAGCTTTTGCACGACCTGTTTCAACTGGGCCGCGAACGCCGCAGACTGGCGGCGAAATATTGCTGGTCGCCACCGGTGTGAACAGTGTTAGGTTTGCGCTTCTAGCAGGGTCGCGCCCCGGCCCGAGCTCGGTTGGAGGCGAAAACACATGGCCGCGACTCTCGACGTGAACGGCAAGACGGTGACGGTTCAGGCCGATCCCGCAACGCCCCTGCTCTGGGTCCTGCGGGACGAGCTGGGCCTTACCGGAACCAAGTTTGGCTGCGGGGTCGCCCAGTGCGGCGCCTGCACGGTGCATGTCGACGGCCAGCCCATCCGTTCGTGCGTCACCCCCATCGAGGGCCTGACCGGCGTCAAGATCACCACGATCGAGGGTCTGGGCGGATCGCACCCGCTGCAACAGGCCTGGGTCAAGCACGACGTGCCGCAGTGCGGCTACTGCCAGTCGGGCCAGATTATGTCGGCCGCCGCCCTGATCGAACAGAACAAGGCGCCCAGCGACGAGCAGATCGACGAAGCCATGAGCGGCAACATCTGTCGCTGCGGCACCTATCAGCGCATCCGTGCCGCCATCAAGGACGCCGCAGGTCTGCCGCCGGCGACCACGGCTGCGGTCGGCCTGCCGCACACCGACATCGATGAAGCGATCGCCGCCGCCACCGGCGCGACCAGCCGCGGAGCCGGCCGATGAACGGACCCCTCAACAAGTTCGGCGCCCAGGGCGTCGTCAACCGCCGCGATGTGGTCGTCGGCGCTGCCCTGGTCGGCGGAGCCCTGGTGGTCGGTTGCTCGCCGGCCGACATCATGAGCGCCGGCTCCAAGGTCGAGGTCGGCGCCTTCGGGCCCTTCATCAAGATCGCGGCGGACGGCGCCGTGACGGTGATCTCCAAACATATCGAGTTCGGTCAGGGCAACCATGCGGGCCTGGCGGCCATCGTCGCCGAGGAGCTGGACGCCGACTGGACGCGGGTCATGGTCGAGCAGGCCCCGGCCAACGCCAAGCTCTATGCCAACGGCACCGCCGGGGTGCAGCTGACCGGTGGGTCGTCGGCCATTTCCAATTCCTGGGATCAGCTGCGCAAGGCCGGCGCCGCGACGCGGGCGATGTTCGTGCAAGCGGCCGCCGCCAAGTGGAGCGTTCCGGCGGGCGAGATCGCCGTCAAGGACAGCGTCGTGAGCCACAAGTCGGGCAAGACCGCCGGCTTCGGCGAGCTGTTGGTCGACGCCGCCAAGATCACGCCGATCGCCAACCCGCCCCTGAAGGATCCCAAGACCTTCACCCTGATCGGAACCGAGCGGGTGCGCCGCAAGGACTCCCAGGCCAAGAGCGACGGCACGGCGCGCTTCACCCAGGATGTCCGCCTGCCCGACATGCTAACCGCCATGGTCGCCCACGCCCCGCGCTTCGGCGGCAAGTTGAAGAGCTTTGATGCGATAGAGGCCAAAAAGGTCCCGGGCGTCGTCGACGTTTTCGAGATCCCGACCGGCGTGGCTGTGGTGGCCCAGTCGACCTATGCCGCCAGCATGGGCCGTGAGGCGCTGAAGCTGGAATGGAACGAGGACAAGGCCGAGAAGCGCAGCTCATCGGCCATCGCCGCGAGCTACCGCGACATCGCCGCGGGCAAGGGCCCGGCCGACCTGAAATGGGAAGGCTTCGACTCCAAGGGCGACGCCGCCGTGATCGCCAACGCCAAGGGCGCCAAGGTGTTCGAGGCGACCTACGAGTTCCCCTATCTGGCCCACGCCACCATGGAGCCGATGAACTGTGTCGCGGCCGTGGACGGTTCCAATGTCAAGCTGACCTTCGGCTCGCAGGGTCAGACCCTGGATCAGCTGAACGCGGCCAAGATCGTCGGCACGCTGCCCGGCTCGGTCGAGATCGAGACCCTGTTCGCCGGCGGCTCGTTTGGCCGTCGCGCCACCTTCCAGTCCGACTACGCCGCCGAATGCGTTCACATCGCCAAGAAGGTCGGCAAGGGCCGGCCGGTGAAACTGGTCTGGACCCGCGAGGACGACATGCGCGCCGGCTATTTCCGGCCGTTGGTGGTGCACGCCGTCAAGATCAGCCTCGACAAGGACGGCTATCCGGCCGCCTGGCGTCACCGCATCGTCAGCCAGTCGATCATGAAGGGCTCGCCGATGGGCGGCAAAGGGCCTGACCAGACCGCCATCGAGGGCACGGCCGGCTCGCCCTATCTGAAGGCCACGCCGATCGTCGACGCCCAGCTGGCCCTCCCCGAGGTCGGGGTGCCGGTGTTGTGGTGGCGTTCGGTGGGCGCGACCCACACCGCCTTTGTCATGGAGCACACCATCGACCAGCTGGCCCGCAAGGCCGGCAAGGACCCGGTGGCGTATCGCCAGGCGCTCTACGCCAAGGTCGGGGCCGACCGGCATCTGGCGGCGCTGAACCTGGCCATGGAAAAGGCCGGCCCTGCGCCGACCGCCGGCTGGAGCCGGGGCGTGGCTGTGCACGAAAGCTTCGGCTCGGTGGTCGCCCAGGTGGCCGAGGTCCAGTTGGTCGACGGCCAGCCCAGGGTGGGTCGCGTGGTCACCGCCATCGACTGCGGCGTCGCCATCTCGCCCAATCAGATCGCGGCCCAGATGGAAGGTGGCACCTGCTACGGCCTGTCGGCGGCGCTGTTCGGTGAGATCACCCTGACCGAAGGTGTGGTCGATCAGACCAATTTCGACGGCTATCGCGTACTGCGCATGAACGAGGCGCCGACGGTTGAGACCTATATCGTGCCGTCGGGCTCCGCGCCCAGCGGCGTGGGCGAGCCGGGCACGCCCGTCATTGCACCGGCCGTGGCCAACGCCCTGCTGGCCCTGACGAGCAAGTCGACCGCGCGACTGCCCTTTACGACGACAGCCTAGTCTTGCGACGTCCAGCGCATCGGTTGCGCTGGACGTCGCGGGAAGCTGGCCGCATGCTGTCGCCATGGTAGAACCCGGCGATATTCCAGGCTTCGAGCGTCTGACCCCGCGTGAGCGGGAGATTCTGCGTCTGATCGCTCGCCATCTGCAGTCCAAGGAAATCGCCAGGCTGCTCAGCCTCTCGCCCAAGACGGTCGAGATGCACGTGCTCAGTGCGCGTCGCCGCCTCTCGGGCCTGAGCCGCCGCGACGCGGCCCTGGCCTTCATGGCCTGGGAGGCTGCGGACCCCGGCAATGACTACCGTAGGCAATCAGGCGACCTAGCCCTGGCCCCGGCGCGGGTCTCTTCTCACCGGACAGGTGGGAACGACCATGAACGACAATCAGACCCGGGACACGGCGCGGATGCGCCCGGAGAGCTCGGGCTTCTTCATCGCCAGCTGGCAGTCCCTGGAAGAGGGGCTGACCCTGTTGGCGGGCACGCCGGAACGGGGCCAGCTGGTTTCCGAGACGGTGTCGGCCCTGAGGAAGTCTCAGACGGCGGGCGATCCACCATCCAAGCTTCTGCTGCGCGTGCTGGCGGCGACCGCCTTTCTGTCGGACGACCGGCCGCTGCGGACCGAACAGGAAGGAGCTGGCGCGATGACCTGACTCCCCTGCAATGGTTGGGTCTCATCGTTGGACTGGCGATCCTGGGCGGACTTCTGCTCGGCGCCCTGACCACCGGAGCCCACGACTTCCTCTACGCCCTTCAGCGGTTCCGCGAGGGCTGGAGCCCGCCGCCGGCGCGCTGAGCGACCGGCGACCATCCAGAAAACGAGATCTTGAACGCGCGGATGACCTCCGTGTGACCGGAGAGTCTTGCATGAAACGGATCGATGCGGCCCGCGCCGGGGCCCAGAAGCTGATGCGCGCCGAGGCGGCGATCGACGCGGCCCTGCGTGAGACGGCCGAGCTGATGGGCCTGCTGCCCAGCCTGCGGCTGGAGGCCAATCTGTCGGCGGTGATCGGCCAGGATGCGGTGGACGACCTGGGCGAGACCCTGGCCCACATCCTGTCGGCCCGCCGCACCATCATCCGCGCTCACAGCAGCCTGCAGGCGGTGCGTGAACAGATCGGCTGCCGCACGGTGTCGGTCGGCGAAATGGACAAGCCGCCAGATGTGCCCCGCACCGGCGGTTTCCACGCGGTCGAGGGCGGTCGGGCCGCATGATCCCGGGCTTCTCCATCCGTGCAGCTTGCGGCATGGTCTCGCGCCAGTTGGCGTCGGGACCATGCCGTGTACCAAACCCTCACCCCGTGGATTTCCCTCAGCATCGCCGTGCTGGTCTGCGGCTTCGCCCTCTGGAAGGGCGATCGCTGGGCCCGGTTCGTGGCTGCGGTGTATCTGGCCGGATGGATCGCGACGCCATTCGCCCAGATCCGCGATCCCCTGAGCCCCGAATGGGGGGTGATGATCATCGATGCGGTGGTCATGATCCTGCTGGTCTGGGCCTCGCTGAAGGCGCGCCGGCTGTGGAGCGTGTTCGCGGCGGCCTGTCAGATGATGGCCGTGGCCTCGCATGTCGTGTCGATCATCGACCTGCGCATCTACATCGCCACGGTCGTCGTGGGCCTTACCCTGCTCAGCTACGGCGTGCTGGTCGCCCTGCTGGTTGCGACACTGTCGGCCATCCGGGCCCGGCGGGTCGCTCATGAGGGGGGCCTCAACCCTCGTCCATGAGGTCTCGGCCGAGGAGATCGCCGAATTCACCCGCGGCCTCAATGCGCTGGGGCCCCAGCAGCGTCGCATCCTGGCCGTGCTGATCCCGCGCCTGATCGCGCTGGAAGAACGGGGCGACCCGGAAGGGGCGATCCGCATCATCGACCAGATCCGCACCATCCTTCTGGAGCAGCGCCGGACCTGTCATTAGGCTCGGCTCAGGTCCTCGGGCCGGTCGACGTCAAACAGTACGCCGGGATCATCCGTCTCGATGGCGGTGAAGCGCGCGCCGGCCTGACGGATCAGCGCCTGGGCCCCGACATCGCCGTCGAGGTCTCGCAGGGCGGGGATCCAGTCGCCGCCGAACAATACAGGATGGCCGCGCCGGCCCGCATGGACCGGCGCGGCGATGCCGCTCCGTCCGCAAAGGGCGCGGATCAGGGCCGGCGCGACCGCCGGACCGACCTGTGGCATGTCGCCCAGAAAGACGAAGACGCCGTCGAGGTCGGCGGGCACAGCCCGGGCGGCGGCGGCCAGCGAGGCGCCCATGCCACGGGCAGGATCGGCGACCCGGACCACGCGCAGGTCTGCGTCCTCCTCCAGTCTCAGGATGGCTGTTTCCAGCGCGGCGTCGTCCCCGATCGCGACCACGACCGAAAAGGCGGGGCTCGCGAGCGCGGCGTTCAGCGCCCCGGCGATCAGCGGCTTGCCGCGAAACGGCGCCAGCAGCTTGCCGCCGCCGAACCGGGCGCCCAGGCCGGCAGCCAGGACGATCGCCGCAAACCTTCCGCTTTCGCTTTCCGCCATGTCGCCCAACGCCTATCTTGTCTGCAGACATGACGCCCTATGACGACAGCCCCACGCAAGCGGCCTTGACCGCGCCCCGTCTGATCGACGGTTTCGGCCGCGCCGTCACCTATTTGCGCGTGTCGGTCACCGACCGCTGTGACCTGCGCTGCGTCTATTGCATGGCCGAGCACATGACCTTCCTGCCCAAGGCGCAGGTGCTGACGCTCGAGGAACTGGACCGCGTGGCGTCCACCTTCATCGGCCTGGGGGTTCGCAAGCTGCGGCTGACCGGCGGTGAGCCGCTGGTGCGCAAGGGCTTCATGGAGCTGGTCGCCGGCCTGTCGCGTCACCTGCGCAGCGGAGCGCTGGACGAGCTGACCCTGACCACCAACGGCACCCAGCTGGCCAAACATGCCGACGATCTGGCCCGCCATGGCGTGCGGCGGATCAATGTGTCGCTCGACACCCTCAAGCCCGACCTGTTCAGGCGGCTGACTCGGGGCGGCGACGTCGCCCAGGTGATCGGCGGGATCGACGCGGCCCTGGCGGCGGGCATCGCGGTGAAGATCAACGCCGTCGCCCTCAAGCACGACAATGCCGCCGAACTGCCGGACCTGATCACCTGGGCCCACCAGCGCGGCTGCGACATGACCCTGATCGAGACCATGCCGCTGGGCGAGATCGACGAGGATCGCACCGACCAGTACCTGTCGCTGAAGGACGTGCGCCGCGACCTGGCCTCGTTCTGGACCCTGGAAGACCTGGCCTACGCCACCGGCGGCCCGGCCCGTTACACCCGCATCGCCGAGACCGGCGGACGTCTGGGCTTCATCACCCCGCTCAGCCACAATTTCTGCGAGGCCTGCAATCGGGTCCGCCTGACCTGCACCGGCACCCTGCACACCTGCCTTGGCCGCGACGACGCCTCGGACCTGCGGGCCGTGATCCGCGCCGGCGCGACGGACGCCCAGCTGGAGCAGGCGATCTTCGCCGCCATCGGGTCCAAGCCGGAAGGCCACGACTTCCAGATCGCCGGCACGAGGCCGGCCGTGGCCCGGCACATGTCGACGACGGGCGGCTGACATGGCTCGGGTGCTGCTGTTTGGACGCCTGGCCGACCAGGCCGGCTGGCGCGAGCGGGCCTTCGAGGCCACGTCTCTGGCCGCTTTGCGCGACCTGATCGCCCAGGATGATCCTGATCTCGCCGAAGCCCTGAGTGGCCCGGGCGTGCAGGTCGCCGTCGACAAGACGCTGGTGCGCGGCGAGGCGATCCTGGCCGCCGCCACCGAGGTCGCCTTCCTGCCGCCGATGAGCGGCGGATGATCACCCTCACCGCAGAGCCGTTTGAGCCGGGCGCGCTGCTGACCCAGTTCTGCGCCGGACGCGACGAGACCGGCGCGGTAGCCAGCTTCGTCGGTCTGGCCCGCGCCGAGCAGGGCCGGGCGGCCGCGCTGGAGCTGGAGGCCTATCCCGGCTTCACCGACCTGGCGATCGCTGAGTTCGCCGAGACGGCCAGGACGCGGTTCCATCTTCACGAATACCGCATCGTCCATCGCACCGGCGCCATCGCGCCGGGCGAGGCCATCGTCTTCGTGGCCACCGCCGCCGGCCACCGCCGCGCCGCCTTTGAGGCCTGCGACTTCCTGATGGACTGGCTGAAAAGCCGCGCCCCGTTCTGGAAGAAGGAGCACGGCCCGGACGGCGCCCGCTGGATCGAGCCGACGGACCGCGATAGGACCGACGCATCGCGTTGGGATCAGGAGTAGATCATGTCTGCAGCAGGCCTCACCCCCGGCGGCGGGATCAAGCCGGACCTTCCGTTCACGCCGGTGCGCGTCGCGATCCTGACCATTTCCGACACCCGCGACGAGGAAAGCGACACCTCCGGCCAGGTGCTGGTCGACCGCGTCAAGGCCGCCGGTCATGAGCTGGGCGGCCGGACGGTGGTCCGCGACGACATCCCGCAGATCCGCGACCAGGTGCGCAACTGGATCGCGAGCGGCCAGGTTGACGCCATCGTCACCACCGGCGGCACCGGCCTGACCGGCCGCGACGTGACGGTCGAGGCCCTGGAGCCGCTGTTCAACAAGAAGATCGACGGCTTTTCGGTGATCTTCCACATGGTCTCCTACGCCTCGGTGGGCCTGTCGACCCTGCAGTCGCGGGCTACGGCGGGCCTGATCGACGGCGTCTTCGTGTTCTGCCTGCCGGGCAGCAACGGCGCGGTGCGCGACGGCTGGGACAAGGTTATCTCCGCCCAGCTCGACAGCCGTCACAAGCCCTGCAACATGGTCGAGCTGATGCCGAGGCTTCTGGAGCAGTGAGCAAGCTCACCCACATCGACGACCAGGGCCGGGCCCGCATGGTCGATGTCTCAGGCAAACCCGAGACGGCGCGTGAGGCGGTGGCTGTGGGCTTCGTGCGGATGAGCGCCGAGACCCTGGCCCTGGCCGTCTCCGGAACCGGCCGCAAGGGCGATGTCCGCGCCGTGGCCGAGATCGCCGGTGTGATGGCCGCCAAGCAGACCTCGAACCTGATCCCCCTGTGCCATCCGCTGGCCCTCTCCAAGGTGGTGGTCGAGGTCGAGCCGGGCGAGGGCGGCCTCGCCGTCACCGCCCGGGTCAAGACCACCGGCCCGACCGGGGTCGAGATGGAGGCCCTGACCGCCGTCTCGGTGGCCTGCCTGACGATCTACGACATGCTGAAAGCCGCCGAGAAGGGCATGGTCATCGAGGCCGTGCGCCTGATCGAAAAGACCGGCGGCAAGTCGGGCGACTGGATGGCGGATTAGCGTCGGACACAGGTTCGCATCCTCGCCGGATTTTCACCGGCAAGTGGGGAGGCGGCGGAGCGTCCGGGCCAGGCCCGGATGAGGGTGTAGAGGAGTACCGTTTCGGCCGTGGCCGGAGCGCTCCGCGCGATCGTTATCCGATGAGCCGCTCGGGGCGCGGGGTTTTAACCCGCTCCCGATGAGAGGCCCCAGGCGGGCGGAAGGGAAGCGACCCTTCCGGACCGCGCGGGCGATTTCAGCCCGCGCCTGGAGCGCCTTGCCGGGCGTCGCCAAAGGGTGTTCCCGGCGGTCCGGATCCGGCTTCATCACGTTCGGCCCCCGCAGGACCGCTCCGCTCCGCCAGACCCCATCGGGCCTTCAGACGACGACCGACGGGCGCGACCCGCTCGACCGCCCCCACCCCCCGTCAGGTCGCCAGCTGGACGGCCTCCCCAGGGGCGGGGCGAGAGTGATTATGCGGGCGTTCTGGAGGGGGCTGCGTCGATTTTCGATCGTGACGGTGGGTGCGGCGGTTAGGGCGTTGAATTTGCTGGGATCGGGGTGGGGCTATCCCCGTGCGGGTACGGGGATGGAGGCCGACGCCCGGAACCCCTCTCTCATAGATGTTCAGGCCGGGGACATCCGTGACAGGTGTTCGGAGACATCCGTGACACATTTTCCGATCTCGAAGGGAGGTCGGAGATGCCATTCACGGGAGTCTCTGCGATGGATTTCAAACGGGAGTTCGTGCGTCTGGCGCAGGCTGAAGGCGCCAATCGCCGGGAGCTTTGCCGGCGGTTTGGGATAAGCGCCAGCCTGGGTTACCGGCTGCTGTCGCGCTATGCGGCGCAGGGCGAGGCGGGTTTGACGGAGCGGTCGCGACGCCCACGCGGTTCGCCTCGGACGACGCCGGCTCCGATCGAGGCGGCGGCGCTGGCGGTGCGGGCCCAGCACCCGGCCTGGGGCGGGCGCAAGATCGCCGCCGTGCTGCGACGCCAGGGTCTGGAGGCGCCATCGCCCTCGACGGTGACCCAGATCCTGCGCCGCCATGGCGTGGCTCTGGGCGCATTCGGCGGCGGCCACGAGCCGTTCATCCGCTTCGAGCACCCCGCGCCAAACGACCTGTGGCAGATGGACTTCAAGGGCTACGTGCCGCTTGGCGCGGAGGGCGGGCGGCTTCACCCGCTGACCGTGCTGGACGACCATTCGCGCTTCTGCCTGGTGCTAGAGGCCTGCGCCAACCAGGAGCGCCAGACCGTAAAATCCAGCCTGATCAACGCCTTCCAGCGTTATGGCCTGCCCCGTCGCATCACCGCCGACAACGGCCCGCCCTGGGGCGCGGGCATGAGGGGGGACGGCGTGGGCCGGTCCTGGACCGCTCTGGGCGTGTGGCTGCTGGAGCAGGACATCGCTCTGGGCCACTCGCGACCCTACCACCCCCAGACCCAGGGCAAGGACGAGCGCTTCCATCGCACCCTCAAGGCCGAGGCCCTGTCAGGGCCGCCGTTCGCCAACCTGGAGGAGGCCGCCCGCCACCTGCGCGACTGGCGCACGGTCTACAACACCCAGCGCCCTCACGAGGCCCTGGGCCTGATCACGCCCATCGAACGCTATGCTCCAAGCCCCAGGCCCTATCGCGACGACATCGCGCCCTTCGCCTATGGCCCCGACGACCTGACGCGCAAGGTTCAGGACGGCCGCATCAGCTTCGAGGCCCGCCTCATCCGGGTCCCCAAGGCCTTCACAGGCAAGACCTTGGCCCTTCGTCCCACCAACATCGACGGCCGCTATGACCTGGTCTTCAGGTCCAAGACCATCTCCACCATCGACCTCAAAACGCCGATGTGATCATCCTCAACCTGTCACGGATGTCTCCGAACACCTGTCACGGATGTCCCCGGTCTGAACATCTATGAGAGAGGGGTTCCGTGCGCGCCGCATGGCTCGGCAAAGCCGCCGCCCCCTCGGGCAGAGCCTTCCTTACATCTCACGGCGAGACGATCGCCGGTCTGGACAGGTTGCTCAAGGACGGCGCTCCGCGCCGCCGCGTCGCGGCTGGCCGCAGGCCAGTGTCGGCGGACCAACCTGTCCAGACCGGCACGCTACAGCCTCCAGGAGATGTAAGGCCTGGCGCGACGCGGGGCGTCGGCTTTCGGGCGGGAACCCAGGGCGTGCTTTCGACCTGTTGCGGTAGTTGAGCCGCGCTGCGAAGCTGTCCCAGTCTCACGAGGGGGAGCGCAGATGCTGATCGTGTTCGGCGGGCTGCCGGGAACCGGTAAGACAACCATCGCGCAGGCGCTCGCGCGGCGGCTGAGTGCGACTTACCTCCGTATTGACGAAATCGAACAGGCGCTAGTGGCGGGCGGCTTCTCGGCAGCGGACATCGGCGGTTCGGGCTACCTTGTCGCCAACGCCTTGGCCCGCTCCAATCTCGCGAATGGCTGTGCGGTGGTGGCCGACTGCGTAAACCCTGTTGCCGAGAGCAGGGCGGGGTGGCGCGCGATAGCTGACTTTTCGCGGACGCCTTTGCTCGAGATTGAAGTCATTTGTTCCAACCCTGATGAGCACCGACGCCGGATCGAGGGGCGTCAGGCTGACATCTCTGGCCACGACCTCCCCACCTGGGACGACGTCCTTTCTCATGACTACACCCCTTGGACGGAGCCTCGGCTGCTCATCGATACAGCCGAGTTGAGCGCTCAGCAGGCGGTCGAGCTTGTTGAACAGCACTTGGCTTAGGTCCGCCCCCCACCCTTCCCAACCCGTTGGAAGCTCCGCTCCCCGGCGCCAAGCCCACCGGCCGCTCACGCACGCGACGGCGATGCCCCTACGCCTCCGCCGTCCGCCGCTCCAGCGCCGGCTGCCCGTGTCGCGCGGCCATGATCTCGCCGATCACCGCCACGGCCACCTCGAACGGCGCCTTGCCGCCGAGGTCGAGGCCGATGGGCGCGCGCAGCTTGGCCAGGTCACGATCGGTCAGGCCCGCCGCCTTCAGGCGCGCGATCCGCTCGCCCAGCCGACGCCGGGCGCCCAGCAGGCCGACATAGGGCGCGGGCGACGGCAGGGCGGTCATCAGGGCGGCGTGGTCGATGTCCAGGTCGTGGCCGCAGATGGCGACGAAGGTCCAGGCGTCGAGGCCCAGGTTGGCCAGGGCGTCGTTGGCCGCGTCCCGGCTATAGGTCACGCCAGCCAGCGGCGGCGGCGCGGCGGGGCCCTTGGGCCGGATCAGGAAGGTCTCGAAGCCGGACTGCGCGCCCAGGCTGGCCACGGCCAGGGCCGTCGGGTCGCCGCCGACCACCACGAGCCTCGGGACCGGGTCATAGGCGCGCTCGAAGGCGCCGGGCCAGGGGGCCATCGGCTCTTCCAGGCACTGGCGCCGCTGCCCGTCGCTGGCCCAGAAGGCCGGGAGGCGAGCGTCGGCCAGTCGCAGCAGGGTGGCCGCCGCCGGGTCGTCGGGCTGGATGCGCTCGACCAGGATCTCGATCCGCGCCCCGCACAGCAGGCGGATGTCGGGCCAGGGACTGCCCTCGCCATAGATCAGCCGCCGCGGCTTGCCGTCCTCGAGACAGGCCAGGGCGTGGCCCTCGACATCGGCCTCGATGCAGCCGCCGGACAAAAAGCCGGAAACAATACTTTTTCCGAACACCATCTGCGTCCCGACCGGACGCGGGCCGCCGCCGCCCAGGGCGACGATGGTGGCGAGGGCCGCCGGACCGGCCAAAAGCGCCGCCCGCAGGGCGGGTCGGGCGTCATCGGCCATGCCGTGAAGGGGCCAGTCGGCGGCCGTTTGAAAGCTGTTCATCACCGCCGACTTTAACCCCTCGGCAAGGTTCCAGAAACGCCTTCTTCAAACCTTGGCGCGTAGGGTCAACGAACACAGGTGTCGTTCCTCACGGATGGTCATGCCCATTTCGGTCTCAAAACTTGGTCTCGCGGCCGCCCAGTTCGGGCTCGACGGCATGACGTCGTCGCCGCGCGGCCGCTCGCCTGAAGCCGAAGCGCGCGACATCCTCAGCATCGCCGACCGTTCGCAGCTGTCGGTGCTGGACGTCTCGGGCGTCTATGGCCGCGCCGAGTCCATCCTGGGCGACCTCATTCCCCGCCCGGTCAATTTCCGCGTCACCCTGTCGACCGCCCGCGCGGACCGGGGTCCCGACTTCGTCGAGGCCGAGGCCCGCAGCAGCCTGCGCCGCCTGGGCCTGGAACGCGCCGACGCCATCATCGTCCAGACGCCTTCGGACCTGTTCGGCCCGCACGGCGCGGCCCTGTGGGACCGCCTGGCCCGCCTGCGCGACGAAGGCCTGTTCCAGAAGGTCGGCGTCTCGGCCCATGCCAGCGACGATCCGGTGGGCGTGGCCCGCCGCTTCAAGCCCGACATTCTGCAAGCTCCGGCCTCCTTGCTCGACCAGCGCCTGCTGGCCGACGGCTCCCTGGCCCGCATCGCCGGCATGGGCGTCGAGGTGCAGCTGCGCTCGATCTTCCTCAATGGCCTGCTGTTCCTGCCGCCCGATCGCGTGCCGGCCCAGCTGAAGGGCGCCTCGGGCCGTCTGTCGCGCGTGCGCCGGATGATCGCCGAGGGCCGTTCCGATCCGCTGCAGGCCGCTCTGGGTTTCGCTTTGTCGCGTCCCGAAGCCAGCGCCGTCCTGGTGGGCGTCACCTCCGCCGCCGAGCTTTCGGCCGTGGTCGCCGCCGCCTCCAGCCCGCCGCCGGATCTGGACTGGGACGACATGGCCATCGACGATCCGGTCGCCCTCGACCCGCGGCGTTGGGTCGCTTAGGCGACTCCCCGAATCAAACCCGACAGTACGAAGCCTGCCCAGATCCAGCGGTCGCGTCAGCGGCGCTGGAACAGGGTTAATGGTGCTTAAGTCTTTGATTCACGAGACTTTTATCATTCCCGGCTAGGCTATGCGGAACAACTGCTTTCAGGGGAGAGCGACGTGATCCTTACCGTCCTGCAGGCCCGCATGGGGTCCCGCCGCCTTCCGGGCAAGGCGATGGCCACGCTCCAGGGCGAGCCGATGATCATCCGCCAGCTGGAGCGCCTGCGTAGCGCCCGCTGTCCGACCAAGATCATCGTCGCCACCAGCACCGACCCCTCCGACGACGCCCTGGCCGGTTTCGTGGTCTCGCGCGGCTATACCGTCCATCGCGGGGCCGGGGCCGACATCCTCGACCGTATCGCCCGCTGCGCCGAAGCCATCAGCTCGGTCAGCCATGTGGTGCGGGTCAAGGGTGACGCGCCGTTCGTCGATCCCGGCATCGTGGACGAAGCTGTCCGCCTGGCCCTGGCCAGCGGCGCCGCCTACACCTCCAACCATGTTCAGCGCACCTATCCGGCCGGTCTGGAGGTCGAGGTGATCACCGCCAACGCCCTGCGCTTCGCGGCCGCCGAGGCGCGCGATCCGACGGCCCGCGTCTCGCCGACCGCCGCCATCCGCGACAATCCGGCCCGTTTCAGCCAGGCCCACCTGAAGGCCCGCCGCGACTGGTCGCATCTGGACTGGCGGGTCAAGACGGCCGCCGACCTGGCCTTCGCCCGGTCGATCTACAACGCCCTGCACCCGGTCGATCCCGGCTTTGGCATGACCGACGTGCTGGACCTGGTGGAAAGCCATCAGGACCTGGCGCGGTTCGCGGCCTGATCCGACCTTTCGGGCAAGAAAAAGGGCGCCGAGCGGTTTTGCTCGGCGCCCTTCTCATGTCCGGGATCTACTTCCAGGCGCCGTAGGGGTCGACCGAGGGCTTGCCCAACGCCTGGGCCACGGCCGGGTGGGTCAGCTCGCCCTTCAGCACATTGAGACCGCGCGCCAGGTGGACGTTGGTCTTCAGGGCGTCCAGGCCGTGGTCGGCCAGGGCCAGGCCGAACGGCAGTGTGGCGTTGCCCAGGGCTTCCGAGGAGGTGCGGGGCGCGGCGCCGGGCATGTTGGCCACGCAGTAGTGGACGACGCCGTCGACCGTGTAGGTCGGCTCGGCGTGGGTGGTCGGCTTGCTGGTCTCGAAGCAGCCGCCCTGGTCGATGGAGACGTCCACCAGCACCGAGCCCGGCTTCATCTGCTTGAGATGCTCGCGACGCACCAGCTTGGGGGCGGCGGCGCCGGCGGTCAGCACGGCGCCGATGATCACGTCGGCTTTCAGGATCTCTTCTTCCACGGCCGCGAAGGTCGAATAGCGCGTGAGAATGCGGCCCTGATACAGGTCGTCCAGCTCGCGCATGCGCGGGATCGAGCGTTCCAGCACCACCACCTCGGCGCCCAGGCCGGCGGCCATGCGCGCGGCGTTGGAGCCGACCACGCCGCCGCCCAGCACGGCCACGCGAGCCGGGGGTACGCCGGGCACGCCGCAGAGCAGCAGGCCCATGCCGCCATTGTGCTTGAGCAGGGTCTCGGCGGCCGAGAACACGGCGATCCGGCCGGCCACTTCCGACATCGGGGCCAGCAGCGGCAGGCCGCCGCGCGCGTCGGTGACGGTCTCATAGGCGATGGCCGCGCAGCCGCTGTTCAGAAGGCCTTCGGTCTGGGCCGGATCGGGGGCCAGGTGCAGGTAGGTGAACAGGATGTGGCGGGGTTCCAGCTTCTCCCACTCGACCTTCTGGGGTTCCTTGACCTTGATGATCATGTCGGCGCCGGAAAACACCGCCGCGGCGTCGGCGGCGATGGTCGCGCCGGCTTTCAGATAGGCGTCATCGGCATAGCCGGCGCCGAGACCGGCCCCGGACTGGACCAGAACGCTGTGGCCGTGGCCGACATATTCCCGGACGGCCGTGGGGGTCAGGCCGACGCGGTGTTCGCCGGGTTTGATCTCTGAAGGGACGCCAACGCGCATGATGATTTCCTCCTGAAGGATTTTGACGCCAATTTACGCCTCTTGGCCTGCAGGTTTCTTGGGGATTTCGTGCGACGAGAACTGTGGTATGCAGGAATCCTGCGTCAAATGGGTAAGGCATGAAGAAACCCGCCGTTGAACTCGACAGCTTTGACCGGAAGCTCCTGACGCTGCTGCAGCGACGGGGGCGGGCCAGCTATGTGGAAATGGCCGAGGCCGTGAACCTGTCGGAGTCGGCCTGCCTGCGCCGGGTGCGGGCCCTCGAGGAGGCCGGGGTGATCGGGCGCTATGCGGCCGTGATCGATGAACGCGCCGTGGGCCTGCCGCTCAGCGTCTTCGTCACCGTGACCCTGTCGTCCCAGGCCGAGGCCACCCTGAGCGCCTTCGAGAAAGCCATAGCCGGCGTCCGCGAGGTCGCCGAGTGCTATCTGATGACCGGCGGCTCGGACTATCTGTTGCGGCTGGTGGTGCGCGATGTCGACGACCTGGAGCGGGTTCATGCCCAGGAGCTGACCCGGATTCCCGGCGTCGTCAGGGTCAGTTCCAGCATCGCCCTGCGCACTGTGGTCAAGCGCGCCGAATTGCCGCTGTGAGGCCGGGGCCAATACCTACGGTCGGTTAACCTTGTCGTTCTAGTGCTAGGCGTCGACAGGAAAATCCGCGTCGGGGGACGAGATGGTTTCGAGAAGACTTCTGCTGGGCGCCCTGGCGTCGGGACTGGCCGGAACGCCGCTGGCCGCCCTGGCCGAGGGTGACGATCACCACGCGCCGGCGCCGCGCAAGGCCGCGCCCCGGCCCAAGCCTGCCGCCGCTCCGCAAAATTCTCATGGGGCCGCAGCCGCGCCGGTGCGCTCGACCGTCGCCGAATATCCCAAGCCGGCCGAGACCCATGCGCCCGAAGTCCTGATCGATCCCAACGAAGCCCTGGGCCGCCTTAAGCACGGCAACGCGATCTTCGCCCGCGGCGGCGCCAGCATGGCCCTGCCCAGCTGGGCGCGGATCAACGAGCTGTCGAACGGCCAGAAACCTTTCGCGATCGTCGTGGGCTGTTCCGACAGCCGCGTGCCGCCGGAACTGGTCTTTGACTGCACCCTGGGCGAGCTGTTCGTGGTCCGCACGGCCGGCTCGACCGTCAGCCGCGAAGGCCTGGGCTCGATCCTCTATGCCGTCGAGCATCTGGGCGCGCCGCTGGTCGTGGTGCTGGGTCACACCAAGTGCGGCGCGGTCGGGGCGGCGGTGGATGTCGCTACCAAGCACGCCCACCTGCACGGCGCCCTGTTCGACATGGCCCTGCCCATCCTGCCGGCCGTGATCGAGGCCGGAGAGAGCCGTCCCGCCGACCTGCAGGACGCCTCGATCCGCCAGAACGCCAAGAACATCGCCGAACGCCTGAAGACCGCCGACGAGGCCTTCAGCAGCCGCATCGCGGCGGGTCGCCTGAAGGTGGTCTCCGCCGTCTACAGCCTGCAGACCGGCCAGGTCGAATTCATGGGCTAAGGCCCCGTTGACCCGCCCCCCCGCTTCACGTCACATCGATTTTCGAACGTGGTGAACCGGGGGATTGTGGAATGTCGATGGACGAGACGCCGCCCGCGAGCGGTTCCAACGATCCGGCGCCCGTTTCCCAGCCCACGCTGATCGAGCGCCTGAAGGCGCGCTGGTCCGCTGACGCGCGCGTGCGCATCGCGGCCATCGCGACCGGAGCGCTCGTCATCGGTTTCGGCGGCGGCCTGCTGACCGGCAAGGCCGGCGATCTGGGCTGGTTCGGCGGAAACAAGAGCGCCGTCGCCTCGGCCCCGGTCAAGGGCGAGGCCTGGTCGCTGTTCGGCAAGCCCCGCGCGGCCGGCGCCCCGCGTCGCGGCATCCCCAAGCCCGAAGCGTTCGCCGTCTGGCAGAGCCGCATCGAGAGCTCCGGCCAGGACCCGATGGCCTGCGTGCGGATGAGCAAGCCGCTGGATCCGTCCAAGGCCTATGCCGACTATGTGCTGGTCTCGCCCGACATCGGCCGCACGCCCGCCGTGCGGGTCCAGGGCGACGAGCTGTGCGTCGGCGGCGTGGGCTTCACCGACCATCGCGTCACCCTGCTCAAGGGCCTGCCTGCCAAGGGCGGCGAGACCCTGGCCGCCAATGCCGATGTCGATTTCACCTTTGGCGAAAAGCCCCCCTATGTCGGCTTCGCCGGCGACGGCGTGATCCTGCCGCGCGAGGAGTCCGACGGCGTCGGCATCGAGACCATCAATGTCCAGGCCCTGGCCATCGAGGTGTGGCGGGTTTCCGATCGCAACCTGGTGCGCAAGTCGATCAGCGCGCCCGACCCCACCGGCGAGGGTGACTGGGCCGGCGACTATGGCGACGACAGTGTCGGCGAGGACGGCCGCCGCGTCTGGAAGGGCGTTGTGCCCGTCACCGGCGCGACCGGCCAGAAAGCCACCACCGTCTTCCCGCTGGGCGCCGTGCTCAAGGACATGAAGGCCGGTGGCTACATGATCAAGGCGCGCGACGCCTCGGGCGGTCGCAATCCGGATGAGGAGGGCGACACTCCGCCCGCCCAGGCCCGGCGCTGGATCGTGTTCACCGACATGGCGATGATCGCCTATGACGGTTCGGAATCCCTCGACGTGGTGGTGCGCTCGCTGAAGAGCGCCAAGACGATCGCCGGCGTCCGCGTGGCCCTGGTGGCCAAGGACGGCGAGGATCTGGCCGAGGCCAAGAGCGACGCTGACGGCCGCGTGCGCTTCCTGCGTCCCTTGCTGGAAGGCGAAGGCTCCGAGCGCGCCAAGATGGTCATGGCCTATGGACCGCAGGGCGACCTGGCGGTGCTGGACCTGGACCGCTCGCCGGTCGACCTGTCCAAGCAGGGCGTCGGCGGCCGCGAAGGCGCCACCGCCGGCCGCTCCACCCGCACCGACATCGACGGCTATCTCTATGCCGACCGCGGCATCTATCGGCCCGGCGAGACCGTCCACCTGACCGCCATGGTCCGCGACCGGCTGGCCAAGGCCGTCAACGACCGCAAGGGCGAGATCGTGGTCAAGCGGCCCTCGGGGGTCGAGTTCAAGCGCTATCCGTTCAGCGGCGCCAAGGCCGGCGCCGTGCTGGCCGACATCGCCCTGCCACGCTCGGCGCCGCGCGGGCGCTGGGCGGCCGAACTGAAGATCGAGGGTATCGAGGCCGCTTCCGGCAGCCTGACCTTCAGCGTCGAGGACTTCGCGCCGCAACGCCTGGCGGTCACGGCCACGGGCCAGGAATCCCTTCCGCTGGGCGTGGGCGAGACCCGCAAGGTCGATGTCTCGGCCCGCTTCCTGTATGGCGCGCCGGGCGCCGGCCTGCAGACCCAGGGCGAGGCGCGGCTGCGCGCCGACGCCGATCCCTTCCCCGCCTACAAGGACTATGTCTGGGGCGACGCCGACAAGCCGTTCGAGGAGAAGTTCCTGGAACTGGGCACGACGGTCACCGATGGCGAAGGCCGGGCGGTGCTGTCGGTCGCCAGCGATGTGGCCGGCGACACGGCCCAGCCGCTGGTCGCCGCCGTCACCACCTCGGTGTTCGAGCCGGGCGGCCGTCCGGTCCGCGAAGGCCTGGACCTGAAGGTTCGCGCCAAGCCGCTCTATTTCGGGGTCAAGGTCGACCAGGGCGACAGCGCCAAGGGCGATCCGCCGATCAGCCTCAACATCATCGCCGTTAACGCCGCCGGCAAGCGGGTGGGCGCCACCGCGACCTACACCCTGATCAGCGAGAACTGGGACTATGACTGGTTCCAGCAGGATGGCCGCTGGCAGTGGCGGCGCACCAGCCGCGACGCGGTGGTGGCCAAGGCCACGGTGAACATCGGCGCCGGCGATCCGGCCCGCTTCACGCGACGCCTGGGCTGGGGCGACTATCGCCTGGTGGTCGAGGGCGCGGACGGCTCAAAGACCGTCACCCGCTTCGCCGCCGGCTGGGGCTCGCCCGCCAAGGACGCCGAGGCCCCGGATTTCGTGCGCGTCAGCGCCGGGACCAAGGCCTATGTCCAGGGCGATACGGTCGAGATCACGCTGAAGCCGCCCTATGCCGGTGAAGCCCAGATCGCCGTCGCCACCGACCGCCTGATCGACCTGAAGACCGTCACCGTGGGCGAGAACGGGACGACCGTGCGCCTGAAGACCTCGGCCGCCTGGGGTGGCGGGGCCTATGTGATGGTCAGCGTCATCCAGCCGCGCGACCCGGTCGCCTCGCCCAAGCCGCGTCGCGCCCTGGGCCTCGTTTATGTGCCGCTGGATCCCAAGAGCCGGAAGCTGACCGTCGATCTGGGCACGCCCGTGAAGATCGACTCCAAGGCCCCGGTCGAGATCCCCGTGGCGGTGAAGGGCCTGGGCCTTGGCCAGCGCGCCCACGTCACCATCGCGGCGGTGGACGAGGGCATTCTGCGCCTGACCCGTCAGGACAGTCCTGATCCAGTGAAATGGTACTTCGGCAAGCGCGCCCTGGGTGTCGACTACCGCGACGACTATGGCCGTCTGCTCGATCCCAATCTGGGCGCGCCCGCCAATGTCAATTTCGGCGCCGACGAGGTCGGGGGCGAGGGTTTGACCGTCACCCCGATCAAGACCGTCGCCCTGTGGTCGGGCGTGGTCGAGACCGGCCTGGACGGCAAGGCGGTGATCAAGCTGCCGGCCGCCGACTTCAATGGCGAGCTGCGGCTGATGGCCGTGGCCTGGACCGACAACGCCGTCGGCTCGGGCTCCAAGCCCCTGACCGTGCGCCAGCCGGTGGTGGCCGACCTCAATCTGCCGCGCTTCCTGGCCCCCGGCGACAAGGCCATGGCCACGCTGGAGCTGCACAATGTCGAGGGCAAGCCCGGCGCCTATACCGCCGAGGCCTTCTCGTCGGGCGGGCTGAAGGTGGCGTTCAAAAAGGTGTTCCAGATGATCCTGGGACAACGGATCGCCGAGAAGATCCCCTTCCTGGCCCCCGACGTCACCGGCATCGGCAAGATCGGCTTCAAGGTGGCCGGTCCCGGCTTTGCGACCAGCAAGGACTATCCGATCCAGACCCGCCTGGGCTGGGGCGATGTGGTGCGCACCACCACGGAATTGCAGCAACCGGGCGCGGCCTATACGCCTTCCTACGCCCTGATGAGCGGCCTGGCGGCCGGGGACGTGACGCTGCAGGTCAGCTATTCGCCGTTCAAGGGCTTCGACCCGGCGGCGATCGCGGTGGCCCTGCAACGCTATCCCTATGGCTGCACCGAGCAGCTGGTCTCGACGGCCTATCCGCTGCTGTACGCCCAGAGCCTGACCAGTGATCCCAAGCTGAAACGCACCCCGGCGGCCCTGGCCGGCGCGGTGGGCAAGCTGCTGGATCGCCAGACCCTCGACGGCGCCTTCGGGCTGTGGCGGGTGGGCGACGGCGAGGCCGACGCCTGGCTGGGCGCCTATACGACCGACTTCCTGCTGGAAGCCCGGGCGCAGGGCGTGGCCGTGCCGGACGCCGCGATCGACAAGGCCATGAACGCCATGCGCCAGATCAGCCGTCCCGACGGCTGGGCCTCGGTCTCCTACCGGATGGAATATCCCGAATGGTGGGCGGCCACGCCCGAGCTGTCCAAGAAGGCCACCGAACGGATGCGCCGCCGGGCCTCGGCCTATGCCCTCTATGTGATGGCCAAGGGCGGCAAGGGCGACCTGGCCCGCCTGCGCTGGTGGCACGACGTGCAGATGAAGGACGAGGACCAGCCGATGGCCAAGGCCTATGTCGCCGCCGGCCTGGCCCGCATGGGCGACAACGCCCGGGCTCGCTCGGCCATGCGCCAGGCGGTCAAGTCGCTGGGCTATCGCGACGATCAGGACTGGTACCAGAGCCCGCTGCGCGACGTGGCGGGGCTGACCGCCCTGGCCGTCGAGTCGGGTCAGGGCGACATCGCCCGCCAACTGCAGGGCCGCCTCGAAAACGTGGTCAAGGATCCCGACGCCCTCAACACCCAGGAACAGGCGGCCGTGCTGCACGCGGCCTTCGCCCTGCTGAAGGCGGCCGGCCCGATCTCGATCGACGCCAAGGGGGCCATGGCCCTGCCGCCGGCCGGCGGCGCGCCGCGCTGGGCGGTGGGCAAGCTGGCTGACAGCCGCTTCACCAACACCAGCAAGGGCGCGCTGTGGCGGACGGTCAGTGTTCGTGGCACGCCGACCGCCGCGCCGGGGGCATCGGCCAATGGCCTGTTCGTGGGCAAGCGCCTGCTGTCGATGACCGGGGCGGCGGTGGATCCCGCCACGATCCGCCAGGGCGACCGGATCATCGTGCTGGTCTCCGGCCGCTCGATGCAGGCCCGTTCGACCGCTCTGGTGGTCGACGACGCCCTGCCGGCCGGCTTCGAGATCGAGACGACACTCGGCGCCGATGACGCCCAGAACGGGCCCTACCGGTTCCTGGGCGAACTGACCGGCGCCGACGTTCAGGAAAGTCGCGACGACCGCTTCATCGCGGCCATGGACCTGGAGGGCAACAAGCCCTTCGCCCTGGCCTATGTGGCGCGGGCCGTGACGCCGGGCGAGTTCTTCCTGCCGGGCGCGGTAGCCAAGGACATGTACCGTCCCGCGATCACCGCGCGCTCGGATGCGGGCCGGGCGGTGATCGCGCCGGGGCAGTGAGGGTGACGCGCCGTTTCATCTTCCCCCTCCGGGGGAGGAGCGCTGAAAGCGCGGAGGGGGCAAGTGACGCGAGGCCGTTCGCAGGATGACGTCTGCTGACTCAGGGGGCGCTGCCACCACTGGCCCCCTCCGGATGCTGCGCATCCTCCTCCCCCGGAGGGGGAAGATGGTTGCGCCGCTCACCCGCGCCCTCGTCGCCCTTCTGGGCGTCCAGGTCGCCCTCGCCACGCTCAGCGCCATCTTCCCACCCGAAATGACCCGCGCCCGGCAGTCCTCGCCGGTGGCGCTGGACCGGCGCGGCGCATGGCTGCGGGCCCTGCCGGTGGAGGACGGCCGCTGGCGGATCCGGGCCGACCTCGACCGCACCGACCAGACCTTCCAGAAGCGCCTGATCGCGGTGGAGGACGGGCGGTTCTACAGCCATCTGGGCGTTGATCCCCTGGCGGTGGTCCGGGCGTTCGGCTCGGCGGTGGTCCACGGTCGCCCGACCTCCGGCGCCTCGACCCTGACCATGCAGACCGCCCGACTGCTGGAGCCGCGGCCGCGCAACCTCGGCTCCAAGCTGATCGAGATGATCCGCGCCGTGCAGCTGGAATCGCGGCTGACCAAGCGCCAGACCCTGGCCCTCTACCTGACCCTGGCGCCCTATGGCGGCAATCTGGAGGGCGTGCGCGCCGCCAGCCTGGCCTATTTCGGTCAGGAGCCCTCAAGCCTGACCGACGGCCAGCAGGCCCTGCTGATCGCCCTGCCGCAATCGCCCGAGGCCCGCCGACCCGACCGTCGGCCCGAGGCGGCGCGGCTGGCGCGGCGGGCGGTGCTGGACAAGATGGTCCGGGCCGGCGTGCTCACCGAAGCCGCCGCTCTGGAGGCCGAGGCCGAACCCCTGCCGCGCCGTTCACCGTTCCCGGCCCTGGCCTGGAACGTGGCGGGCGAACTGGCCCGCGCCGCGCCAGCCTCGCAGGCCAGCGTGATCACCACCCTCGACGCCGACCTGCAGGCGCGGCTGGAGCCGATGGCCGCCGCCATCGCCGCCTCGCAAGGGGCCGACGCCACCGCCGCGATCCTGGTGGTGGAAATCAAGGGCCGGGCGGTGCGCGCCGCCGTCGGCTCGGCAGGGCGCGAGCGGGCCGGGGGCTGGGTGGACATGACCCGCGCCCTGCGCTCGCCGGGTTCGGCCCTGAAGCCCTTCATCTACGCCATGGCCATGGACGATGGACTGCTCGCCGCCGACACCCAGTTGACCGACAGCGCCACCCGCTTCGCCGACTATCAGCCCGAGAATTTCGACCGGGTGTTCCACGACAAGGTCACGGTGCGCGAGGCCCTGACCCATTCGCTGAACGTGCCGGCCGTGGCGACGCTGGAGCGGCTGGGTCCCGAAGCCTTTGCAGGCCGGATCGAGGCGGCCGGCGCCCATCTGGCCCGGCCGAAGTCGCAGCTGAAGGCGGCGGGACTGGCCCTGGCCCTGGGCGGGGAGGGGATCACCCTGCGCGACCTGGCCCTGCTGTACGCCGCCCTGGGCGACGGCGGCCTCGCCAAGCCCCTGGCCTGGACGCAGGCCGACGCCAAGCTACGCGAGACATCCGGCGGAACCCGACTGGTGCGACCCGAGGCGGCGGGGCAGGTGCTGGACATCCTGCGCGAGGCCCCCGCGCCGCGCGGCCGGGCGCCCTCGGCCCTGACCCGGGGCGGGCCGGCCATGGCCTTCAAGACTGGCACCTCCTACGGCTTTCGCGACGCGGTGGCGGCCGGCGTGGTCGGCGGCTATGCGATCATCGTCTGGACGGGCCGGGCCGACGGCGGCGCGCGCGGCGGCCTGACCGGACGCGACGCCGCCTTGCCGCTGCTGTTCGATGTCGCTGATGTGGTCGGCGCGCCCGCCGCCGCGCCGCGCCCGATCGCGCCGAAGCTGGCGCCCGAGGCGCTGCAGACCCTGCGCGCGCAATCCGAAGGGCCACGCCTGATCTTCCCGCCGGACGGCGCGGCCGTGCAGGTCGAGGCCCTGGGGCCCAGATCACGGGGACTGGTGCTGGCGGCCGGCGGCGAGGACCTGACCTGGTATGTCGGGGGAACGCCTCTGGCGGCCGATCCGGTCAGCGGCCGGGTGGTCTGGAAGCCGGCGGCGCCGGGGTTCTATCGCCTGTCCGTGGTGGACGGGCAGGGGCGAAAGGCGTCGGCGCGGGTGAGGATCAAGGCGGGGTAGAGCTCACCTTTCCGTTGTCATCCCGGAAGCCTCGCAGAGGCTATCCGGGACCACGGCAAACGCGGCGCTTCCTGCGGTCCCGGCTCGGCACGCTTCGCGCTTGGCCGGGATGACAGTGTTTAGCGGCCTCAGATCACCCCGCCGGCCACCCGCTCATAGTCTTCCCGGCTGGAAATGCCGACGTTCAGGTCGTTCACCAGCCCGTTGGCCAGCGAATAGACCCAGCCATGGACGGCCAGGGCTTGGCCGCGCGCCCAGGCGTCCTGCACGAAGACGTCGGCGGCCACGTTGCGGACCTGGCGGATGACGTTCAGCTCGCACAGGCGGTTGAGCTTTTCCTTCTCGCCCGGCAGGGCGTCCAGCTCGTGGCGGTGCTCGGCATGGACCTCGCGGATCGGGTGCAGCCAGTGGTCGACCAGGCCGCGCCGCTTGCCGTCGATCGCCGCCGCCACGCCGCCGCAGCCATAGTGGCCCACGACCATCACGTGCTTGACCTTGATCACGTCGACCGCGAACTGCAGCACGCTGAGATAGTTGGCGTCCTGCGGCGGGGCCAGGTTGGCGACATTGCGGTGGACGAACAGCTCGCCGGGATCCAGGCCCACGATCTCGTTGGCCGGCACGCGGCTGTCGCTGCAGCCGATCCACAGATATTCCGGGCTCTGCTGGTTTTCGAGCCGCTTGAAGAACTCCGGGTCGACCTGGGTCTTGCCCTTCGACCAGGCGGCGTTATTGGCCTTCAAGTCTTCAAGCATTCTGGGCATCCGGTTGAAGGTTGGGGTGGGCGGCGGCGATGGCCGGATGTTCAAGAGCCCGGGCCACCGCAGCCTTGATCGCGGGGAACGGCGTCATGTCCACGTGGAAACGGGCGGCGTTATAGACCTGTGGGACCAGGCAGCAGTCGGCCAAGCCGGGGGTGTCGCCGAACGCATAGCCCTTGCCGTGCCGCGCCACCATCGGCTCCAGCGCCGCAAAGCCGTCGGTGATCCAGCGCTGCGCCCAGGCGTCGCGGCCGTCCTGGTCGACGCCCAGGCCGGTCAGGGCGCGCAGGATGCGCAGGTTGTTCACCGGGTGGATGTCGCAGGCGACGATCTCGGCCATGGCCCGCACCGTGGCGCGATCAAACGGGTCGGCCGGCAACAGCGACGCCCCCGGAACCGCCTCGTCCAGCCATTCCAGGATCGCCAGGCTCTGGGTCAGACGGCGGCCTTCTTCTCCAGGCAGGGCGACCTCAAGCGTCGGCACCAGGGCCTGGGCATTGAGGGCGCGATAGGCCTCGCCCTGGTGCTGGCTCGACACCAGATCCACGGGCTGGACGGCATAGTCCAGGCCCTTGAGGTTCAGGCCGATGCGCACCCGATAGGGCGCGCTGGCCCGCCAGGCGCTGTGCAGGATGAGCTTCATGGCGCGCTCCTAGAGCATTTTCGAGCGAAGTGGATACCGGTTCGCGTGAAGAAAATGCGTTAAAACAAAGATCTAGAGCTCCGGCCTGACGCAGTCAGGATGGAGCTCTAGGCCAGGGTGAAGGACAGTTTGCCGACGCCCTCGACCTCACCCTCCACCCTGTCGCCGCGCCCGATGGCGCCGACGCCCTCGGGGGTACCGGTGAAGATCAGGTCGCCGGCTTCCAGCCGCCACAGCTGGCTGGCCTTGGCGATCACCTCGGCGACGTTCCAGATCATGTCGGCGATCTCGCCGCGCTGCTTTTCCACGCCATTGACCGACAGGAAGATCGCGCCTTCCGGCGGCAGGCCGCTCATCGGGCGGATGGCGCTGATCGGGGCGCTGGCGTCGAAGGCCTTGCCGGCTTCCCACGGCTGACCCTTGGCCTTGGCGGCGTTCTGCAGGTCGCGGCGCGTCAGGTCGACGCCGACCGCATAGCCGAACACCAGGTCTATGGCCTGCTCGGGGGTGAGGTTCTCGCCGCCGGCCTTCAGGGCCGCCACCAGTTCGATCTCGTGGTGCAGATCCGCCGTCGCCGACGGATAGGGCACGGTGGTCGGCAAGGGGACCACGGCGTCGGCCGGCTTGGCGAAGAAGAACGGCGGATCGCGCGTGTCGGCCCCCATTTCGCGGGCGTGGGCGGCGTAGTTGCGACCCACGCACAGGATGCGGCGCACGGGAAAGACCTCGGCCGATCCCTCGACCGGGACCACGGGAACAGCGGACGGGGGAAAGGCGTATGTCGTCATGGCGCCTGATTAGCCCCAAACGGCGCGCTTCAAAAGCACCCTGCCCAGGTTATCGCCTATCAGAAATCATCCCGAGACCGGGGACGCTTAAACGTTCTTTCACTTGCCCCCGTCCTCGCCGTCGAGTCATGACGGGTGTGGGGAATACTGGGCGTCTTTCCATGCGGGGGCTGTGAGCGCGCGAATGCTGATCATCGAGAACCTGACTCACGTCTATGGCAACGGCGTTCGCGCCCTGGACGAGGTCAGCCTGACCATTCCGCGCGGCATGTACGGCCTGCTGGGCCCGAACGGCGCGGGCAAGTCGACCCTGATGCGCACCGTCGCCACCCTGCAGGCCCCGACCTCGGGCCACATCCGTTTCGACGACATCGACGTGTTGAAGACGCCCGAGCTGCTGCGCCGCACCCTGGGCTATCTGCCGCAGGATTTCGGCGTTTATCCGCGGGTCTCGGCCTACGACATGCTCGACCACATGGCGGTGCTCAAGGGCATCGCCAACGCCAAGGACCGCAAGGAAACGGTCGAGAGCCTGCTGGGCCAGGTCAATCTGTGGGGCGTGCGCAAGAAGGCCCTGGCCGGGTTCTCGGGCGGCATGCGCCAGCGCTTCGGCATCGCCCAGGCCCTGATCGGCGATCCGCGCCTGATCATCGTCGACGAGCCCACCGCCGGCCTCGACCCCGAAGAGCGCAATCGTTTTCTCAATCTGCTGGCCGAAATCGGCGAGAACGTGGTGGTCATCCTGTCGACCCACATCGTCGAGGACGTGTCGGACCTGTGCCCGGCCATGGCGATCATCTGCGACGGCCGCATCGTCAAACAGGGCGCGCCCAATGATCTGGTGGTCCAGCTGGCCGGCCGGGTCTGGCGCAAGACCATCGACAAGGCCGATCTGGAAGCGGCCAAGGCCCAGTATCAGGTGATCTCCACCCGCCTGCTGGGCGGCCGCACGGTGATCCACATCCTGGCCGACAGCGATCCGGGCGATGGCTTTACCGCCGTCGAGGGCGGTCTTGAGGACGTCTATTTCTCGACCCTGTCCACCACCCGCCGCGCGGCGTAGGAGGACCGGCCATGTTCGCCAAGATTGCGGGCTTCGAGCTCCGCTACCAGCTGAAGTCGCCCGTGTTCTGGGTGGTGGCGACGGTGTTCTTCCTGCTGACCTTCGGGGCGGCGACGATCGACCAGATCCGCATCGGCGGCGGCGGTCAGATCCACAAGAACGCCCCGTTCGCGATCGCCCAGACCCACCTGATCCTGTCGATCTTCTACATGTTCGTGACCACGGCCTTCGTGGCCAATGTGGTGGTCCGCGACGACGAGACCGGCTTTGGGCCGATCCTGCGCTCCACCCGGATCGGCAAGTTCGACTATCTGTACGGCCGCTTCACCGGGGCCTATCTGGCGGCGGCGATCTCGTTCCTGGCCGTGCCCTTGGCGATCTTCATCGGTTCGTTCATGCCCTGGGTCGACCCCGAGCGCCTGGGCCCCAACCTGGTCGAAGCCTATCTGTTTTCCTATTTCGCCCTGGCCCTGCCCTCGATCCTGCTGACCTCGGCGATCTTCTTCGCCCTGGCCACGGTGACGCGATCGATGATGTGGACCTATGTCGGCGTCATCGCCTTCATGGTGGTGTGGATCATTGGCGGCATCGCCCTGGATCGCCCGGAGTTCGAAAAGACGGCCGCCCTGTGGGAGCCCCTGGGCACGGCGGCCTTTGGCCTGGTCACCAAGTACTGGACCGCCACCGAGCGGAACTCGGTCACGCCGGCCCTGACTGGCGTGCTGCTGTTCAACCGCCTCTTCGCCCTGGCCCTGTCGGCGGTGTTCCTGACGGCCGCCTACTGGCTGTTCCAGATCCAGTCGGCCGCGCTGTCGGGTGATCGCAAGGTCAAGGCCCACAAGGGGCCGGCGCCGATCGAGGCCCTGCCGGCCACCCTGAGCGGCCCGGTCGTTCCGCGCTATGATCGCCAGACGGCCTGGGTCCAGCTGATGGTCCGCACCCGGCTGGACATGGGCCAGGTGTTCAAGAGCCCGGCCTATTTCGTGCTGCTGGCCCTGGGCCTGGCCAATGCCATGGGCTCGCTGTGGTTCGCCACCGAGGCCGGACGCTATGGCGGCGAGATCTATCCGCTGACCCGCGTGCTGCTGACGCCACTGATGGGATCTTTTGGTCTCATCCCGATGATCATCGCCATCTACTATTCGGGCGAACTGGTCTGGCGCGAGCGCGAGCGCAAGACCCACGAGATCATCGACGCCACCCCGGTTCCGGACTGGGCCTTTGTCGTCCCCAAGACCCTGGCCATTTCGCTGGTGCTGGTCTCGACCCTGCTGGTCAGCGTGCTGGCCGCGATCATCAGCCAGCTGGCCCACGGCTATACCCATCTGGAGCTGTCCAAGTACCTGCTCTGGTACATCCTGCCGCAATCGGTGGACTGGGTCCTGCTGGCGGTGCTGGCGGTGTTCCTGCAGGCGATCAGCCCGCACAAGTTCATCGGCTGGGGCCTGATGGTGATCTACATGGTCGCCACTATCACCCTCTCGAACCTGGGTTTCGAGCACAAGCTCTACAATTTCGGCGCGGTCACCGACACGCCCTTCTCCGACATGAACGGCCAGGGCAAGTTCTGGATCGGGGCCTGGTGGCTGCGGCTGTACTGGACGGCCTTCTCGGTCGTGCTGCTGGTTCTGTCCTATGGCCTGTGGCGGCGGGGAACCGAGAGCCGGCTGTGGCCGCGCCTGGCGCGTCTGCCGAGCCGCATGACCGGCAAGGCCGGCCTGACCCTGGCCCTGGCCCTGACCGTGTTCGTGGCGACGGGAACCTTCATCTTCGTCAACACCAATGTCTGGAACACCTACCGGACCACGATCGACGGCGAGCAATGGCAGGCCGATTACGAAAAGACCCTGCTGCCGTTCGAGACCCTGCCCCAGCCCAAGATCGTGTCGATGATGCTGGACGTGGACCTCTATCCCGATGAACCGCGCGTCAGCACCAAGGGCGCCTATGTCATCGAGAACAAGACGAACGGTCCGCTGAAGGAAATCCATGTCCGCTTCGACCGCGACCTGAAGGTCAAGGGCCTGTCGATCGAGGGGGCGTGGGCCAAGAAGACCTATGACCGGTTCAACTACCGGATCTTCGCCTTCGACACGCCGATGGTTCCGGGTGAGCGGCGCAAGATGAGCTTCATCACCGAGCGCTCGCAGAAGGGCTTCCCCAACAGCGGCGCGGAATCGCGTGTGGTCGCCAACGGGACCTTCATCAACAATCTGGAGATCGCGCCGATCCTGGGCATGGCCCGCGACGGCCTGCTGGTCGATCGCGCCAAGCGCCGCAAATACGGCCTGCCGCCCGAGCGGCGCATGGCCAGGCTGGGCGATGTGGCCTCGATGCAGTTCAATGGTCTGCGCAAGGACTCCGACTGGGTGTCGTCCGACATCACCATCACCACGGTCAGCGACCAGACGCCGATCGCACCGGGCTACAAGGTCTCCGACCTGGTCAAGGGTGATCGGCGCGTGGCGCGCTTCGTCACCGAGGCCCCGATCCAGAACTTCATCTCGATCCAGTCGGCCCGCTACAAGATCGCCAGCGAGACCTACAAGGGCGTCGATCTGGCGGTCTACTACGACCCGCAGCACGCCTGGAACATCGACCGCATGAAGACGGCGATGAAGGTCTCGCTGGACTATATGGGCGCCGAGTTCAGCCCCTATCAGTTCCGCCAGCTGCGGTTCCTGGAGTTCCCCGACTACGCCCAGTTCGCCCAGGCCTATGCCGGCACCATGCCGTGGTCGGAAGGTCTGGTGTTCATCGCCAACTACGAAAACCCCGAAAAGATCGACATGGTCACCTATATCGGGGCCCACGAGATCGGCCACCAGTGGTGGGCCCACCAGGTGATCGGCGCCGACCAGCAGGGCGGGGCCATGCTGTCGGAGACCTTCGCCCAGTATTCGGCCCTGATGGTCATGAAGCGGACCTATGGCGAGAGCCAGATCCGCAAGTTCCTGAAGTTCGAGCTGGACAGCTATCTGCGCGCGCGCGGCGGCGATCCTCTGGAGGAGCAGCCGCTCTACAAGGTCGAGAACCAGCCCTACATCTATTACCGCAAGGGCTCGCTGGTTATGTACCGGCTGCAGAGCGAGATCGGCGAGGCGGCGGTCAACCGCGCCCTGCGCCGGCTGATCGCCGACCACGCCTTCAAGGGCGCGCCCTATCCCACCACCTTGGACTTCATGCGGGCCATCCGCGCCGAGGCCCCGGCCGACAAGCAGGCGCTGATCACCGACCTGTTCGAGAAGATCACCCTCTACGACATAAAGACCACGGCGGCGGCCGTGAAGAAACGCGCCGATGGCCGCTTCGATGTGACCCTGACCATCGACGCCAGGAAGATGTACGCCGACGGCAAGGGCAAGGAGACGTCGGCGCCTCTGGCCGAGAGCATGGACATCGGCCTGTTCACCGCCGAGCCGGGCAAGAAGGACTTCAAGGCCGACAGTGTCGTGCTGTATGAGCGCCGCCCGATCCGCTCGGGCGTCCAGACCCTGACCTTCACGGTCGCCAAAGCCCCCAAATGGGCCGGGGTCGATCCCTACAACACGGTCATCGACCGCAATGGCGACGACAACACCCTCAAGGTCGGCGGATGAGCGAGAGCGGACTGAAGCTGGATGCGGCGGCGTTCAACGCCTTCCTGCAGCGCGCCTTTCCCGAAGGCGATCCGGCCTCGATGCCCGAGGCGATCGAGGCGTCCGAGGGCCGCGTCCTGATGCGCCAGCCGTTCTCGTCACGGCAATTGCGGCCGGGCGGGGTGATCTCGGGGCCGACCCTGATGGCCATGGCCGACACCGCCGCCTATGCGGCGATCCTGACCCATATCGGCGAGGTGCCGCTGGCGGTCACGACCTCGCTGACGATCCATTTCCTGCGAGGCTGCAAGCCGGGTGACCTCTATGCCGAGGCCACCCTGCTGAAACTTGGCCGCCGCATCGCGACGGTCGATGTCCTGATGTGGACGGAATCGCGCGAGCGCGCCGCCGCAAAGGCGACGGTCGCCTACGCGATTCCGTAGATAAGCTAGTTCACGAAGCCCTTCTTGAGGCCTTCGGCCGTGTTCAGGTGTTCCTGAACGGTCGGGGCCGTGGCGGCGGCGAAGGCCTTGATGGCGGGGGTGTCGCCGTCCTGGGCGTAGCGTTGCAGCAGGTTCAGCATCGCCTGATGGGCGTCGACCTGGCTGTCGGCGTACTTCTTGTCGAAGTCCTCGTTGCTGGCCTTGCTCAGGTCGTCCAGGTCATCCTGCAGGTCCTTGGACAGGGTCATCGGCAGGATGATCGCCGCGCCCGACGCTGCAATCGCCGCCTGCAGGCCTTCGCCGGTCTTGCCGTGCGCGGTGGCCATCTTGCCGGCGAAGGTCTTGACCTGGGCATTGGTCGAGCGCGCGGCGGCCAGCTTGGCGGATTCGATCTCGAACATGTTGAGGTCAGCCGCCTTCATGGCGAAGACATCGGCCTTGGTCTCGTCGGCCACGGTCGGAACGGTGGCGGCGGGGTTGGCGTCAGGCGTGGCGGCCTGTTCCGAAGGGGTCGCTGCGCCCTTGGTCTCGGTTTTGTCGCCGCAGGCGGCGAGGCTGAGGGCGGCGAACGCGGCGCCGATGATGAGGAGATGGCGGGTCATGGCTGTCTTTCCCTGCGCGATTTTTCTAGAGGTTGAAGTCTGGTCGGCGTCACGCGGCGCCGCTCGCATCAAGAACATCACGGGGCCGTGAACGGTTCCCGGAACCCAGGGGAAGATCGAGATGGCCCAATCACCGCTGACCGGATTGCGGGTCATCGAAATGGGCTCGCTGATCGCGGGGCCCTTCTGCGGCCAGATCCTGGGCGACTTCGGCGCCGAGGTGATCAAGCTGGAAGATCCCGGGGTCGGCGATCCGATGCGCCAGTGGGGTCGCAGCAAGCCCCAGGGCCTGTCGCCCTGGTGGCCGGTGATCGGCCGCAACAAGAAATCGGTGACCCTCGACCTGCGCACGGACGAGGGCCGCGACCTGGCCCGGGCCCTGATCGCCAAGGCCGATGTGGTGGTCGAGAACTTCCGCCCCGGCACGCTGGAGGCCTGGGGCATGGGCTATGAGGCCCTGTCGGCCGACCATCCGGGCCTGGTGATGGCGCGGGTGTCGGGCTTTGGCCAGACCGGACCCTATTCGAAGCGCGCCGGCTACGCCCTGGTCGGCGAGGCCATGGGCGGGCTGCGCCACATCACCGGCGAGCCGGATCGCAATCCCGCCCGGGCCGGCATCTCGATCGGCGACAGCCTGTCGGGCCTGAACGCCGCGCTGGGGGTGATGATGGCCCTGCATGCGCGCGACCGCACCGGTCGGGGCCAGGTGGTCGACGCGGCCATCTATGAGAGCGTGCTGACGGTGATGGAGAACCTGATCACCGAATATGACCTGACCGGCTATATCCGCGAGCGGTCGGGGGCTGTGCTGCCCGGCATCGCGCCGTCGAACGTCTATCCCACCAAGAGCGGCGAACTGGTTCTGATCGGCGCCAATCAGGACACCCTGTTTCGGCGGCTTTGCGACCTGATGGGCCGGCCCGACCTGGCCGATGACGTGCGCTACAGGGATCACGCGGCGCGCGGCGCGCATCAGGGCGAGCTGGACGCCCGCATCGCCGCCTGGACCGCCGACCAGCAGATCGAGGCCCTGCTGCCCCTGCTGGAAAAGGCGGGAATCGCCACCGGCCGGATCTATCGCGCGCCCGAGATGCTGGCCGATCCGCATTTCGCGGCGCGGGAGTCGATCGTCAGCGTGCCGCATCCGGTGTTTGGCCAGGTGAAGATGCAGAACGCCTTCCCGCGCCTGTCGGAAACCCCGGGCGCCGTGCGCTGGACCGGGCCAACCCTGGGCGAACACACCGACGCCGTGCTGCGCGAGGTGGCGGGGCTGAGCGATGAGGCGATCGCGGGTCTGCGGGCGCGCAAGGTGCTGTGAAGCGACGAAGCCGCCTGACTGCGGCTTCGTCTTGCCCCCATGTGCGGGGCTCTTGAACAGGATCAAAAACGGTTGTCATCCCGGACAAGCCTGGCGAAGCCGGGCGCCGATCCGGGACCGCCGGAAGCGCAGAGTTCAGGCGTCGGTCCCGGATCTTCGCGCTGCGCGCTCGTCCGGGATGACAACCGTTTTTGATCCTGTGCAATAGTCCTCCCCCTTCAGGGGGAGGATCGCTCAAACCCTAGTGCCGCCCGGTCACATCCGCGATCGCCCGCGCGATCTGGTGCACATTGTACGGCTTGCGCACGATGGGCGCGTCAAAGCCCATGGGGGCGGCCTTGTCGGCATAGCCGGTGGCGAACACGAACGGCCGGCCCTGGCCGCGCAGGATCTCGGCCACCGGAGCGACCGACTGGCCATTGAGGTCGGCGTCCAGAACGGCCACGTCGAAGGCCTGGTCCAGCATCGACAGGGCCTCGCCCAGCTCGGCGGCGCAGCCGACCACCACAACCCCGGCGTCCTCGAGGCCTGATTCCAGCTCCAGGGCCAGCAGCAGGGAGTCCTCGACGATCAGCACCCTGAGGCCGGCGATGGCGCCGGGGCGGATGTTTTCGTCGGCGGCGATCAGGGTCTCGACGATCCGTTCGGGCGCGGCCTTTTCAGGCTCGGGCGGGGGGCCGTCGGCCAAGGCGTGGGCGGCGGCCTGGATCAGTGCGCTGACCCCACTGCGTCGATAGTCGATACGCGCCCGGCCGCCCAGCTCGCGCCCGACCACGTCCTCGACCAGGGTTGCGCCAAAGCCGCGCTTGGTCGGTTCGGTCGCCGGCGGTCCGCCGGTTTCCAGCCATTCCAGCGCAAAGCCGCCATCGGGCGAGCGCCGCCAGACCACCTCAACCTTGCCGTTCTCGGTCGACAGGGCGCCAAACTTCACCGCATTGACGGCCAGCTCGTGCAGGGTCAGCGACAGGGCCGAGGCCGCGCGCGGGGTCAGGAACAGTTCGGGGCCGTCCCAGCGCGTCTGGGTGGGAGCCAGCCCGCCCAGTTCGGCGGCGGCGATCCGGGCCAGGGTGGCCCCGCGCCAGCGGGCGGCGCTGAGCAGGTCATGGGCCGAGCTCATCGATTTCAGCCGGCCGGCGAAGGTCTTGAGGAACACATCCAGCGACGACGACTTGCGGGCCGATTGGGCGGCGACCGACTGGACGACCGCCAGCAGGTTCTTGATGCGATGGTCCAGCTCGGCCAGCAGACTCTCGCGCTGTTCATCCTGCTGCTTGCGGTCGGTGATGTCCTGGATCACGCCGATCAGGCGGGTCGGTTCGCCCTGTTCGTCGAGCGTCATCACGCCGGCGGCGCGGTTCCACTGGATCCGGCCCTTGTCGTCGGGATTGCGGCGGAACTCCACCTCATAGCGGCCGCGCTTGCGCAACTGGGCGTCGACGTCGCGCTGGATCTCGGCGCGATCGTCGCCATGGACATAGCGAAACAGCGACTGGCCATCTTCGGCGGGTATCTCGCCGGCCGGCAGGTGGGCGATCTTGGCCAGGCGCGGACTGATCCGGTAGATATCGAGCGTGCGATCCCATTCGAACTCGCCCAGGCTGGCGGCGCCGATGGCCAGGGCCAGGCGTTCGCTGTCGAGCGTGCGGACCGTGTTGGCTTCACCGGCGACGCGATCGCGCAGCAGGGCCTCCATGGCCAGGGCGGCCAGGTCGATCAGCGTCTGGCTGGCGTCGGGGTCGATCGCCGTTCGGGGCTGGGGGTCTTCCACGGTCAGAAACCCGACCACCTGGCCGTCGGGATCGATCAGGGGCGCGCAGCCCAGGAAGCCGATACCCGGCAAGGAAAGCGCTGTCAGCCGGGCGTCGGTGGCTGCATTCCCGCAGACCAGCGGTTCGCCCAGGGCGATCAGGAGGTCGGCCAGCGATCCGGCGCGACGCGTCACCTCGCCGTCGTGGCCGAAGCCGAGGCTGACCTTGCAATGCAGCCGCGAGCCGCCGATCAGCCACAGCCGGGCGCGCGGCGCATGGAAACTGCGGGCCGCAAGGCGAATCAGTCGTGTGAAATGGGGATTTTCGCCGGGACGGTCGAAGGCCTTCAGCGCCTTGGTGGCGCGAAGCCGGACGGCTTCCTTGTCGGTGTCGTGCGCGGAGTCGGGATCCACCATGTTTTCGACCATAGACTCGCTTCGCGTCAGACGCGAGTGACGATTCCACAGTGGTGAAGCTCCCAACCCCACGCTATTGTGGAACCGCTCGGTGGGGCTCCGCGTTCACCGGGCTCAGCGAGATTGCCAGCCCGCTCTGTTGGCCGCGCCGCGAACCGGAGATGACCATGCCTGCTGATGTCCTGAAGACCGCCGCAAAAGACGCCGACAAGGTGAAGGCCGCTGCTGCTGAAAGCGTTGAACACGCCGAGCGCAGCTTTGTGGAAGCCGCCACGGCCGCCAAGGCGTCGCTGGCCGAGGCCGCCAAGCGCGTCGAGAAATCGGTCGCCGAAGGCCTGGACACCCTGCGCGCCCAGAGCCGCACCTATACCGACACCGCCGGCCAGCAGCTGGACGACGCCCAGCGCTATGTCACCGAGCGGGTGCGCGAACGCCCGCTGACCGCCACCCTGGCCGGGCTCGGCGTCGGCGTGCTGATCGGCCTGCTGATCGCCGGCAACCGCAACAACGACCGGTGATCTTCGAAAAGACCCTGATGACGCTCGCGGCGGCGGCGGCCATAGCGGCTGCGGCCGCCGTCGGCGTGTTCGCGGCGGCCTTTGCGCTGTACGCCGTGGTCGAGACCTGGCTGGGTCCGGCCGGCGCCGCCGCCGTGGTCGCGGCCGTGGCCGCCCTGATCGTGGCCATGGCCGGCCTGATCGCCGCCCGCAAGGCCGAGCAGGGCCAGCCGCCCCGCACCGGCGCTGCGCCGGAGCCGTTCAGTTTCGCCGAAAAGGTCGTCGACATCGTCAAGGATCGGCCTCTGCTGTCGATCGGCGCAGGTCTGGCCGCCGGCATCTTCGCACTGAAAAACCCGACCCTGACGGCGGCGGTTTTGAAAGCCTTCATGGAACCGCGGCAACCGCCGCGCTAAATCCCCGTTGTTCTTTGCGTTCCCATCCTCCCCCTCCGGGGAACGCCTTTCCATGGAGTCAGCATGTATACCCTGCCCGAGCTTCCCTACGCCTATGAGGCGCTGGAGCCGACCGTTTCGGCCAACACCCTGCACTTCCACCACGACAAGCACCACGCCGCCTATGTCACGGCGCTGAACGGCCTGCTGAACGGCGACGACAAGGGCTCGCTGGAAGAGGTCATCAAGACCGCAGCTCCGGGCAAGGTGTTCAACAACGCCGCCCAGGCCTGGAACCACGCCTTCTTCTGGGGCGCCATGAGCCCGGAAAAGACCGCGCCGGGCGCCGATCTGGCCGCCGCGATCGCCGAAGCCTTCGGTGACCTTGCGTCGCTGAAGACCGCTTTTGTCACCGAGGGCGTCGGCCACTTCGCCTCGGGCTGGGTGTGGCTGGTGTCGGAAGGCGGCAAGCTGAAGGTGATCTCGACCCACGACGCGGCCACCACGGTGACCCAGGACGGCGTGACCCCGCTGCTGGTCTGCGACGTCTGGGAACACGCCTATTATCTGGACCACCAGAACAATCGGAAGGGCTTCCTGGAAGCCTGGTTCGACACCCTGGCCAACTGGACCCTGGCCGACAGCCAGTTCGCCGCCGCCAAGGGCGCGGGCGAGGCCTGGCGCTATCCGGCTCCGCAATAGTCGATCAGGTTTCGACGGTCAGACGGCGCGGCGAAAGCCGCGCCGTTTTGCGTTTCAGGCCAGGGGTCGTCGGTCGAAGGCCCAGGTGCGCCACACGACGAACTCGATCCGCTCGAACGCCATGGCCGTGACGCGGATCTCGGCGGGGTCGATCTCGATGATGTTGAAGCTGGGCGGAACGCCACGCTCGCGCACCGACAGCGTGCCCGACACCACCGCCCGCGTCATGCCGTCGCCGAACGGATAGGGCGCCACGAACGGCGTATGGATATGGCCTGACAGGACCAGATCGGCGCCCGCCGTCGACAGGCTGTTGGCGGCGCGCGTTCCGCCGTGCACCTCGCTGGTCATCGGCTCGCCGGTCAGCGCCATCAGGGGGTGATGGCAGACCACGATGCGGGCGTCGCCCGGCGCAGCGGCGGCCAGCTGGCCTTCCAGGCGCTGGATCTGGCCGTTCGAGATCGCGCCCTTCGACCAGTTCCAGCGCAGCTGCGCCCGGCGGGCGGTATTGACGCCAAAGACCGACACGCCCGGCGCCCTCCAGACGCCGCCATCGGCCGGACCAAAGCGCGCCTCATAGCGTCGCCAGGGGGCGATGAACCGTTCCAGCAGCTCGCCGGGTCCCACATAGGGGGTGTCGTGATTGCCCGGCGTGGTGAACAGGGGCGTGGGCGCGCAATCCAGCCAGGCCCTGGCCGCGTCGAACTCGGCGACTGCGCCATCGCGGGTCAGGTCGCCGGCCGCCACCAGCAGGTCGGGCTTTTCCAGATGAAACCGGGCCAGCGCCGCCTCGGTGGCCGCCGGGTTCTCGCCGCCGAAATGGATGTCCGAGACCTGGATGATCTTGACGGTCATGGCGGCTCGGGCAGGGCGAAGGCGCGGAAGGCCTTGGGGCGAAAGCGGATGTGGACCTCGGGCTCCAGACGAATCGGCTCGCCATCCAGAATGGCCGGAATCCGGCCCCCGGCCCAGACCCGGCCCACCCGGCAGCGGCCCATGCTGACCGAGGGATCATCGCGCCAGGTTCCGCCCAGCGCGCTGACCCCCAGGCGGAAGATCTCGATGGCGTTTGACGGGTCCAGCGCCGCCGCCTCGAGCGCCCGCTCGTCCTCGTCCAGAACGGTGGAAACCAGGGGACACATCAGGGCCAGGGCCTGGGTCTTCTGCTTGGGGCGGCCATCCAGCGTAAAGCGCAGCCGGCCGGAAAAGGCCTGTCGAAACGCGCGGTGGGCGCGAGACAGCGTCAGGCTGATCTTGCCGGCCCGAGCGGCTTCCCGCGCGTCGGCCCACAGGGCCGGACTGCCCAGGATGGCGGCGACGAAGAACTGGCGCCCGGCCACCTCGCCGCCCGACACCATGCGCGGCGCGCCTTCCGTCAGGCAGGCCTCCATGGCCTCGGGCCAGGACCGCTCGCCATAGAAGGCGCGGGGCAGCATGTTCATGGTGCCGCCCGGCAGGGGCGCGATGGGCGGGCCGTCGGGACCCGACATCTCGGCGGCGGCCCGCGCCGTGCCGTCGCCGGCGATGATGAACACCGCGTCCGGGTCGGAATCGATGACGCTGCGCAGACAGGCCGACAGGTCGTCGCCCGGCGTGTGCACGGTTCCCGCGACGCCGTGTTCGGCCAGGATCCGTTCGGCGATCGCCGGCGCATCGGGGCCGACGGATCCGGAGGCGATATTGGCGATGATCTCTACGCGCCGCACTGGCTGCTCCGCTTGATTGACACCCGGGCTAACGGCCAAGCTTGTCGAGGGTTCCCGAGCCCGGCGGCGGAACCTTGGATAGCGCCGGCCGTTAGCCTGACCAGAACAGCGCGATGGGATAGCCACAATGAACAAGACGATGATCGCCCTGCTGGGCGTCGGCTTGCTGGCCACGGCCTGCACCTCGACCGGCAATGTTGAACGTAACGCCGCCGGCGGCGCGGCCCTGGGCGCTCTCGCGGGCGCCGTGATCGGCAACAATGTCGGCAGCGGCAGCGCCAGCACGGGCGCCGCGATCGGCGCGGCCGTCGGCGGCACGGCCGGCGCCATCAAGGGCTGCCGCGAAGACGGTGGTTGCGGCGCGACCGAGGTCAACCGCCGCCAGTACTACGACGAGCGCGCCGGCCGGTATTATTACTACGACTCCCGCAGCGGTCGTTACTTCTGGGAGGACGGTCGTCCCCGCTAGGGAACGATCGCGCCGATGAAAACCCAAGGGGCGGCCGACGGATGTCGGTCGCCCCTTTGCACGTTCAGGAAAAGGCGAGGCGCCATGACCCTCAAGATCACCGCGGCGGCGCTCGGCGCCGGACTGATGCTCGCGGGCTGCGCGTCCGCGCCCGGGAGGCCGACCCGCGCCTCGATCGAGGCGCTGCCGCCGGCTTGCGCGGACTTTCAGGTCTCGATCTATTTCGAGCGGGATCAGGCCCGGGTGACGCGCGAGGCGCGGTCGGTGCTCAAGAGCGCCGGGGCCATGACGCGCGGCTGCAAGGTCGACAGGGCCCGCATCACGGGCCTGGCCGACGCGGTCGGCGCGCCCGACGCCAATATGGAGCTGTCCCGGCGCCGCGCAGAGGCGGTTACCAGGGCGCTGATCCGGGCGGGCCTTGGCAAGGCGGAGTTTGATGTCGCCGCCGCCGGGGACGCCGGCGCCACGACAAGAGCCGGCGCCTCGGCGCCGCTGCGTCGCCGGGCCGATATTGTCTTTGAGATCAGCAAACCCTGAGCCTTGGCGGATCGCCGGATACCGCCCGCCTCCGGCCTGGACCGGGGGCGGGCTTTTTGTCGAAGCCTGCCGCACGACGGAAAGGCGGGCCGCGTGGCGGTCCGCCTGGACGTCATCTTTGAAGGGGGGTGCGGAGGCGGCAGGCTGGCTTGCGCCAGCCTCAAGTCGGGGGGGCGTCGCCGCCTCCGCAAATAGAAAACGCGATCGCCAAACTGTGGTTCCGGACCGGCGCGATTATTTTTGCCAGCGCGTTGAAAGGCCCGACCGCAAGCGTCGGAGGGAACGCCGCGGGGTGGCGCACGTTGTTTGGGCAACGGCCAAGCGGGCCGTATTCGAGCAAGGCGGGCGCGTCATGATCCGGAGCTACCAGGCTGAACACGGCGGAATGGTTTTCTACATGGCGCCGAGCCGCCGTCAGAGAACGGCCAGAACGCGGCTCAGGGCGTTGATGGTGATCGCCGTGGTGGCCGTGTCGGCGGGCGTCGTCCAGACCTTCAACGCCCGGCCCCCGCCCTTCGAGATGCTCGCGTTCGACCCCGACCAGTAACCTTGCCAAGGAGAGCGACATGCCCGCCGATAGTGATTTCCAAGCCAACCGTCTCAACGCCACGCGCGTGCGTCAGGGCCGGTGGGGACAGCACATCTTCTGGATCCTGATCGTGTCGACGGTGCTGGCCGCCATCGCGCTGTTCGGGGCCTGGGGCTTCCGGGCGGACGATCTGGCCGCCGTCGAGCACAACAACGGCGCCAAGACCCCGGCCGAGGCCGCCCGTTACGACACCCCGCAGAGCCCGGTCCGCCAGACGCCGGCCGGCTGATCTGCTTTCCGACCTGACGCCCAGACGAAAACGGCCGCCCTCTCGGGCGGCCGTTGACGTTTCGGGCAGATCAATCAGGCGGCCTTGCGGGTGCGCCGGGGATGGAAGAACAGCGCCTGGCCGATCGCCGCCTTCACCGTTTCCGGCTGGAAGGGCTTGGTGATCAGGAAGGTCGGTTCCGGACGCTCGCCGGTCAGCAGGCGTTCGGGGAAGGCGGTGATGAAGATCACCGGCACGTCGAGACGGGCCAGGATGTCCTTGACCGCATCGATGCCCGACGAGCCGTCGGCCAGCTGGATATCGGCCAGCACCAGGCCGGGCGTCCTGCGCGCCACCGCCTCGAGGGCCTCGGTGCGGGTGGCGGCAATGTCGATGACCTCGTGGCCCAGCTCGCGGACCAGGGCCTCGATGTCGGCGGCGATGACCGGTTCGTCTTCGATGATGAGCACGGTGGTGGCCAGTTCGGCGTCGATCTCGGTCTGGGCCTCGGAGATCAGGCGTTCGACGTCGCCGAACGCGCACTCAAGGATCTGCGCGGCCTCGGTCGGCGTGAAGCCTTCCAGGGCGGTGAGCAGGAAGGCCTGACGCGAGCGCGGCGCGATGCGCATCAGGCGTTGCGTGGCGTCGTCGGCGGCGGAACCGCCCTCCTCATGGCGCGCTTCAAGTTGAGCGCCCGTGGACAGCCAGATCGCATGGAAGACGCGATAGAGCGCGACGCGGGGCGACAGGTCGGCATCCAGGGAACGCTCGCCGGCGGCCAGCGCCTCGAGCGCCACCCGGACATAGTGATCGCCGGTGTTCTGATCGCCGGTGAGGGCGCGGGCGTAGCGGCGTATGTAAGGCAGATGCGGCGCCAGCCGGGCTAGAAGACTCATGACCCCTCCCGATGCGGTGTCTTCGTGGAAAACGCGATTCCATGGCCAAGCTGAGCCATTCGATCAGGGTATTAAACGCCGCCTTATGAAGCCGGTTCCGCCGTTTGCAGAATTTTGCCATCCTATGCCCAAGCTTTTGGAACCCGATACGGAAAACCGCGTTGTCGTCTGGCAGAAACACATTCGGCCAAAGGGGGCGGGCGCTGCGTTATTTCGGCGTCGAGGACATGATCGAACACGTACCCATGGAAGATCACCGCAAAGGCGCCGCGGCGCTCGACGAAGCCCGCCTGCGTCAACAGGCCATCGGCGTGAAGCTGCGCCAGATGTTCGACGAGGTCGTCAACGAGCCGGTGCCCGACGAATTCCTTGAAATCCTGCGCAAGGCCGAAAAGCCGGCGGGCAAGGAATGAGCATGGCGGACACCGAAGCTCAGGTCGGCCGGTCGCCGTTTGACCCGCCGCGCGACAATGCGTTCAAGCGCGAGCTTGTCACGCTGATCCCGCATCTGCGCGCCTTCGCCCGCACGCTGACGGGCGACCCCACCGCCGCCGACGATCTGGCGCAGGACGCCATGATGAAGGCTTGGGACGCGCGCGCCAGCTTCCAGCTGGGCACCAACATGAAGGCCTGGACCTTCATGATCCTGCGCAACCAGTTCTATTCGGAAAAGCGCCGCTCCTGGCGGCAGAGCCAGCTGGACCAGGACGCCGCCGAGCGGACCCTGGTGGCCGTGGACGACCCCGAGGCCCCTGTCGCCCTGGACGAGCTGCGCATGAGCCTGGGCATGCTGCCCGCCGAACAACGCGAAGCCCTGATCCTGGTCGGGGCCGGCGGCTTTGCCTATGAAGAGGCCGCCGTGATCTGCGGCTGCGCCGTGGGCACCGTCAAAAGTCGTGTCAGCCGGGCCCGCCGGGCCTTGCAGGCGATCCTGGAAGCCGGCGCTTATGACCGTGACGGCCGATCGGCGGGCGATGCGATGGGTTCGATCCTGGCCGACGCGGAGCGCCTGAGCTCCCGGCGGTGAGATCCTTCAGAAGCCGTGGCGCGGAGACTGTCACTTCAATCCGCGTCCGGCTGGCGGCGGCGCTGTTTATCGCCCTGTTGCCGGTCCTGCTGCTGGGCGGCCTGCAATCAATCTTCGCGTTCCGCGCCGAGGCCGATCTGCGCCGGCAGAGCCTGGAACTGGCGGCCGGACGCAGTGCGGCCATCGCCCGCGCGCGTATCGAGGCGGCCGGCGTTCTGCTCCAGACACTCGGCCCGGGCTCTGTAGGCCTGGAATGCGCCCAGCGTCTGGCCGATGTGCGAGCGCGCCTGCCGGGCTACGCCAATCTTGTCCGGTTCGACTCCCGCGGCCGGGTGGTCTGCGCCGCCGCGACCACCCCGCCGGACCCCACGCGGGCCGGACGGCTGTGGTTCCGCGAGCTGGCGGCGGGGTCGGATCTGGTGGTGGCCAGCGCGCCGGGCGCGACCTACGCGACCGAACCTGCGGTTCTGGCCGCCGTCCGGGCCAGCGGTCCGGGCGACCGGTTCGACGGCGCCATGGTCGCGGTGCTGACCCTGCGCAGCCTGCGCCTGGAAACCGCCAACCGTTTCATGCCCGAAGGCGCCGAGATCGCCCTGGCCGATTCGCACGGCGTGGTCTTCGCCTCCACCGAAGCGGGGGCCTTCGACACCCCGCCCCTGGGTTGGCGCTCGGTGGCCAGCACGCGCGGGGCCGTGCTGTGGTCGGGCAAGGATCGCCAGAACCGCCGCCGGGTCTATTCCGCCGCCCCCCTGACCGAGAGCGGCGTCTTCGTTCTGCTGTCGGCCCCGTCGCCGGGCCTGCTGTCCTGGGCCTGGATCAATCCGATCTCGCGCCTGATCCTGCCGCTGCTGGCCTTTGGCCTGGCCCTGGGCGCGGTGCTGTACGCCGCCGAGCGGGCGGTGATCCGCTGGATCATCTATCTGCAGCGCGTGGCGGCGATCTATGCCCGCGGCCGCTTCACGGTGCGCCCCGTGCAGGCCGAGCGCGCGCCGCCCGAGATCCGCGACCTGGCCGCGACCCTCGACGACATGGCCGGCGCGATCGTGGCCCGCGATGCATCCCTGATGGACAGCCTGGCCGAGAAGGACGCGCTGATGCGCGAGATCCATCACCGGGTGAAGAACAATCTGCAGATCATCACCTCGCTGCTGAACATGCAGCAGCGGGCCCTGACCGATCCGGCCGCCAAGGCGGCGTTGAACGACACCCGCCAGCGCATCACCGCCCTGGCCCAGATCTATCGCGCCCTCTACCAGGGCCCCGACCTCAAGCGCGTCGACCTGCGGCCGTTCCTGGAAGAGCTGACCGGTCAGCTGCTGGTCGGCGAGATTTCGAACTCGGGGACGGTGCGCACCGAGGTGCATGCAGATCCCCTGGTCATCGATCCCGACCGCCTGGCCCCCATCGCCCTGTTCGCGGTCGAGGCCATCACCAACGCCCAGAAGCACGCCTTCGCCGGCCGGGGCGGCGTCTTGTCGGTGAACTTCAGCGTGCGCGGCGAAGAGGCCGAGCTGTCGATCGGCGATGATGGCCCAGGCGCCACGGAGGGGCTGGGCGAAGGGGTCGGCCGCACCCTGATGAACGCCTTCGCCCGCCAGCTTCGCGGCAAGGTGAGCTTTGAGACCAGCCCCCACGGCGGCCTGCTGGTGCGGCTGATTTTCCCGACTCCGCAAGCGCCACCTTTGCCCGGAACCTAGCTTCGCCGGAGGCGTTGTCTGAAGCGAACAGGTTCCATGCCCATCGGGCCAAACACCGGAGAACACCATGCGCAAGTTGATCATCCTGGCCGCCATCGCCGCCAGCCTGTCCGTCGCCGCCTGCAACACCGTCGAAGGCGCCGGCAAGGACGTCTCCTCGGCCGGCAAGGCGGTGACCGACACCGCCAAGGACGCCAAGAACTAGTCAGGCCTTAAGGTCTGCAGCGAGCCCGCCGGTCCCACCGACCGGCGGGCTTTTGCTTGCCTGGTCAGTTCAAATGCAGTCCGGGATGACGCCAGGGCCAGGGCCTAGGCCGCGGCTTCTTCCTGGGCGGCTGCGACGACCGCGTTGCGGACGAAGACGCCGGGCTGATCGGAGGCTGAAAGCAGGGTCGCGGCGGCGCCGGTCAGGTGGTCGTCCGGGCTCAGCACCAGAACGCCGTCGTCGGCCAGGCGCGCGGCCAGGCTTTCGATGACCCGCCCCTGTACCGAAGGATCCAAGCCCTCCAGGACGTGACGCAGCAGGATCACGTCGAACCGGCCCATCGGCGACAGGTCGCTGAGCAGGTTGATCCGCTTCCAGCGCACCAGCTGGCGGATGCGCGGCGAGATCTCCCAGGTGTCGTCCTGATTGGCGAAATGCTTGACCAGTTGCTGGATCGGCAGGCCGCGCTGGATTTCGAACTGGGTGTAGAGGCCGCTCTGGGCCTTTTCCAGGCAGCGCTCCGACAGGTCGGAGCCGAAGAATTCGAACTTGGCGCCCGGCTCGACGTCGCGGCTGTCGCCGGCGGCCATGGCCAGGGAATAGACCTCCTGGCCGGTCGAGCAGGCGGCGCTCCAGATGCGGATCGGCTGGTCGCGGCGGGTCTTGGACAGGGTCGGCAGCACGTGGTCGCGCAGATGGGCGAAGACCTCGCGGTCGCGGAAGAAGCTGGTCTCGTTGAAGGTCAGGGCCTCGACGACCGCCCAGATCAGGCGCTCCTCGCGCTTGGACCGCAGGGTGGCGATCAGGGCCTCGATCGAGTCGAAGCCCTCGCGCCGGGCCAGCGGCCCCAGGCGGCTCTCGATGACATAGGTCTTGTCGACATCGACCTTGAGGCCGGCGCGGGCGCGGCCCAGGGCGGCCAGCAGTTCCATGTCTTCGGGGGTCAAAGCAGGCCCGCCTCGGCGAATTTCGCCGCGATGATTTCGCCGTCGAACGGCTTCATGATGTATTCGTTGGCGCCGGCCTCGAGCGCGGCGCGGATGTGATCGACGTCGTTCTCGACGGTGCAGAACACCACGGTGGGCGAATCGCCGCCCGGTTCGCTGCGCAGCTGGCGCAGAAACTCGATGCCGTTCATCACGGGCATGTTCCAGTCCAGCAGCACGGCGTCGGGCATGGCGCCGCGACACCACGCGAGAGCCTCCATGCCATCGGCGGCCTCGGCGATCTCAAAGCCGATGTCCTCAAGGACCCGGCGGGCGACCTTTCGGATCACCCGGCTGTCGTCGACCACAAGACAGGTCTTCACGGCACGCTCCCATCGAAGCCCGCATGGTCGGATATCGAGGTTAAGGAGCCGTGTGTCTTAAGGATGAACCGGCGATTTTCCGGCGCCCGTCTAAGCCGGCACCCAGCAGGCCAGGCTGATGCGATCCTCGGCCGCCTCGACGGCCACCTGACCGCCGGCGGCGCGCACCAGGGCGTGCAGATAGGCGGCCTGCACCCACGGCCCGCCCAGACCTTCGGTCAGGGCCTCGCCACGCAGGCCGGCCAGCACTTCGGGGCGAAGACGGGCGCGGGGGCCGACGGAATCGGCGGTGATCAGGAACCGGCCCTCGGCCGTGACGCCCTTCAGGGTGGCGACGCCGCCGGCTGGCAGGGCGCTGGCCGACAGCTGGGCGATATTGAGCAGGGCCCGGGCGGCGGCCTTGTTGATCGGCTGCGACTCGATGGCCCAGACCATGGTGGGACGCACATGGTCAAAGACGCCCTGGGCCAGCTTTTCCAGCTCGCGCGAATCGAAGGCCTCGGCCGAGGCCGACGCGCCGAAGGCCACGCGGCAGAACTGCAGCAGGTCGGCCAGCTTGCGGGCCGACGAGGCGATCAGGCTCATGGCGTCTTCGCGCATGTCCTGGGCGGACGGATCGTCCAGCAGGTCCAGGCCCGAAACGATGGCGCTGGCCGGGCTGATGAAGTCGTGGCACAGGCGCGCCGCCAGCATCGCGGCGAAGTCAGGCCCGCTGACGTCAGCGGGGGTGCTCGGGGCGGGATGCGAGGGCGTGTCGGTCATGGTGCGGACTCTGGCGTGATTTGAGGCTTTGGCAAACTGAAGGCGCGGCTTATCAGAGCTGCGTTATGGATCCGTTTCTCGAACCTGGCGTCCTGGTGCGCCACCCCGACCAGCCCGACTGGGGTCTGGGACAGGTGCAGTCGGTGATCGGCCATCGCGTAACCGTCAATTTCGAAGACGCCGGCAAGCAGACGATCAACACCCAGCGCGTGACGCTCGTCTATGTCGGTGATGACCCTCGAGGGTCATAGTGAGAGGATCCTGAATGAGCGTTTCCGACCTGCCTCTGGCTGCCCGGCCTCTCGCGGATTGGGGCCGCGCCCTGGCCGAGATCTGCGAGGAGGCCGCCACGGTCATCCTGCCGTTCTGGCGGACCGAGCTGAACGTGGTCCAGAAGGCCGATTCCAGCCCGGTGACCGAGGCCGACAAGGCCGGCGAGATCCTGATCCTCAAGCGTCTGGCGGAGGTTTTCCCCGGCGTACCGACCGTTTCCGAGGAAGACGCCAGCGAGTTTGGCGCGCCCGAGGACATCGGTCCGCGCTTCTTCCTGGTCGATCCGGTCGACGGCACCAAGGCCTTCGTGCGCGGCGATCCCAATTTCACGGTCAATATCGGCCTGATCGAGAATGGCGTCCCCGTGGCCGGCGCGATCGTGGCCCCGGCCACTGGCGAGGCCTGGTTCACCACTTCAGACGGTGTGCTCAAGCGCCTGACGCCGGGTGGCCCGGAGGCTCCCGCATCGGTGCGCGCCTGGCCCAAGGGCGAGGCCGTGGCGCTGGTCAGTCATACCCTGAAGGAAGATCGCGCGGCCGAACTGGCGGCGCAGTACGGCTTTGACCTGCGCACGGCGATGGATAGCTCGATCAAGATGTGCCGCATCGCCGAGGGCTCGGCCGACATCTATCCCCGCCATGGCCCGACCATGGAGTGGGACACGGCGGCGGGCCATGCGATCCTGATCGCGGCCGGCGGCCGGTTCACCACGCCGGACGGCGGGGCGTTCGTCTATGGCAAGGCCGATCAGGGCTTCCGCAACGGCTGGTTCGTGGCGCGGGGTAAATAGCAGCCCTCTCCCAGAGGTGTTCAGGCCGGAGACATCCGTGACAGGTGTTCGGAGACATCCGTGACAGGTTGAGGATGATCACACCGGCGTTTTGAGGTCGATGGTGGAGATGGTCTTGGACCTGAAGACCAGGTCATAGCGGCCGTCGATGTTGGTGGGACGAAGGGCCAAGGTCTTGCCTGTGAAGGCCTTGGGGACCCGGATGAGGCGGGCCTCGAAGCTGATGCGGCCGTCCTGAACCTTGCGCGTCAGGTCGTCGGGGCCATAGGCGAAGGGCGCGATGTCGTCGCGATAGGGCCTGGGGCTTGGAGCATAGCGTTCGATGGGCGTGATCAGGCCCAGGGCCTCGTGAGGGCGCTGGGTGTTGTAGACCGTGCGCCAGTCGCGCAGGTGGCGGGCGGCCTCCTCCAGGTTGGCGAACGGCGGCCCTGACAGGGCCTCGGCCTTGAGGGTGCGATGGAAGCGCTCGTCCTTGCCCTGGGTCTGGGGGTGGTAGGGTCGCGAGTGGCCCAGAGCGATGTCCTGCTCCAGCAGCCACACGCCCAGAGCGGTCCAGGACCGGCCCACGCCGTCCCCCCTCATGCCCGCGCCCCAGGGCGGGCCGTTGTCGGCGGTGATGCGACGGGGCAGGCCATAACGCTGGAAGGCGTTGATCAGGCTGGATTTTACGGTCTGGCGCTCCTGGTTGGCGCAGGCCTCCAGCACCAGGCAGAAGCGCGAATGGTCGTCCAGCACGGTCAGCGGGTGAAGCCGCCCGCCCTCCGCGCCAAGCGGCACGTAGCCCTTGAAGTCCATCTGCCACAGGTCGTTTGGCGCGGGGTGCTCGAAGCGGATGAACGGCTCGTGGCCGCCGCCGAATGCGCCCAGTGTCACGCCATGGCGGCGCAGGATCTGGGTCACCGTCGAGGGCGAAGGCGCGGCCAGGCCCTGGCGTCGCAGCACAGCGGCGATCTTGCGCCCGCCCCAAGCCGGGTGCTGGGCCCGCACCGCCAGCGCCGCCGCCTCGATCGGAGCCGGCGTCGTCCGAGGCGAACCATGTGGGCGTCGCGACCGCTCCGTCAAACCCGCCTCGCCCTGCGCCGCATAGCGCAACAGCAGCCGGTAACCCAGGCTGGCGCTTATCCCAAACCGCCGGCAAAGCTCCCGGCGATTGACGCCTTCAGCCTGCGCCAGACGCACGAACTCCCGTTTGAAATCCATCGCAGAGACTCCCGTGAATGGCATCTCCGACCTCCCTTCGAGATCGGAAAATGTGTCACGGATGTCTCCGAACACCTGTCACGGATGTCCCCGGTCTGAACAAGAGGGAGAGGGAGGGGCCCATGCGCAGCATGGGAGGGTGAGGGGTTACACCGTCAGCCGGAGCGCCGCCCAGCCCTGCCTTGTCCGGAAGGGCTCCGCTAACCCCTCACCTCCCACCGCTACGCGGCGGGTCCCTCCTCTCCCTATGGGAGAGGGTCTTCTATTCGCGACTCCGTCGTCAGGATCGTCCCGGCCGAGGCCGCGATGATGCAGCCGATGGCCAGCCACTGCAGCGGCGCCAGGCGTTCGCCCAGCATCAGCAGCCCGGCCAGGGCCCCGACCGCTGGTTCGGCGCTGAGCATCACCCCGAAGCTGCGTTTGGGAATGCCCTTCAGGGCCACCATCTCCAGCGAATAGGGGATGGCGCTGGACAGCACCGCCACCACCAGGCCCAGCATCAGGACGCGGGGATGAAAGAGCTCCGCGCCGGCCGTGGCCAGGCCGATCGGGGCCACGATCAGGGCCGCCGTGCTCATGCCCAGGGCCACAGTGCGCCCCGCATGCATGTGGCCGGTGCGCTTGCCCAGCACGATATACAGCGCCCACAGCACCGCCGCGGTCGCGGCAAAGCCCACCCCGACCGGGTCCAGGGCTCCGGCGCCGGGTTTCAGCGGCAAGAGCAGCAACAGGCCCAGCGCCGCCAGTCCGATCCAGACGAAGTGGATCAGCTTTCGCGAATGGATCAGGGCCAGGGCCAGCGGCCCGGTGAACTCGATGGCGATGGCCAGGCCCAGCGGGATGGTGCGCAGCGACATGTAGAAGCAGAGGTTCATCAACCCCATCACGGCGCCGTACAGCGCCACGGCGGTGAGGTCGGCGCGGCTCAGCGGGTATCGCCAGGGTCGCCAGAGCGCCAGCAGGATCAGGGCTGAAAAGCCGACGCGATAGGCCGTCGTACCCTGGGCCCCGACCAGCGGGAACAGCTGCTTGGCGAACGATGTGCCGACGCACAGCGTGACGATCGCGACAAACAGCGCGGCGTAGGGCGTCAGGGATTTGAGCGGGGCGGGCTGACCGGACATGCCCCTTCCTTAGGGGAGGGGCGGTGGTCGTTCCAGTGCGGCGAACACTGGCCCCCTCCGGGCCTGCGGCCCTCCTCCCCCGGAGGGGGAAGACGAGCTCATCCGCCCCCTACGGGGGCGGACGGCTGCGCAGCAGCCCGGTGGGGGCCAGTCTTCAAGCCACTACTTCTTCATCCAGCCGCCATCCAGCGGCTTCCAGTACTGACCGGGCGCCAGGCGGCTGTAGAGCTGCTTGGCGGTGGCCTGGCCGGCGGCTTCGGGGGTCACGCCGGTCTTGGCGGCGATATCCTTGTAGGCGGCGGCGCGGCCGGTGTTGATCTCGGCGACCGAGGCGCGCAGGGCGGCGTCGCCGCCGGCCACGATGCCGAGGAAGCCGTCGGCCTGCTCGCCCACGGTCCCGGCGGCCTTGGCGGCGTCGACGACGGCCTTGGCGGCGGCGGATTGGGCCAGGGCGGCGCCCGCGCCAGCGGCGGCGAGCGACAGGCCGATGGCCAGAACCGTCAGTGTCTTGCGGATCATGTCGGTTCCTTTCCTAGAACAGGTTGGGGTTTTGCTGGATCAGCGTCTGGACTTCCTTGTCCAGCCGCACCCGGACGTCGGCGTCCAGCTTGGCGTAGATATTGATCGGATCGACCTTCACGCGGATCGTCGGGGTGCAGGCACCCAGCGCTCCCATCGCGATCAGGCCCATCAGCAGGGCGCGCTTTCTCATGCGGGTGTCTCCAGTTCGGGGGAAAGGATGATCGGTCACGGCTGAACCGGGGCTGAACGCGGAGTAGTCGGATCTTCGCCCTTATAGGCGCGTCGCCAGGCTTCCAGAAGCTCGTCGAAGTTCAGCGAGGTGTCGAGGGTCAGGTCGACCGGCGTCTTGGCCGGCAGGGGGATGCGCTTGTTGAACGCCTTGCCGCGCAAAAGGTCCAAAAGTCCGACGCGGGCCTTTTCGGCGACCTTGGGGTCGTGCTCGCCCTTGATGTGGAACAGGATCGCCAGCCGCCCCTGGTCGGTGCTGTTGACGCCCGCCTCCAGGGTGGTGAACGATAGGTTCTCCATGGCCTGGTAGGCGAAGTCCTGGATGGCGTTGACGGGCGCCTCCGGAGACGGCGGCGGGGCGGGCGCGCCGGGGCTGTCGCTGTCCTGGCCCTGCACCCCGGCCTGAACGCCGGTGAGGGCGGCGCGCGAGATCGCCAGGCGGCCCGGCTGGATGGCGGTGATCCTGCCGTTCAGGAACCGGAAGCCCCTGGGGCCGAACTCGAACGGCAGGCGGCCGTCGACCACGGCGTCCAGCTGGATCTTCTCGACCAGGGACGAGGCGGCGATCAACTCGCCCAGGTCCAGGTGCTGCACGACGATCACGCCGCGGATCGGCTTTTCCGGGTCCAGCGGCACGTCGGTGGGCTCGATCGAGATCCGGCCCTTGGCGGCCTCGAAGGCGGCCGACGAGATGTGCAGGGCATCGGCCCCCAGGCTGAAGGCGGCGGCGAGGCCTTCCAGCGGCACCAGGCTGTCGATGCGGACGATCTTCAGGCTCTGGTCGGGGGCGCTGACCAGCGGGGTCAGGCTGGTGAAGTCGACGGTTCCGTCCAGGGTGGCGACGAAGCCGATCGGGCTGGTGAAGTCGAGCTTGCTGGCGACCAGCCGGCCGTTGCTCTTCATGCCGTCGGCGTCCCAGACGAACAGGCCGGTGAAGCTGGCCGGGCCGGTGGCCTGGGTGGCCCAGGACGCCATCGGCGACAGGTCGCCCGGCTGCAGCCCCTCTTTCACGAAGGCCAGTTTGCGGGCGTCCAGCTCGGCCCGGCCGCGCGCCTGGGCCACGTCGTGGCGCAGGGTGATCCGGCCCAGCGGCTGGCCGACCGGCGTCGCAGCGTCGATGGCGCCGGTCCACAGGCCGTTGGCCAGCGAAAGGCGTCCGGTGGCCTTGATCGGGTTGAAGCGGCGGGTCTGCGCGCCATCGCGCAGCAGGCCCTTGTCGAGCAGGACCTCGGCGCGCATCGTCCCGCCTGCGCCGGAAGCGGTGAGGGTTCCCCCGCCATCCTCGACGGCGGCCTGGGCCTCGTCGAGCGAGACGGCCAGATCGCCGAACCGGGCCGAGGCCGTCCAGGCGCCGTCATTCAGTGTCAGCAGCGGACCCGCGCCCGGGCAGAGGCTGACCTTGGGCGCGCTCAGCGGCGTCTCGCCGATCAGGACGCGGGTCGCCGTCAGGGGCTGGCAGCCGGCCAGGGCGAAGCTGAAGCGCGGGCCGACGCTCTGGGCCACGCCCTCGATGCGGCCGGCCACGCCTTGCAGCGGAGCGTAGTCGACACCCTCGCCGGTCAGGGCCAGACGGCTGTTCAGGACGCCGCCCTCCATCCGCCAGTCGGGAGCGTCCAGGCGCAGGGTCGGCAGGCCGCCGCCGGACAGGTCGGCGACCAGGCCGCCGCGCATCTGGCCGGCCAGGGCGTCCAGCAGCGGGCCGCGCGGCGCGGCGATGCTGGCCCGCACGCCGTTGGCGGCGGTCAGGGTGATGGGGCGGGGCAGGGCCAGGATCGTGCGGCCCTCGCGCAGGGTCAGGTCGAAGGCCGGGGCGCGCAGGTCGAAGGTCTGTAGCGCCTGGGCGGCGGCGCGGGCGTCGGCGTCGTCGGGCAGGACGCCGGCCAGCCGCTCGGCGTCGGGACCCGAGACACCGCTGTCGGCGCCGGCCGAGCCGCTGAGGATCAGGATGGGATTGTCCAGCCGGCCGCCGACCCGTCCCTTGGCGTTGGCCGCCACGCCGGTCAGGGCCAGGCCGCCGCGGGTCAGGCGGTTGGCGCCCAGCTGCACGGCCAGGGGTCCGCTGACCGCGACGCCGGCCGGATCGGTCGACAGGATCAGCCCCGCCAGATCCAGCCGGGCCGAAGCGTCGCGCAGGGCCGCGCCGCCGGTCAGGGTCTGGGCCGCGTCGGCCTGGACATGGCCGCGGGTCTGGACGGCGATCGTCTGGCCCAGCCGCGAGGCGGCGATATGGTCCAGATCGAGGTCGAGGCTGACGTCGCGGGCGTCGAGTTCGGGGGCGTGCAGGGTCTGGCCCCGCGCCTCGCCGACGATCCGTCCGTCGAAGCGGCCCTGGCTCAGGCTCCCGTCCAGCGCGCCGATCAGGGCCAGGCTGGCCGCCGCGTCGGTGGCGCTGATCGCGCCGGTCCGGGCCGAAGCGGCCTTGAGCATGGCGCGGACCTCGACGGGGCCGGTCGCCGACAGCTTGACCAGGTCGGGATAGGCCAGATCCGCGTCGATCTGGCCCTGGGCGTCGGCCAGCTCGAGATCCTCGCGGACCAGGGCGTCCAGATCGAAGCGGGCGGCCAGAGTCAGGCGCTCGCCGCGCTTGCGGGCCGACAGCAGGGCGCCGCGCGCCTCGACCACCAGGTCGCCGGTGGCGTAGCGCATGCGGGCCAGCCGGCCGTCGAAGCGCAGCAGCTTGCCGTCGTCGAGGCTGGCGTCGCCGGTGATCCGCGCCAGACCGCCGGGGGTGCGCAGGGCCAGCCGGGCGTTCTCGACCAGAATGGCCGGGCCGGTCGCCTTGGGGTCCTTGGGTGAGGCCAGGGCCTCGTCGATCAGCGGCTGCAGGGGGCCAAAGTTCAGGCCGCCCGTCTCGGTCAGGCTGGCCTTGATCCGGGGACGCACCAGCCGCACGGCCCGGGTGTCGAGGGCGAAGGGTCCGCCAGACCCCGATCTTCGCGTCCACGGGGCCTGCAGGTCATAGGCCACCTCGATACGGTCGGCGGCGAAGATCGGGTCGCTTTTCGGCCCCAGCAGCACCGAGCCGGAAAAGCCGCTGGCGTCCAGCTCGTCGACCACCACCACCGCCTCGATGCCGCGTTCGCGCAGCCAGCTCTGGGCCAGCTCGCGGCTGATCTCGCGGCGGCCGCCATGCACCAGCAGGCCCAGGGCGATAAAGGCCAGCATCGACAGCGACACGGCTTCCAGCCCGGCGTCGACCAGCCGGTCCCGGCGGGTGGCGCGTTGGCGGGAAGCGGGATCGGGAGTCGGGTCGGCCATCAGGTCCTGGTCTGGATGCAAGCCCCCCGGCTCTGGTCCCTGTCTAAATCGCGACGCCTATCGGCGGAAGCCCAGAACGTCCTGCATGTCGTAGAGGCCCGGCGGTTTGCCCACGGCCCAGACAGCGGCGGCCACGGCGCCGCGCGCGAACAGCCCCCGGTCGGTGGCCGAGTGCGACAGGGTCAGCAGCTCTTCCTCGCCGGCGAAGATCACGCTGTGCTCGCCGATGATGCCGCCGCCGCGCACCACGGAAAAGCCGATCGAACCCGCCTCGCGGGGGCCGGTGACGCCGTCGCGGGCCCGCACGGACACCGCGTCCAGATCCACGGCGCGCCCATCGGCGGCGGCCCGGCCCAGCATCAGGGCGGTGCCCGAGGGGGCGTCGATCTTGCGCTTGTGATGGGCCTCGAAGACCTCGATGTCCCAGTCGCTGGCCGGCAGGGCGGCGGCGGCCTGTTTGACCAGACCCATCAGCATGTTGACGCCCAGCGAATAGTTGCCCGAGCGGACGATGGCGATCTTCGTCGCCGCCGCGTCGATGCGGGCGGTCTGTTCGGCCGAAAAGCCGGTCGAGCCGATGATCACGGCCGGGCCGCCTTTCCCCTCTTTCGCTTGGAGGGCCGCGCAGGCCTCCGCCAGCAGCACCGAGGCTTCCGGCAGGGTGAAGTCGATCACCGCGTCGGCGCCGGTCAGGGCCGTGTCGCGCTCGACGAGGTCGCCGCCTTCAGCGCCCGGACGATCAAAGCGGCTGTGCAGAACGGCGGCGGCGTGGCCGTCCAGGGTGCGGGCGACGGCCTGACCCATGCGGCCCAGGGCCCCGGCGACGGCGATTTTCACGGGCGTTGTCATGGCTGCCTAGTCACCCATTCTTCGGGGCCCGGTCAATCGCCGATCGCGCCGCCGCCGCCCCTTCAGCTTGACGCAACGCCAAGCCCAACAAGCGTTTGCGGGGCCTTTTATCCCGCGCCGCAGGTTGTGAGGGCGCGGCGCCCTCGTTACGGTGCCGTCCATAAGGGCGCTCCGCATTGTCCGGCTCGTCCCATCAACTGGCATGCAGGACGGAAACGCGGGTTATGAGCGACTCTGAGAAGAAGACCTTCACCGACGAAGAAGCGCTGGCCTTCCACCGCTATCCGACCCCCGGCAAGATCGCGATCGTCCCCACCAAGCCGATGGCCACCCAGCGCGACCTGTCGCTGGCCTATTCGCCCGGCGTCGCCGTGCCCGTCCACGCCATCGCCGCCGATCCGGACATGGCCTACGAATATACCTCCAAGGGCAACCTGGTCGCCGTGATCTCCAACGGCACCGCCATTCTTGGTTTAGGTGATCTCGGCGCGCTGGCCTCGAAGCCGGTGATGGAAGGCAAGTCCGTCCTCTTCAAGCGCTTCGGCGACGTCGACAGCATCGACATCGAGATCAGCTCCAAGGACGCCGACGAGATCATCACGGTGGTCAAGAATATCGGCATCACCTTCGGCGGCATCAATCTGGAAGACATCAAGAGCCCCGAATGCTTCCGGATCGAGACCGAGCTGCAGGAGCTGCTCGACATCCCGGTGTTCCATGACGACCAGCACGGCACGGCGATCATCTGCGCCGCCGGCCTGATCAATGCCTGCCACATCACCGGCAAGCGGCTGGAAGACGTGAAGGTCGTGCTCAACGGCCCCGGCGCGGCGGGCATCGCCTCGCTGGAGCTGATCAAGGCCATGGGCGTGCGCGCCGAGAACTGCATCGCGGTCGACTCCAAGGGCGTGCTCTATCGCGGCCGCACCGAGGGCATGAACCAGTGGAAGAGCGCCCACGCGGTCGAGACCGACAAGCGCACCCTGGCTGAGGCGGTGGTCGGCGCGGATGTTCTGCTGGGTCTCTCGGCCAAGGGCGCCTTCACCCCGGCGATGATCGCCAGCATGGCGCCCAATCCGGTGATCTTCGCCATGGCCAATCCCGATCCGGAGATCACGCCCGAAGAGGTCCACGCCGTCCGCAGCGACGCGATCATGGGCACCGGCCGCAGCGACTATCCCAACCAGGTCAACAACGTCCTGGGCTTCCCCTACATCTTCCGCGGCGCGCTGGACGTGCGGGCCCGCCGCGTCAATCACGAGATGAAGATCGCCTGCGCCAACGCCCTGGCCATGCTGGCCCGCGAGGACGTGCCCGACGAGGTCGCCGCCGCCTATCACGGCCGCCAGCTGAAGTTTGGCCCGCAATACATCATCCCCTCGGCCTTCGACCCGCGCCTGATCTGGTACGTGCCGCCCTTCGTCGCCCAGGCGGCGATGGACACCGGCGTGGCCCGCAAGCCGATCGAGGACATGGACGCCTATCGCGCCGGCCTGGCCCAGCGCCTGGATCCGACGGCGGGCTTCCTGCAGAAGATCGCCGGGGCCGTGCTGGCCAATCCCAAGCGCATCGTCTTCGCCGAGGGCGAGGATCCGTCGGTGATCCGCGCCGCCTACGCCTATCAGACCGGCGGCTACGGCAAGGCCATCCTGTGCGGCCGCGAAAACCTGGTGGCCGAGAACATGCGCGTCGTGGGGCTGGACCCCGAGACGGCCGGCCTGGAAATCATCAACGCCCGCCTGTCGGATCGCAATCCCGACTATGTCGACGCCCTCTATATGCGCCTGCAGCGCCACGGCTATCTGAAGCGCGACGTCCAGCGCCTGATCAATCAGGACCGCAACAGCTTCGCCGCCTCGATGGTCATCCATGGCGAGGCCGACGGCATGGTCACCGGCGTCACCCGCAGCTTCGACCAGGCCCTGGAAGACGTGCTGCGCGTGGTCGATCCCGCCCCCGGCGGCCGGATCATGGGCATGTCGGTGGTGCTGGCCAAGGGCCGCACCATCTTCGTGGCCGACACCAATGTCACCGAGCTGCCCGAGGCCGAGGAACTGGTCGAGATCGCCTGCGAAGCGGCCCGCGCCGTCACCCGCCTGGGCTTCAAGCCGCGCGTCGCCTTCATGAGCTATTCCACCTTCGGCAACCCGATGGGCCTGCGCTCGGAAAAGGTGCGCGAGGCCGTGGCCATGCTCGACGAGATGGACGTCGACTTCGAATATGAGGGCGAAATGCCGCCCGAACTGGCGCTCGACCCCGAAAAGCGCGCCAACTACCCGTTCATGCGCCTGACCGACAGCGCCAACATCCTGATCATGCCGGCCATCCACGCCGCCTCGATCTCGACCAAGCTGGTGCAGAGCCTGGGCGGAGCGACGGTGATCGGGCCGGTGCTGCTGGGCTTGAGCAAGTCGGTGCAGATCACGCCGCTGTCGGCGTCGGTGTCGCGGATTTTGAACATGGCGATGATGGCGGCTTATGACGTGCCGGTGGAGGAATAGGGGGCCGGACAGAGCAGGCTCGCCTCCAGGGTTTTAAGGCGCGGCCTCGCCGCTGGCGGGCTTTGCGCTTTCGCACCTAATCTCAACCGTCATTCCCGCCCTTGTGGCGGGAACCCTTCTGTCCGCCGCAGGTGCGGGAGGGGCGGATCGCCAGCGATCCGCTTGCGCTTCACGTAGTCGCTGAACCAGGGGTTCCCGCCACAAGGGCGGGAATGACGGAGGTTTGGTTTGGCGGTGGTGTTCATATTGGGCGCAGCCTCGCCGCCGGCGGGCCGTGAGGCGCCGCTCCTTCCAGGATCAAGGATATCGCTGCCGGGCGTGAACGACCGCCAGCACTTCCACCGCGTCATCCTTGATCCGGTAGATCAGAAGATAGTTGGGATGCAGGAACGCCTCGCGGGTGTCCTCCACCCGTCCCGGCCGGTGAAGACGCGGATGGCGCACGAGTCGCTCGGCGGTGGTCTCAATGAGATCGGCCAGTCTCGTCGCGGCGAGGGGGTCATCCTGCGCGATGTGTTCGATAATCCGTCGAACGTCGTGGCGGGCTTTATTTCGCCAGACGAGCTTGATCATCGGCGCGCGCAGCGTCTTCGATCCGGGCGCGAAGTTCGGCCATCACTTGGTCGTGAGGGATCGATGGGCCGGGCTCGTCGATCGCGGCCTGAACCTTGGCGCGAAGCCAGGCGTCGTGGGCCAGCGCCTCTTCGGGCGTCGCGAACGGGGCTTCAATCCGTGGATGAGCGCTCATGACGTCAGGATATCACGGCCATGAAACGCGCGCAAAATGCGGTGGAATGATCGTTTCTGGCCGGCCACTACGGGGATCGGGATCGCGCTGTCCTCGGATCGGCGCGGGGATTTGAAACCTTCTCCCATAGGGAGAAGGAGGGGCCCGCGCCGCAGGCGTGGGAGGATGAGGGGTTTGCGAAGCCCTTCCGGACAGGGCACGGCCCCAAGTGCGACAACGGCTTGCGGTGTAATCCCTCACCTCCCACGCCTGCGGCGCGGGCCCCTCCTCTCCCTCTGGGAGAGCGTCGAAGGCACGGGGATCGACGCGGGCGCCCAGGAAACTTATCAGACGCGCTGAAACCTCCCGTATTCTGTCCCCACCTCGCCGCACGGGAAGGGCGCGCGGCCAGCGACCATTGCGGCGGCGGGGGGTGATCGAGCGGGACTGGGGTCGAGGGGGATACTCGACCGGTCCGGGGATCCTGGCGTTGCAGGACCCGCCCGCCGTCGGCGTGGATGGGGATCAAGGCGAGTGTTGGTCAGGATTGGCCCCACGCCCCCCGACCTCCGGGACTTCGGGAAACCGAAGCTTCCGGGTCCCGGTAAGGCCCCAACTGGGCCACCCGCTGGGACGCTGATGGAAAACGATGACGCGGAGCGCTCGGCTTCGTCGAAACGGTTAGTTCTATTTCATCTCCGGACGTGGTCCGGACGCTCCGCGACCCTTCCCACCGCCCTCGCAGCGACAGCGCGAGGTCGCGGCGCCATGTCCGGCCCCTGATGCCGCGAATGCGGATTTGATCTGCTGCGGTGTCGCTTGGCCCATGACTCGCGCGCCGGTCGCCGCTAGCCTGTGGCGGAACGCAGGAGAGGCAGCATGGCCGCGCGATCGCCGGCCCCGGTCGGCGCCGAGTCGAGTTCGAACCAGGATGCGGCCTTGCTGTCGGTGTCGCCCAGCGTTGCGGTGGCGCTCAAGCACGCGCCGCTGGGCATCGCCATCTTCGACCGCCAGATGCGCTATCTGGCCGCCTCGCATCAGTTCCTGACCGACCAGGACCTGCCGGCCGACATGCCGCTGATCGGCAGGGCCCATTACGAGGTGTTCCCCGAGATTCCGCAGGTCTGGCGCGACCTGCACGCCCGGGTGCTGGCCGAAGGGGTCGAGCTGCGCGAGGACGAGGGCGACCGCTATGTCGACCGCCACGGCAAGGTGCACTGGATCCGCTGGTCGATGGCCCCGTGGCGCACCGACGACGGCGCCATCGGCGGCCTGGTGCTGTACACCGAGGTGGTCACCTCCACCGTCGAGGCGCGGCTGAAGCTGGAGGCCGCCGAGATCCGCTATCGCGCCGTGTTCGACCAGGCGGCCATGGGGGTGGCGCGGGTCAGGGCCGACGGCGTCTTCCTGGAGATGAACGACCGCTTCTGCGCCATCGTCCAGCGCGATCGCGAAGCCCTGCTGGCCGGCCGGTTCCGCGACCTGGCGCCGGAACCGGAGCGGTCGGCGACGGTCGACCAGGCCCGGGCGCTGCTGATGGGCCAGATCGACAGCTATGTCGCCGAGCGCCAGATCGTGTCGGGGGTCGATGGCAGCCTGATCTGGATCCATCTGACGGTGTCGCGCGTGCAGTTGGGCGACGCGCCGGCCTATCTGGTGGTGATCATCTCCGACATCTCGGCCCGCAAGCAGGTCGAGGCCGAGCAGCACTCGTATCAGGACAAGCTGCGGCTGCTGATCAACGAGCTGAACCACCGGGTCAAGAACACCCTGGCCACCGTCCAGTCGATGGCGGCCCAGACCCTGCGCAATGAGCGCGATCCGCTGGTGGCGTTCGAGAAGTTCGAGTCGCGGCTGCTGGGCCTGTCCAAGGCCCACGACCTCCTGACCCGCGAAAGCTGGAACGGGGCCGATCTGCGCGAGGTGGCCGAGCGGGCCCTGGCGCCGTTCGAGGCCGCCGCCGGGACCACCATCGCAGGGCCGCCGGTCTGGCTGGCCCCCGGCGGGGCCCTGACCATGGCGCTGATCTTCCACGAACTGGCGACCAATGCGCTGAAATACGGGGCGCTTTCGATCCCGGGCGGCCGGGTGGCCCTGGCCTGGGCCTATGACGCGGAGGCGCGCAGCCTGTCGCTGACCTGGACCGAGTCCGGCGGGCCGCCCGTGGTCACCCCGAGCCGCCATGGCTTTGGCTCGCGGCTGATCGAGCGCAGCCTGCGCGGCGAGCTGAAGGGCGAGGCGACGATGGATTTCCGGCCCAGCGGTCTGGTCTGCACGATGCAGGCCCGGCTTTCCGCGCCGGTCAGCGAGGACGCGGCGCAAGGTTCGACGGCGGCGCGCGTGCCGGACCTTGCCTCGCCGCGCCAAGACCCCAGTTAGAACGCTAGAGCAAAGGTCGCCATGATTGCATCATGTCGTTTGCTCTAGATTCTTGTTTTGACGCGTTATTTCGGCGGCGAACCGGTATCCACTTCGCCGAATAACGCTCAGGTTTCCCGGAGACGTCCCATGCTGACCCAACGCCCGCTCGCCGCCCTGATCGCGGCCGCGACCCTCGCCGTCGCCCACGGCGCGGCCGCCCAGTCGCCCCTGATCACCGCGCCGGAAGCCCAGAGCTTCAAGCTGGGCGACTTTACGCTGACCGCCCTGCGCGACGCCGGGTTCGAAGCGCCCAACAATGGCAAGGTGTTCGCGATCAACGCCACGCCGGAAGCGGTCTCGCAGGTGCTGACCAGGGCCGGCGCGCCCGGCGACAAGATCACGCTGAGCGTCGACGCCCTGCTGGTGAAGACGCCCGGCCACCTGGCGCTGTTCGACACGGGCCTGGGTCCGTCCGCCAAGGGGGTTCTGGTCCAGAGCCTGGCCAAGGCGGGCGTCACGCCCGACCAGATCACCGACGTGCTGATCACCCACGGCCATTTCGACCATGTCGGCGGCCTGGTCGGCGCCGATGGCAAGTCGGCCTTCCCCAAGGCGACGATCCGCATGGCCAGCGCCGAATGGGCCTCGCTGCAGGGTCAGGCGCCGATGAAGCCGCTGGTCGAGGCCATCGCCGCCCAGGTCAAGACCTTCGAGCCGGACGCCGCGCTGTTCCCGGGCGTTCGCGCGGTGGCCATCAAGGGCCACACCCCGGGCCATGTGGGCTATGAGATCGCCTCGGGCGGTCAGGCCCTGCTGGATATCGGCGACACCGCCCATAGCGAGATCGTCTCCCTGGCGCGTCCCGACTGGGTGATCGCCTTCGATGGCGACGTACCCGTCGCCACCGCCAGCCGGATTGCCCTGCTCAAGACCTTCAGCGCCAGCGGCGGCCTGATCTTCTCGCCCCACTTCCCGTTCCCGGGCGTTGGCAAGGTGGAAGCGGCGGGCGAAGGCTTCGTCTGGAAGGCCGGCATCCCCGTTCAGGACGCCCACGCCGGCCACGCGCACTAGGCCGATACGGCGCGGGCCCCAGCGCGGGCACTTGTCACCGGGGCGCCCGCGCCGTACCTCCCGCCCATGAGTTCGCCGTTCAAGACCAGCGCCAAGATCTGTGGGCTGTCGACACCGGAAGCGGTGCGCGCGGCCGTCGACGGCGGCGCGGCCTATCTGGGCTTCGTGTTTTTCGAAAAGAGCCCCCGCAACCTGACGCCCGAGGCCGCCGCCCGGCTGGTGGCGCCGCTCAGGGGCGGGCCGGTCAAGACCGTGGCCGTCACCGTCGATCCCGACGATGGGCTGATCGACCGCCTGATGGCGACGATGAAGCCCGATCTGATCCAGGCGCACGGCAAGGAGACCCCCGCCCGGGTCCGCCAGATCGCCGAGCGCTCGGGCGTCGGGGTGATCAAGGCCTTCTCGGTCTCGTCGTCGTCTGACGTCGACCAGGCCCGGGCCTTCGAGACCGTGGCCGAGCAGTTCCTGTTCGACGCCCGGCCGGTCGAGGGCTCGGTTCTGCCCGGCGGCACGGGCGCCCGGTTCGACTGGACCCTGCTGGAAGGCCGCCGGTTCGCCCGGCCGCATTTCCTGGCCGGGGGGCTGGATCCCTGGAACGTCGCCGAGGCCATCCGGCTATCGGGGGCTCCCCTGCTGGACGTTTCCTCTGGCGTGGAGCGCGGTCCCGGCCTAAAGGACCCGGCTCTGATCACGGCGTTTCTTGACGCCGTCAAACGCGTGTAGCTTTGCCAAGCCTTTGGATGATCTCGTGAACGCCCCTTCCAAACCCGCCCCCTCGAAGCCGAATGACTATTCGGCCTATCCCGACGCCAACGGTCGGTTCGGCGACTTCGGCGGTCGCTATGTGGCCGAGACCCTGATGCCGCTGGTGCTGGAACTGGGCGAGGCCTATGCCGCCGCCAAGGCCGACCCGGCGTTCCAGGAGGAGCTGAAGAGCTTCAACACCCACTATGCCGGCCGGCCCAGCCCGATGTATTTCGCGCAGCGCCTGACCGAGCATTTCGGCGGGGCCAAGATCTATTTCAAGCGCGATGAGCTCAACCACACCGGCTCGCACAAGATCAACAACGCCCTGGGCCAGATCCTGCTGGCCATGCGCATGGGCAAGACCCGGATCATCGCCGAGACCGGCGCCGGCCAGCACGGCGTGGCCACCGCCACCGTCTGCGCCCGCTTCGGCCTGCCGTGCGTCGTTTACATGGGCGCCACCGACGTCGAACGTCAGAAGCCCAATGTCTTCCGCATGAACCTGCTGGGCGCCGAAGTGCGCCCGGTGACCTCGGGCACCGGCACCCTCAAGGACGCCATGAACGAGGCGATGCGCGACTGGGTCACCAACGTGCATGACACCTATTATCTGATCGGCACCGCCGCCGGTCCGCACCCCTATCCGGTGATGGTCCGCGACTTCCAGAGCGTGATCGGTATCGAGGCCCGCCAGCAGATCCTCGAGATGGAAGGCCGTCTTCCCGACGCGGTGGTCGCCTGTATCGGCGGCGGCTCCAACGCCATCGGCCTGTTCCATCCGTTCCTGGCCGACGAGGGCGTGCGCCTGATCGGCGTCGAGGCGGCCGGCCACGGCGTCTCCACCGACAAGCACGCCGCCTCCCTGACCGGCGGCCGCCCCGGCGTGCTGCACGGCAACCGCACCTATCTGCTCCAGGACGACGATGGCCAGATCATCGACGCCCACTCGATCTCGGCCGGGCTCGACTATCCGGGCATCGGCCCCGAGCACTCGTTCCTGCACGAGATCGGCCGCGCCGAATATGTCTCGACCACCGACGACGAGGCCCTGGCGGCCTTCCAGCTGTGCTCGACCCTGGAAGGCATCATCCCGGCGCTTGAGCCGGCCCACGCCCTGGCCCGGGTCGGCGAGATCGCCCAGCAGCTGGGCAAGGGCAAGATCGTGGTGATGAATCTGTGCGGTCGCGGCGACAAGGACATCTTCACGGTGGCCGAGGCCCTCGGGCGCAAGATCTAGGACTGAGACCAGCGTGACCAAAGACCGTATCGACCGTCGCTTCGCGGCGCTGAAGGCCGAGAACCGCGCCGGTTTCGTGACCTACATCATGGCCGGCGATCCCGACGCCGCCACGACCCTGTCCGTGCTCAAGGGCCTGCCGGGCGCCGGCGCTGATCTGATCGAGCTGGGCTTTCCCTTCTCCGATCCGATGGCCGAGGGGCCGACCATCCAGCGCGCCGCCCAGCGCGGCCTGAAGTCGGGCATGACCCTGCAGGGGACGCTGGACCTGGTGGCCGCCTTCCGCGAGGGCGACACCGACACCCCGGTCATCCTGATGGGCTATCTCAATCCGGTGCTGAACCGTGGCTTTGAAAGCTTCGCGGCCGCCGCCAACACGGCCGGTGTCGATGGCCTGATCATCGTCGACTGTCCGCCGGAAGAAGCCGATCCGCTGTCGGACGCTCTTGAAGCCGAGGGCATCGCCCTGATCCGTCTGGCCGCCCCGACCACCGACGACAAGCGTCTGCCGACCGTGATCCGCCGCACCTCGGGCTTCGTCTATTACGTCTCGGTGGCGGGCGTGACCGGCGTCAAGTCGGCCGACGCCGTCGACGTGGCCCCTGCGGTCGAGCGGCTGCGCAAGGCCTCGGGTCTGCCCGTGGCGGTCGGCTTTGGCATCCGCACGCCTGAGCAAGCCGCCGCCGTGGCCCGCGTCGCCGACGCCGCCGTGGTGGGCTCGGCGCTTGTGGATGAAATCGAATCGGCGGCCGCGTTGAACGAAAACGTGACCGAGAAGGTTCTTCTCAAGGCGTCGGATCTGGCCAAGGCTGTCCGCTCGGCGCGCGTCGGGAACGAAGTGAGGCTTTAAGGCTATGGCTATGGCTGAACCCCAGGACCCGAAAAAGGGCGACAAATCAAAGGCCTCGGCTGAAGGCCGACGCGGCGGCGGGTGGCTTTCGCGAATCGCGCCCGGCGTGCGCGGCGCCTTCGCCAAGCGCGAGACGCCCGAGAACCTCTGGGTCAAATGTCCTGATACGGGCGAAATGATCTTCCGCTCCGACCTAGAGGCTGCCCTGTGGGTAACTCCGGCCGGACGCCATATGCGCATCGGGCCTGAAGCCCGTTTCAAGTTCACCTTCGATGACGGCGTCTACGAAAGCCTGCCGACCCCGACGGTGCCGGAAGACCCGCTGCACTTCTCGGACGGCAAGCCCTACAAGGACCGCCTGATCGCGGCCCGCAAGGCGACCGGCGAGCCGGACGCCATGGCCATCGCCCACGGCGTGGTCGGCGGCGCCAAGGCCGTGGTTCTGGTCCAGGACTTCGCCTTCATGGGCGGTTCGCTGGGCATGGCCGCCGGTGAAGGCTTCGTCGCCGCCGCCCACGCAGCCCTGGAACGTGACGTTCCGCTGATCGCCTTCACCGCCGCCGGCGGGGCCCGCATGCAGGAAGGCGCCCTGTCGCTGATGCAGATGGCCCGCACGACCCTGGCGATCAACGAACTGAAGGACGCGGCCCTGCCCTATATCGTGGTCCTCACCGACCCGACCACCGGCGGCGTCACCGCCTCCTACGCCATGCTGGGCGACGTGCATCTGGCCGAGCCGGGCGCCCTGATCGGTTTCGCCGGTCCGCGCGTCATCGAGCAGACCATCCGCGAGACCCTGCCGCCGGGCTTTCAGCGTTCGGAATATCTGGTCGAAAAGGGCATGGTCGACCGCGTGACCCCGCGCAAGGAGCTGCCGGCCGTGCTGGGCTCGATCCTGACCACCCTGATGATGGGTCGTCGCAAGGCGGCTTGAGCCTCGCCGTGACCGACCACCTCCGCGTCCATGACGCCGCCCTGGCGCGGTTGCAGGCTCTGCATCCCAAGCTGATCGACCTGTCGCTGGACCGGATGTGGCGACTGTGCGCGGCGCTGGGCGATCCGCAGAACCGCCTGCCGCCGGTGATCCACGTGGCCGGCACCAACGGCAAGGGCTCGACGGTCGCCTATCTGCGGGCCATGGCCGAGGCGGCTGGCCTGAAGGTCCATGTCTTCACCTCGCCGCATCTGGTCCGTTTCGCCGAACGCATCCGTCTGGCCGGGACCCTGATCACCGACGCGCAGCTGGCCGATGTGCTGGCCAGGGTCGAAGAGGCCAATGCCGGCCTGCCCATCACCTTCTTCGAGATCACCACGGCCGCCGCTCTTGTCGCCTTCGCCGACGCCCCGGCCGACCTGTGCATCGTCGAGGTCGGGCTGGGCGGCGTGCTGGACGCGACCAATGTTGTGACCCCGGCGCTCAGCGTCATCGCGCCCATCGACATCGATCACCGCGAGTTCCTGGGCGACACCATCGGCGAGATCGCCGTTGAGAAGGCCGGGATCATCAAGCCCGATGCGCCTGTCGTCTCGGCCCGGCAGTGGCGCGAGGCCGAGGATGTGATCGACACCGCCGCCGCCCTGGCCGGGATCGAACCGGTCATGATGGGCCGCGAGTTCGACGCCTGGAACGAGCGTGGCCGCCTGCTGGTGCAGATGCAGGATCGCCTGCTGGACCTGCCCGCGCCGTCCCTGCCCGGCGAGCACCAGTTCGCCAATGCCGGCCTGGCGGTCGCCGCCTTGCTGATCATGAACGACCCGCGCATCGACGAGGTCGCCATGGCCGCCGGGATCGCCGGCGCGGTCTGGCCCGCCCGATTCCAGCGCCTCATGACGGGTCCGCTCGCCGACAGGGCCAAGGCGGCGGGCGCGGACCTGTGGCTGGACGGCGGCCACAACCCCCATGCCGGAACGGCCGTGGCCCGGGCGCTGGGCGACCTGGCGGCGCGCGATGGCCGGCCCGTGGCGCTGATCTCGGGCCTGCTGGCCAACAAGGATGCCACCGGCTTCTTCACGCCGTTCGCGTCGCTGAAGCCGCAGGTCTTCACCGTCACCTTTGAGGGCCACGCTGCCGCGCCGGCCGCCCAGACCGCCGCCGCCGCTGAGCTGGCCGGCCTGCGGGCTCATGCCTGCGACAGCCTCGAAGACGCCCTGGGCAAGGCCCTGGCCCTGTCGCCGACCCCGCATGTGCTGATCTGCGGCTCGCTGTACCTGGCTGGCGAAGTGCTGGCGATGAGCCCGGAAACCTGGCCTCAATAGAGGCTGTCATCCCGGCCAAGCGCGAAGCGCGCCGAGCCGGGACCGCCGGAAGCTCTGAGTTTGTCGCGGTCCCGGGTCTCCGCTGCGCTTCGCCCGGGATGACAGAATAAGTTAAGGCGGCCCGCTGAGCTTGGGCGTACACCTGCCACACGCCGATAGGGCGGCTCGGCCCGCTGGACATCCCCGGCAGGCGCGCCCGTCCTGGCAGGAGCCGCCCATGGCCAAGGGTCAGAAGAAGTCCAACAAGGAAGTCCGCAAACCAAAGGCCGACAAGAAGGCCGCCCCGGCCTCGGTCTCGCCGTTCATCGTCACGTCTGCCAAGAAGTAGGGGGCCAAGACGTAGGCCACGAAACCAAACCGCCCACCCCGCATGGCGGGATGGGCGGCTGGATCTCAGTCTGGGCCGGGAAGAATCAGGCGGGCTGTTGAACGCCAGCCTCGGTCAGCCATTCCAGGATCTTTTGCTTGGGCATGGCGCCGACCTTCATCGAGGTCATCTGGCCGCCACGGAACAGCATCATGGTCGGAATGCCGCGCACGCCGTAGCGCGACGGGGTCGTGGGGCTGTCCTCGATATTGACCTTGGCCACGATCACGTGGTCGGCGAGTTCCTCGGAGATCTGCTCCAGGGCCGGGGCGATCTGCTTGCAGGGGCCGCACCATTCGGCCCAGAAATCGACCAGCACGGGACCTTCGGCCTGCAGCACGTCGCGTTCGAAGGTCTCGTCGGTTACCGTCACCGTGCTCATGGGGTCGCTCCATCAGGGCGCCGCTCTGAACGGCGCGAAACAAGAAAAGCCCGCGAGTCGTCGCGAGCGCTTGAAGAAGATGTAGGCGCCGCAGACGTTCCCGGCAACGGTCTAGCCGATCCGTCGCAGGGCGTCGGACATCACCTTTTCTGGAACCGGCATCAGTTTGGGCCCATCCGTCCACACCAGGGCCGCCTCGACGGGCCGGTCTGGGAACACCTCGCGCAGCACCGCAACATAGACCGCCATCTGGGCCAGATAGGCCGGATCCGCCGCCTCGATGCTGGCCGGGGCGGGGCGGTTGGTCTTGTAGTCGACCACCAGAACCCGCGCGTCCGTCACCACCAGCCGGTCGACCCGGCCCGAGATCGCCAGGCCCTTGGGCAACAGGACGCTGGTCCCCGCCAGCGCCACCTCGGCCCGCGACCCGGGGCCGAACACCGCGGCGAAGCGGTCGTCTTCCAGCACCCCGAAGGCGGCGGTGGCCATTTCCAGCCGCTGATCGTCGGACAGATCGCGTTCGGCCGTCAGCAGCCGCTGTCCCGCCGCGCGGCGTTCGGCCGGCGCCACGTCGGGCAGGATCTGCAGCAGCCGGTGGATGATCTCGCCCCGCCGGTAGCGGCCCAGGCCCTCGACCTTGGCCAGGGGCGAAGGGGCCGGGGCGCGGCTGTCGGCCTCGTCCTCGATCCGTGACGGCGCGGCATAGCGGGCGATGGCCGGCTCGACCGCCGCCATTCCCGTTGCCCAAACGGGCAGCGACGCGGCGGCGACCGGGGCCAGGGTTTCCTTGGGCAAGGCTTTGGGATCGGGTCCATAGCGCAGGATCGGCGCGTCGGGATCGCCGATTTCGCGGACCTCGGGGGCGATGTCGGCA